>JAOBWH010000031.1 GCA_025463265.1 Ilumatobacteraceae bacterium
GGCCGCGCCGCGCGCCGTGCACCTCGTGGGCATCGGGGGGGCGGGGATCAGCGCGATCGGCATCATCCTCGCCGCCATGGGCCACCGCGTCACCGGCTCCGACGTGAACCGGACCGTCGCCTGGCCCGCGCTCGAGGCCGCCGGCGTGCAGCCGGAGGTGGTGGCGCCGGGCGAGCTGTTCGCCGTCGCCCACGCCCACGCCGCCGAGATCGTCGCCCACTCCACCGCCTTCCCGCCCACCGAGCGGGACCTCGCGGCTGCGACCGACGCCGGTTGCACGGTGCTCGACCGCGCCGGGATCCTCAGCCTCATCTGTGCCGCCCGGCCCACGGTGGCGGTGTCGGGCACCCACGGCAAGACCAGCACCACGGGCATGCTCGCCACCCTGCTCGACGGTGCCGGCACCGACCCGTCCTACCTCGTGGGGGCCACGCCCCTGGGCCTCGGCCGTGCCGCGCACTGGTCCGATCAGGACGCGAGCGCGTTCGTCGTCGAGGCCGACGAGAGCGACGGCACGTTCCTGCGGCTCGGCGGCGACATCGCCGTCGTCACCAACATCGACGAGGACCACCTCGACTTCTGGCACGACATCACCGCCATCGAGGCCGCGTTCCTGCGGTTCCTCGAGGACGCCCGGGTCGGCATCGTCTGCATCGACGACCCGCGCGCCGAGCAGGTCACGGACCCGCGCGCGCTGCGGGTGGCGCAGGCGGTCAGCGCCGTCACCGTGGGCGAGGGCCCAGAGGCCGACTTCCTGGTGCACTCGGTCTCCGTCGAGCGGCTCCACACCACCTTCGGGCTCCGCCACCGCGGACAGGAGCTCGGCCCGGTGCGGGTGGGCACCCCCGGCCGCCACCACGCCCGCAACGCCGCAGTGGCCGTGGCCGTCGCCCTGGAGCTCGGGGTGGGGGCCGCCGACGCCGTCGCCGCCATCGGCGCCTACCGCGGCGTGTCGCGCCGCTTCGAGGTGCTGGGGGAGGCGCACGGGGCCACGTTCGTCGACGACTACGCCCACAACCCCGGCAAGCTCCGGGCGCTCCTCGCCTCGGCGCAGGAGGCCGGTTGGTCCCGCGTCGTCGCCGTGTTCCAGCCCCACCGCTACACCCGCACCCGTGACCTGCTCGCGGACTTCGGTGCCGCGCTGGCCCTGGCCGACGTCATCGCCATCACGGAGATCTACGGCGCCGGCGAGGAGCCCCTCCCCGGGGTCACGGGCCGGTCCCTCGTCGAGGCCGTGCTCGATGTCCGGCCCTGGGCGGAGGTGGCCTGGGTGCCCACGCTCGGCGATGCCGCCTTCTGGCTGCGAGACGCGCTGCGCCCCGGCGACCTGTGCCTCACCGTCGGTGCCGGTGACGTGTCCGACCTCGGTCGGCGCCTCGTCGCCGAGGACGCAGCACCGTGACGGCGGCGCTCGAGGCCCTGGCCGAGCGCCTGGGCCGTGCCGCTCGGCACGACGCCCCGACGGGTCCGCTCACCACCTACGGCGTCGGGGGACCGGCCGCCCTCGCCATCACCGTCCGCGACGAGGACCACCTCGCCGAGGTGGCGGCGGCGACGGCCGCCCACCCGGATGTGCCCGTGCTCGTCGTCGGCCGGGGCTCCAACCTGCTGGTGTGCGACGAGGGGTTCCCCGGCCTGGTCGTGGTGCTCGGGCCGGCCTTCGCCGACATCGCCATCGAGGGCACGCGGGTGCGCGCCGGGGCCCAGGCCAAGCTGCCGGTCGTGGCCCGCCAGACCGCTGGGGCCGGGCTCACCGGCTTCGAGTGGGCGGCTGGCGTGCCCGGGTCCGTGGGCGGGGCGGTGCGGATGAACGCCGGGGTGCCCGACGCCGATCTGGCCGACTGCCTGGTGAGGGTCCGCGTCGTGGACCTGGCATCGGGCGAGGATGGAGTCGTGCCGGCATCGGAGCTCGTCCTGGGGTACCGGAGCTCCTCGATCCGCGCCGACCAGATCGTCGTGTGGGCGGACCTCGAGTTGACCCCCGGTGATCCCGAGGTGGCGCGTGCGGCCATCAAGGAGAAGACCCAGTGGCGCCGGGACAACCAGCCCGGTGGCCGCAACGCCGGGTCGGTCTTCACCAATCCGGAGGGGGCCACCGCCGGACGCCTCATCGACGAGGCCGGGTGCAAGGGCCTGCGCGTCGGCACCGCCGAGGTGTCGCCGAAGCACGCCAACTTCATCCAGGCCGACGAGGGTGGCCGGGCGCGGGACATCTGGGACCTGATGGTCGAGGTCCGCCGCCGCGTGCACGACCGCACGGGCATCGCCCTCCACGCCGAGACCTGCCTCGTCGGGTTCGACCCCATGCCGGAGCTGGACCGATGACCGACACGGTCTTCCGCCAACGCTCCAAGCCGCCGAAGCCGGGCCGCTCGTCGGGCCGGGTCGAGGCGGCCAAGCCCGCCAAGCCCCCCAAGGCGGCCAAGGGCCCCAAGCCCGCCAAGGCGCTGAAGCCCGCCCGGTCCTCGAAGAAGACCGAGAGCCCTTCGCTGGTGGACCCCCGCCTCCAGGCCCGCCGCCTCGAGGTCGCTCGCGGCGAGGGCCGGCGGCGGTTGCGCTGGGTCATGGCGGCGGTGGTCATCGCCGTGCTGGTCGGTGGCGCCTACGCCCTCGCGCAGTCCCCGGTGCTCGACGTGGACCACGTCGAGGTCCGGGGCACCTCCCGTACCGAACGCGCCGAAGCCGTCGAGGCCGCAGGCATCGCCTCGGGCAGCGCCATGGTCGGCGTCGATGCGCCCGCGGTCGAAGGCCGTCTGGAGGCCCTGCCGTGGGTCGAGCGGGCCACCGTGTCGCGATCGTGGCCGGGCACGGTCGAGATCGCGGTCGTCGAGCGCACCCCGGTGGCCGTGGTCGGCACCGGCTCGGACGCCGTGCAGGTCGACGGCGACGGTCGGGTCCTCGGCCCGGTGACCGACACCGACCTGCCCGTCCTCGGCGGTGACGGCGCTGTGGCGGGCCGCTCCCTGTCGCCCACGCAGCGCTGGGTGGTGGCCGCCGTCGCCGATCTGCCCGACGATCTGCGCAGCGAGGTGGCCGCCGCCAGCGCCACCCCCGCCGGCATCCGACTGACGCTCCACGACGGCATCGACGTCCGCTGGGGCGACAGCCGGCAGTCCACCGCCAAGGCCGACGCGGTGCGGGTCCTGCTCGATCAGGCCGATCGCACCACCATCGACACCATCGACGTCAGCGTCCCCCGCGCTGCCACGGTGACCCGATCATGAGCGGAATCCCCCGTTCGCCACGGCCGACCCGCAATGATTGGGTACTAATGTCAACCATTCGTCAAGGTTCACCCCTCCCTCCAGCCGCTGTTGAGGGTTCCCCTTCCAACCACCCTGCGTGGAGGTAGAAGTCATGGCCGGAAATCCCCAGAACTACCTGGCTGTCATCAAGGTGGTCGGTGTGGGTGGCGGTGGCGTCAACGCCGTCAACCGCATGATCGACGCCGGGCTGAAGGGCGTCGAGTTCATCGCCGTCAACACCGACGCCCAGGCGCTGCTCATGTCCGACGCGGACATCAAGCTCGACATCGGCCGTGAGCTCACGCGGGGCCTCGGCGCCGGCAGCGACCCCGAGGTCGGCCGACTGGCCGCCGAGGAGCACCGCCAGGAGATCGAGGAGGTGCTCCAGGGCGCCGACATGGTCTTCATCACCGCTGGCAAGGGGGGTGGCACCGGCACCGGCGCCGCCCCGGTCATCGCCGAGATCGCCAAGGACATCGGCGCCCTCACCATCGGCGTGGTCACCCGCCCGTTCGCCTTCGAGGGCCGTCGCCGCTCCGTGCAGGCGGAGGCCGGCATCCAGCGCCTCAAGGAGAAGGTCGACACCCAGATCGTCATCCCGAACGACCGGCTCCTCACCGTGTCGAACGAGAAGACGTCGATGATGAACGCCTTCAAGATGGCCGACGAGGTCCTCCTCCAGGGCGTGCAGGGCATCACTGACCTCATCACCACGCCCGGCGTCATCAACACCGACTTCGCCGACGTGAAGATGATCATGAGCAACGCCGGGTCCGCCCTCATGGGCATCGGCAGCGCCACCGGCGAGGGTCGGGCGCTCAACGCCGCCCGCGGTGCCATCTCGAGCCCGCTGCTCGAAGCGTCCATCGAGGGTGCCCGCGGCATCCTGCTGTCGATCTCCGGCGGCTCCGACCTCGGCCTGTTCGAGGTCAACGAGGCCGCCGAGGTCATCCACGGCGTCGCCCACCCGGACGCCAACATCATCTTCGGCACGGTCATCGACGACGAGATGGGCGACGAGGTCCGCGTCACCGTCATCGCCGCCGGGTTCGACCGCTGGGAGGAGAAGACCTCCTCGGGCCGCCCGCCCCGCCGCGAGGGCAGCTCGGCCCCGGCCCCGGGTGATGGCCCGGCCCGCCCGCCGCGGCCGTCGAGCGCCAGCGACCTCTTCGCCGACTCCGCCGAGCACCGGATGGGCGACGACGAGGGTGGCGGCGGCGACGACGAGTTCGACGTTCCGTCGTTCCTGAAGTAAGCGCCACCGCCGTGAGCGGCGATGTCCGCTCGGTCTTCACCGACCAGCGCCACGGGGACCTCATGGTCCGCACCGAGCCCACCGTCCTCGCGGCGCGGCGCCGCGCGCTCAGCGATCATCCGTGGTCGTGGCTGCGCCAGGTCCACGGTGCCCGGGTCATCACCGTCACCGCGCCGGGGGAGCACGCGGGGGAGGAGGCCGACGCCGCCGTCACCGCCGTGCCGGGCGCCGTGCTCGCGGTGCAGGCGGCCGACTGCGCGCCGATCCTGCTCACCGGCCCCGGTGTGATCGGTGTGGCCCACGCCGGTTGGCGCGGTCTCGAGGCCGGCGTGATCGAGGCCACGGCCGCCGCCATGGCCGACCTGGGCGGTGGGCCGGAGCGCGCCGTGCTCGGCCCGTGCATCCGAGCCCGCTGCTACGAGTTCGGCGCCGCCGAGCTGGATCTGGTGGCCGCCCGCTACGGCGACGGGGTCCGCGCCACCACGGCGTGGGGCACCCCGGCGCTCGACGTGCCGGCGGGGATCGCCGAGGCCTGCCGGCGGCTGCAGATCGACCTCGAGGACACCGGCGTCTGCACCGCGTGCAGCCCGAACCACTGGTCCCACCGGGCCCGGGGCGAGCCCGGCCGCCAGGCGCTCGTCGCCTGGCTGCAGGAAGCCCGACCGTGAGCGCGCCGGCCCCCGAGGTGCTCGGGGCGCGCGTCGACGCGGTCCGTCAGCGCATCGCAGAAGCGGGCGGGGACCCGGACGCCATCTGCCTGCTCGCCGTCACCAAGGGCTTCGGCCCCGAGGTCGCCCTGGCGGCGGCGGGATCGGGGCTGGTCGACCTCGGCGAGAACTACGCCCAGGAGCTGCTCGTCAAGGCCCCGGTGCTGGCGGGTGCCGGCCACCAGGTCCGCTGGCACGCCATCGGCCGCCTGCAGCGCAACAAGGTCCGGAGCCTCGCCGGCATCGTCTCGCTGTGGCAGAGCGTCGATCGCGCCGACCTCGGCCTGGAGATCGCCAAGCGGGCCCCGGGTGCCCGGGTCCTCGTGCAGGTCAACGTCTCCGATGAGCCCCAGAAGGGCGGCTGCGCCCCGGACGAGACCGCCGACCTGGTGGCGCGCCTGGCCGATGCCGGACTCGACGTGCAGGGGTTGATGACCGTCGGGCGCACCGGCGAGCCTGCTGATGCCCGGGCGGGCTTCGCGCTGCTGCGGCGCCTGGCCGACGACCTCGACCTCCCGGTGAGGTCGATGGGCATGTCGGGCGACCTCGAAGCGGCGGTCGCCGAGGGGTCCACACTGGTCCGGGTGGGCGCCGCCCTGTTCGGCCCACGGCCGTCCGTCCCCGGCTCTGCGGCCGGTGCCCGCTAGTCTCACGACCATGTGGCGCAAGGCAATGGTGTACCTCGGACTGGGCGACGACGCCGAGTACGACGAGTACGGCAGGGACTACGACGACGAGCCCGAGCGCGGCGCCCAGCCCGGACGCGAACGCCCACCCGCCCGCACCCAGCCGCCCGCTGGTTCGTCGGCCTACCCCGACGAACCGTCGGGCATCGGTTCGGTCCGCCCCATCAACACGCGCGGCAACGAGCCCCGCGAGTCGTCCGACACCGGTCAGACCGTCGCCCCGTCGGGCGTCGGCCAGGTCCGCCCTCGTCCCCAGGTGGTGCGACCCATGCCCGTCATGCCCAACGCCAAGCCGTTCGTGGTCACCCCCGTGTCGTTCAATGAGGCCCAGTCCGTGGCGGACAAGTACAAGGGCAGCCAGCCGGTGATCATGAACCTCCAGGGCGCCGACCGGGACCTGTCGCGGCGCCTCATCGACTTCGCCAGCGGCCTCTGCTACGGCCTCGGCGGGCAGATGGAGCGGGTCGCGAACCAGGTGTACCTGCTGACCCCGACCAACGTCGAGGTCTCGCCCGAGGAGCGCCGCCGCCTCCACGAGCGCGGCTACGACAGCTGACCGAGGCTGGAACGAGGGGCGCATCCCGGCCCGAGGCGCACGGGTAGGGTGGCTCCATGGAGTTGACCCTGAAGCGCCTGCTGGAGAACGCCGAGTTCAAGAAGTACCGCGGGAAGGGGTACGACCCCACCGAGGTCGATGACTTCCTCGATCGGGCCACCGCGATGGCCGCCAAGGTGGAGGTCCAGCTCACCCAGGCCCTGGAGCAGGCGAAGGCCGGCGGCGGCCAGGCCGCCCCCGCACCCGACCAGGCCGCCATCGACGCCGAGGTCGAGCGCCGCGTCGCCGAGCAGGTCGCGGCTGCCGTCGCCGCAGCGCCCTCGGGACCGTCCGAGGAGGAGACGGCCCAGGAGGCCCAGCGCACGCTCCTCATGGCCCAGCGCACGGCGGATGCGGCGGTGCGCGAGGCCCGAGCCGATGCCGACACCCTGCTCGCCGCCGCCAAGAAGCAGGCGGAGGCCCTCCTGGCCGACGCTGAGGCACGCGCCTCGGCCCAGAACGCCGAGACCGATCAGCAGGCCGCCGCCAGCAGGGCCGCGGTCGAGGCCGAGGCGGCGAGCGAGCGCCGGGAGGCCCGCCAGCGCCTGGCCAACGAGATCGGCGAGCTCGAGGGGCTGCGGGAGTCGCTCCGCAGCGACGTCAGCGTGCTCGAGCGCCACGTCGAGGAGCAGCGGTCCCAGCTCGGATCCACCCTCGCCGAGCTGCACCAGATCCTCGACGACCCGTCGGGCTTCCGCCTGGCTCCCGCCCCGGCCCTGGCCGACCCGGAGCTGCCCGACTTCTCCGACCTCGACGAGCCCGAGCCCGAGCCCGACGCCCCCTCGCCCGAGCCGTCCGAGCCGGACGCCGCCTCGCCAGCAGAGGAGCCGTCGCCGACGCCGGCGTCCACGCCGGTCGAGCCGGATCGCAGCCTCGACCTGGACGGTGCCGCGCCCGAGCCCGGTTCCCTCGACGGTTCCGCCCCGCAGGCCACGGAACCAGCACCCGAACCGGAGCCCGAACCCGAGGCGGAGCCGGCCCGCCCGGTCGCGCCACAGCCCCTCGCGTTCGACGAGGTGGATCACGAGGCGCCCGGTCTCGATGAGCCGGCCGAGAGCGGACCGCCCACCGCCCCGGTGAGCGCCGTCGACCTCGGGTTCGCACCCGAGGCCACCGACCCGGCGGCCGACGGCGACGAAGACGCGTTCCTCACCGAGCTGCGCAAGGCGATGGCCGACGACCAGCCCCTGGGTCCCCGCGACACCGAGGACGTCGCCACCGGCGACGCGCTGTTCGACGACGAGGATCGCCGAGGCTGGCGATTCGGCAAGCGGCGCTGATCGCCATGGCACCACGGGTGGGACCGGCGAAGAAGACTGCGGCGGCCAAGAAGGCGCCGGCCAAGAAGGCGGCTCCTGCGAAGAAGGCTGCGCCTGCGAAGAAGGCTGTGCCCGCCAAGAAGGCGCCCGCCAAGAAGGCTGCGCCCGCGAAGAAGGCGCCTGCCAAGAGGGCGACGCCCGCGAAGAAGGCTGCGCCCGCGAAGAAGGCGCCTGCCAAGAGGGCGGCACCCGCAAAGAAGGCGGCACCCGCGAAGAAGGCTCCGGCCAAGAAGACGGCTCCTGCGAAGAAGGCTCCGGCCAAGAAGGCGGCTCCTGCGAAGAAGGCTCCCGCGAAGAAGGCGGCGCCCGCCAAGAAGGCGGCGGCGTCGCCGTTCGGGGCTCGCTGGCTCGACTCGCAGGAGGCGCTGCTCCAGCACGAGCGGGCCACGTACCTGCACCAGGCCGAGAGCCTCGAGGCCGAGGCTCGCTCGCTCGTGGCCGACTTCGAGTCGGGTGACACCCAGTTCGACGAGGAGTCCGGCGAGGGCGACACCCTCAGCACCGAGCGCGAGCGGGACCTGCAGCTCTCGGCCCAGGCCCGTGCGGCCATCGAGGAGATCGACCACGCCCTCGCCAAGTTCGCCCTCGGCACCTACGGGATCTGCGAGCACTCCGGCGAGCCCATCCCGAAGGAGCGCCTCGAGGCGATCCCGTGGGCACGCGAGCGCGTCGAGTACAAGGTCGGGGGTTTCGGCCGCCGCTAGGTCGACGTGATGACCGAGGACCTCGAGACCGACGACACCACCGAGCAGGACGCGCCCGTCGCGTCCACCCCCGGCGCGCCCCAGGTCCTGTCGCCCGGCGACGGGGCCGACGGGCAGGCCCCGCCCGCCTCGGAGCCGGTGCCGGTGCCGGTGCCGCCGCGCCGGCTCGGGATCGTGGCCGGGGTGGCGGTGGTCGTCCTGCTGGCCGACCAGGCGTCGAAGTGGTGGGCGGTCAACCGGCTCGATGGCGGCCAGATCATCGACCTCGTCGGCTCCCTTCGCTTCAACCTCTTCTACAACACGGGCGTGGCCTTCAGCCTGGGCAGCGACGATGGTCTCGGGCCGTGGATCTCCGTGCTGGCCATCGGGGTCGTGGTGGCGGTGTCGTTCGGCGCCACCAGCCGGTACCCGCTCGGGGCCGTGGCATCGGGCCTGATCTCGGGCGGTGCCATCGGCAACCTGCTCGACCGGGCGTTCCGCGGTGACCAGGGCTTCCTGCACGGCGCCGTCATCGACTTCATCGATCCGCAGTGGTGGCCGGTGTTCAACATCGCCGATGCCGCCATCGTGGTCGGGGCCATCCTCTTGGTGATCGCCAGCTTCCGAGTTCCCGGTGACTGACGCGCGCCGGGTGGTCGCCGAGGTCCCGGAGTCGCTCGTCGGGGAGCGCATCGACCGGATCGTCGCCATGGTCACCGACGTGAGCCGGACCGAGGCCGCCCGTCTGGTGGCGGCCGGCGCGGTGCGCCTCGACGGCGTGGTCGCCACGCGTGGCGCCGACCGGTTGACGGCGGCTGCAGGCATCACCGTCGAGCTCGGTGCGGTGCCCGAGCACGTCGGCCCGGAGCCGGACCCGTCGGTCGAGATCCCGTCGGTGTTCGTCGACGAGCACGTGATCGTCATCGACAAGCCCGCCGACATGGTCATCCACCCGGGCGCCGGGCACACGAGCGGCACCCTCGCCAACGGCCTGCTCGCCGCCTACCCGGAGATCGCCCAGGTCGGCGACCCGGACCGGCCCGGCATCGTGCACCGGCTCGATCGCGGGACATCGGGTGTGCTGATGGTGGCTCGGACCCAGCTCGCGTACGACTCGCTCGTGGAGCAGCTGGCGGCTCGGTCGGTGGACCGGCAGTACCGGACGCTCGTGTGGGGGCACCCCGAGTCGCCCCGAGGCGTGGTCGACGCGCCCATCGGCCGTTCGCCGAAGCACCCCACCAAGATGGCCATCACGGAGAAGGGCAAGCCGGCTCGCACCCGCTACGAGGTCGAGGCGACCTTCCAGGACCCGGTCGCGGTGAGCGAGCTGGTCTGCAAGCTGGAGACCGGGCGCACCCACCAGATCCGGGTGCACATGGCCGCCATCGGCCACGCGGTGGTGGGCGACGAGCGCTACCGGGGCGCCCGGCAGTCCCTGCCGATGCCGCGCCCGTTCCTGCACGCCGAGCGGCTCGGGTTCGACCACCCGGTCACCGGCGAGCGCCTCGAGTTCACCTCGGCGCTCCCGGCCGACCTCGCAGCGGTCCGCGCCCGGCTGTCCTAGGCCTCCCGTCCCCGGATCGGGGTGCACCCGTTCGGGCGCCGGGTGAGCACTCAGGTGACGGGGTCGGGCCAGGGGGCCTGGCCGCGGGCGATGGCGGCCACGTCGGCGAGGGTCTGGTTCTCGAGCAGCCGCCGCATGTGCTCGCCGACGTCCGCCCACACCGCGAGCAGCACGCACTGGCCCTCGTGGTCGCAGGCGCCGTTCTGGTGCGGACGGCCGAAGTCGCCGACCTCGATGGGGCCATCGACGGCGCTCACGATCTCGGCGAGGGTGATGTCGCTGGCGGATCGGGCGAGCACGTAGCCGCCGCCGACGCCCCGCTTGGAGCGGACGAGCCCGGCGCCCTTCACGGCGAGCAGGATCTGCTCGAGGTAGGGCTGGGGGAGCGCGGTGCGGTCCGCGATGTCGCGCACGGAGGTGGGGCTGCCGTCGTCGTGCATCGCCAACGAGAGCAGCGCCCGGCACGCGTAGTCACCACGGGTCGACACCTTCACCGGGGGCATCCTACGGGGATGGGACTCGCTTCCCGGGGGAACGAGGCCCTGACGAGGGCCGATGCGGACCTGACGCCGCTGGCAGTAGCTTGTCGTCGGACCAGTCGGAAAGGACCGTCGTGGACAAGCCGGTGCTCCCCGCCTATTCGGGAGCGTGCATCTCCAACATCGTTCCTGCGCTGCTCGACGGGTCGGTGGATCCGCCGCCTTGGATCCCGGAGCCGGCGCTCGATGCCAGTCAGGTGGTGCTGCTGGTGCTCGACGGCCTCGGGTGGGACCAGCTCCAGGAGCGCCGGCACCTGGCCCCGACGCTGTCGTCGATGCTGGGCGGGCCCATCACCAGCGTGTCGCCGTCCACCACGGCGACGGCGCTCACCAGCATCGCCACCGGCCTGGCTCCGGGCGAGCACGGGGTCATGGGGTACCGGGTGGCGGTCGACCACGAGGTCTTGAACATCCTCCGGTGGAGCACGCCGGTGGGCGATGCCCGCAAGCGGATCGATCCGCAGCAGTTCCAGCCCAACCCGGCCTTCTGCAGCCAGCGGCCGTGCATCGTGACCAAGGCCGAGTTCGCCACCTCGGGGTTCAGCGGCGCCCACCTCGCCGAGGTCCGCTTCCGCGGCTACCGGGTCCCGTCCACCATGGCCGTCGAGCTGCGGGGGGCGCTCCGGGCGGGCGAGCCGTTCGTGTACGTGTACTACGACGGCATCGACAAAGTGGCCCACGAGTACGGCCTCGCCGAGCACTACGACGCCGAGCTGCAGGCGGTGGATCGCCTGGTGGCGGACATCCTCGGGTCGCTGCCTCGCGACGCCGCCCTCGTGATCACCGCCGACCACGGCCAGGTCGATGTGGGCGACAACCTGGTGGACCCCCACTCGGATGTGCTGAGCCACGTGTCGTTCCAGTCGGGCGAGGGTCGGTTCCGCTGGCTGCACGCCCGCCCGGGTCGCGAGGGTGCGCTGCTCGACGCCGCCCAGGCCCACCACTCGGATGTGGCGTGGGTGGTCTCGCGGGACCAGACCGTGGACGAGGGGTGGTGGGGCGACCGGGTCACCGATGTCGCCCGCCAGCGCCTCGGCGATGTGGCGCTCGTGGCCCACCAGCCGGTCTCGTTCAACGATGCGGCCGACTCCGGCCCGTTCCAGCTCATCGGCCGCCACGGGTCCCTGACCCCGGCGGAGATGTACGTCCCCCTGCTCGTAGGAGAAGCTCGATGACCGACCCCCAGACCGATTCCGCCCCTGCGCCCGAGGTGGCGGCGGAGGTGTCTCCCGAGGTGGCGCACGGGGAGCTCGTCAGCCACGGCACCGAGGTGGAGCCGGTGGAGGAGGAACGGCGGGAGGCCGTCGAGGAGCCGGCCAAGGTCATGCGCATCGGCTCGATGATCAAGCAGCTCCTCGACGAGGTGCGCCAGGCGGAGCTCGACGCCCCGGCCCGGGAGCGGCTCAAGTCGATCTACGACACCTCGGTGCAGGAGGTCGGCGCCGCCCTGTCACCCGACCTCCGTGCGGAGCTCGAGCGGGTGGCCATCCCGTTCGGCGACGACAGCGACCCGAGCGACGCCGAGCTGCGCGTCGCCCAGGCCCAGCTGGTCGGCTGGCTGGAGGGTCTGTTCCACGGCATCCAGGCCACGCTGTTCGCCCAGCAGATGGCGGCGCGCAACCAGCTCGACCAGATGCGGGGCCAGCTCCCGCCCGGTGCCATGGCCGGGCCCGGCCCCGGCGGCGGGCCGGTCGCCGACTCGGGCGACGCCCGCCCCGGCACGTACCTCTAGGAGGATCCGCCGGGCCGGTGGGACGATCCCGCCAGCCAGTAGGTTCTCGCGCCATGAGCGATCTGACGAACCGTCAGGTGGTGCTGCGGAGGCGGCCCACCGGCCTGGTCCAGCCCGGCGACACCGAGCTGGTGGCGCGTCCCGCGCCGGAGCTGGCCGAGGGCGAGGCGCGGGTGCGCAACACGTACCTCGGCATCGATGCCGCCGTGCGGACGTGGCTCGACGACCAGCCCGGCTACCTCCCGCCGGTGCAGCTCGGCGATCCGATCCGGGCTGCGGGTGTGGCCGAGGTGGTGGCCACCCGCTGCGACGCCTACGCCGTGGGCGACGTCGTCACCACGCTGTCGGACTTCCAGGAGTACCAGGTGATCCGCGACGACCTGTTCACGACGGTCATCCCCGGCGTCGTCGACCAGTTGGCGATGCTCTCGGTCTACGGGTCGACGGGCGCGACGGCCTACTTCGGGATGACCGACATCGGCCGGCCCCAGCCGGGGGAGACCGTGGTCGTCTCCGCGGCGGCGGGCGCCACCGGGTCGCTGGCCGGGCAGATCGCCAAGATCCACGGCGCCCGGGTGGTGGGCATCGCCGGCGGGCCCGACAAGTGCCGGGCGGTGGTGGAGGCGTTCGGCTTCGACGCGTGCATCGACTACAAGGCCGGGGACCTGCCCGCCCAGCTGCGGGAGCACTGCCCCAAGCGCGTCGACGTGTTCTTCGACAACGTGGGCGGCCCGATCCTCGATGCGGTGCTCGGTCGCCTGGCGCAGGGCGGTCGTGTGGCGCTCTGCGGCGTGATCTCCAGCTACCTGACGGGCGAGCACCCGGGTCCGGCCAACTACACGAACCTGCTCGCCCGGTGCGGCACCATGTCGGGGTTCAACACGCTGAACAACTGGGGCCGCTTCGACGAGGCGTTCGCCCACCTGAAGGAGTGGGAGGCCGAGGGCCGCCTCCTCCACCGCGAGCACGTCCACGAGGGCCTCGAGCACGCCGTCGACGCCCTCAACGGCCTGTTCACGGGTGCCAACATCGGCAAGACCGTCGTCAAGGTCGCCGAGCCCACCACCTGAGCGACGAGCCCGTGGCGCAGCGCGGTGGACAGATGGAGCGCCGGTGGGTACCGTCGGAAATCACAGCCGTGTGATTCGTCCACAGTCTGGGGATGACCCCTGTGGACGGGCTGTGGACCCAGGTTGCTGGGGTCCGTGACCGCTGATCGTTGAAGGGCGTCGCCGTGGGCGATTCATTCACCCACCTCCACGTGCACACCGAGTACTCGATGCTCGATGGCGCAGCCCGCGTCGATGAGGTCGTCGCGGCCGCCGCCGCCGACGGACAGCCGGCCATCGGCATCACCGACCACGGCAACATGTACGGGATCCTGCCCTTCTACAAGGCGTGCAAGGCCAACGGGATCAAGCCGATCCTGGGCTCCGAGCTGTACATGGCGCACGACTCGCGGTTCGAGAAGCCGAGCCGCCGCGGCCGCATGGACGACTCCGGCGGCGAGGCCGAGGGCGGCAAGAAGCTCTACTACCACCTGACTGCGCTGGCCGAGAACGAGACCGGCTACAAGAACCTGATCCAGCTCTCGAGCCGGGCGTTCATGGAGGGCTACTACTACAAGCCCCGCGTCGACTGGGAGGTGCTCGAGGCCCACAGCGAAGGCGTCATCGCCACCACCGGCTGCCTCGGCGGCCACGTGCTCCAGCACCTCATGCGCGGCGACGAGGAAGCGGCCATCAAGGCGGCCGGCCGGCTCCAGGACATCTTCGGCAAGGACAACCTGTTCGTCGAGATCCAGGACCACGGGATCCCCGAGCAGCACCGCACCAACCCGCTGCTGTTCGACATCGCCAAGCGGATCGGGGCGCCGCTGCTGGCCACCAACGACAGCCACTACACGAACCGCCACGACGCCGTCGCCCACGACGCCCTCCTGTGCGTGCAGACCGGCTCGCTGATGAGCGACCCGGACCGCTTCAAGTTCCACGGCGACGACCACTACCTCAAGACCGCCCAGGAGATGCGCCAGCTCTTCAGCGAGGTCGAGGTGGCCTGCGACAACTCGCTGTGGATCGCCGAGCGGGCCGACGTGGAGATCGAGTTCGGCAAGCCGCTGCTCCCGAACTTCCCGCTGCCCGAGGGCTTCGAGGACGACGCCGCCTACCTGAAGCACCTCACCTTCGAGGGGGCGAAGAAGCGCTGGGGCGACCCGCTGCCCGACGACGTCGTGGAGCGCCTGGCCTACGAGCTCACCGTCATCGGGAACATGGGCTTCAGCTCCTACTTCTTGATCACGTGGGACCTCATCAAGCACGCGCGCGACGCCAACATCCGCGTCGGTCCCGGGCGCGGCTCGGCCGCCGGCTGCGCGGTGGCGTACACGCTCTGGATCACCGATCTCGACCCCATCAAGTACGACCTCCTGTTCGAGCGGTTCCTCAACCCGGACCGCATCTCGATGCCCGACATCGACATGGACTTCGACTCCCGCTACCGAGACGAGATGATCCGGTACGCAGCGGAGCGCTACGGCCGCGACCACGTCGCCCAGATCGTGACGTTCTCCACCATCAAGGCCCGAGCCGCGGTGCGTGACGCCGCCCGGGTGCTCGGCTACCCCTACGCCGTGGGCGACAAGGTGGCCAAGGCCATGCCGCCGCTGATCATGGGCCGAGACACGCCGCTGTACGCCTGCCTCGAGAAGCACCCGAAGTTCGAGGACGGCTACAAGATGGCCGGCGACCTGCGGACCATGTACGAGACCGACGACGACCTGCACCGGGTCATCGACGTCGCCAAGGGGCTCGAGGGGCTGCGCCGCCAGGACGGCATCCACGCTGCTGCGGTGGTGATCACCAAGGACCCGCTCACCGACTACCTGCCCATCCAGCGCAAGCCGGTCGCCGGCCAGCCCATCGAGAACGCCCCGGTGGTGACGCAGTACGAGATGGGTGGCGTCGAGGAGCTGGGCCTGCTCAAGATGGACTTCCTGGGCCTGCGGAACCTCGATGTCATCTCGGATGCGATCGACCTGATCAAGAGCTTCCGCGGCGTCGACCTGGACATCGACGCCATCTCGCTCGACGACCCCAAGACGCTCGAGATGCTGTGCCGGGGCGAGTCCATCGGCGTGTTCCAGCTGGAGGGCGGCGCCATGCGGGCCCTCATGCGCTCGCTCGCACCGGACTGCTTCGAGGACGTGGCCGCCCTCATCGCCCTGTACCGGCCAGGGCCGATGTCGGTGAACATGCACAACGACTACGCCGATCGCAAGAACGGCCGGAAGCCGGTGGACTACTTCGACCCGGCGGCCGAGGAGCTGCTCGGCGACACCTACGGCCTCATGATCTACCAAGAGTCCGTGATGCGGGTGAGCCAGAAGTTCGCCGGGTTCACGCTCGCCCAGGCCGACAACCTCCGCAAGGCGTGCGGCAAGAAGAACAAGGACCTGATGGCGCTCGAGCGGGAGAAGTTCGAGCGGGGCTGCACCGCCACCGGCTACGGCCACCTCGGCACGCCGCTGTTCGACAACATCGAGGGCTTCGCCAACTACGCCTTCAACAAGTCCCACTCGTTCGGGTACGGCGTGGTCACGTTCCAGACCGCCTATCTGAAGGCGCACTACCCGGTCGAGTACCTCGCCGCGCTGCTCACCAGCGTCAAGACCAACTTGGACAAGGCCGCGGTCTACCTCAACGAGTGCCGGACCATGAAGATCCCGGTGCTGGTCCCGGACGTGAACCGGTCGATGTCGGACTTCGTGGCGGCCACGCTCGATGACGGCACCGAGGTCATCCCGTTCGGGCTGTCCGCAGTCCGCAACGTGGGGGAGGGGCTCGTCGCCAAGATCGTCGAGGAGCGCGACGCCAACGGGCCCTTCGAGGACTTCTACGACTTCTGCGAGCGCGTCGACATGACGGTGCTCAACAAGAAGCTGCTGGAGTCGCTCATCAAGGCCGGCGGGTTCGACTCGGTCGGCCACCCGCGCCGGGGCCTGCTGGCCGTGTTCGAGCAGATCGTGGACTCGACCATCGCCCGTCGCAAGGAGCGCGACATGGGCGTGATGAGCCTGTTCGGCGACGTCGAGGACGTGGGTGGCGGGTTCAGCGAGAAGGCCAAGATTCCGGACCTGCACTTCGACAAGAAGGAGCAGCTCAAGTTCGAGAAGGAGATGCTCGGCCTCTACGTGTCCGACCACCCGCTGATGGGAGCCGAGGCCGCGCTGCGCCGCAAGGCCGACAACACCATCGACGAGCTGGGGGAGCTGGACGACGGCGCGATGCGCAGCATCGGCGGCGTCATCACCAACCTCCAGCGGAAGTGGACGAAGAAGGGCGACCTGATGGCCGTCTTCATCCTCGAGGACCTGCAGAGCTCGATCGAGGTCATGGTCTTCCCGAAGACCATGTCCGACATCGGCCACAAGCTCGCCGACGACGCCGTGATCATCTTGAAGGGTCGGGTGGACAAGCGCGACGACGAGGCGAAGTTCATCGCTATGGACGTCGAGATCTTCGAGGGGATCACCGACGGCGCCCCGCCGCTGCGGCTCAAGGTGTCCACCGCTCGGCTCGACGAGCAGACCGTGAGCGAGCTGAAGCGGCTGCTGGAGCGGTTCCCGGGGGAGTCGCCCGTGTTCCTCCACCTGGGCGAGAGCAAGGTCCTGCGCCTGCCCGACCAGTTCTGCGTCGACATCACCGGCGGCATCGCCGGCGAGCTCATGGTCCTGCTCGGCCAGGGCGCCATCCTCTGAACGGCGCCGTTGCCAGGCGGTATCCGATCAGATACCATCGTGCTCATGGAAGCGTCCACCATGATCCGAACCGCCCGGCTGCGTTCGGCGATGACGCTGCGAGACCTGGGCCGCGCCGCCGGAACCTCCCACTCCGCCATCGCCGCCTACGAAGCGGGTCGCAAGGAGCCGTCGGTCGACACGTTCGCCCGGCTGCTGCGAGCCGCGGGCTTCGAGCTCGACCGGCACCTGGTCCCCGCCGTCGGCGGCCCGGACCGCACCGCCCGCGGGCGCGAGCTCGAGGCGGTGCTCGACCTGGCCGCCCAGTTCCCGGCCCGTCACGCCGAGCGGCTCGAAGCGCCGATCTTCGGTCGGACGTGAACCAGCTGTCGCTCCCCGAGAAGATCGTCGCCCTGCACCGGCACCTTGCCGAGGACGGGCTGCCCCACGCGTTCGGGGGTGCGCTGGCGCTGGCCTGGTGCACCCAGCAGGCCCGAGGCACCATCGACATCGACGTCAACGTGTTCGTGGGCGTCGACCAGCTGGACCGGCTGCTCAGCGCCTTCCCGGAGGCGGTCACCTGGACCGACGACGACGTGGCGCTGCTGCGGCGCGACGGCCAGGCCCGGCTCCGATGGGGCGAGACGCCGGTCGATGTCTTCCTCGACACGACCGACTTCCACCGAGCGGCGGCCACCCGGTGCCGGGTCGAGGCTTTCGCCGGCGCCGATGTCCCGTTCCTGAGCTGCGCCGACATCGCCGTGTTCAAGGCGTTCTTCGGCCGGACGAAGGACTGGGCCGATCTCGAAGCGATGGCCGACGCCGGGACCCTCGACATCGACCGGCTCACCGGCGTCCTGGTCGACTACCTGGGCGGCACGGACCCTCGCATCGCCAGGGTCCAGACGCTCCGATCCTGACCCAACTCCGCGCCGGGCGATCGATCGCTCTGGTTCGTCGCAAGGTGCCTGGCCTGCTACCTTCGTCCGTTCCGGGGCCATTAGCTCAGTTGGCTAGAGCGCCTGCATGACGCGCAGGAGGTCGGGGGTTCGATTCCCTCATGGCCCACGCCCCTGACCAGCGGATTCGTCCGCTGGTCAGTCTCGTTTTCGGGGCGAACCACTGCTCGTGCAGCCTATTCTGCAGCCAACGACAGTCCGCTTTGGCGAACGTGCTGGTCAGGGGGGTGGTCGTCGGGCCAATACGCCGGAGGCTGCGAGTCGGGGAGCGGCAGGAGACGGGACGAGAACCGGTGGGGCGGCCCCGTCATCATCCGGGGAGGTTGGCACCTTGAGCGTTGGTGGTTGAGCATTGCGGTGGTCGAGAAGACGGACGGCGATGGCGAGCACCGCTAGGGCGATGACCACCCCCCAGGGGTGGCGGATCAGCGTTCCCTCAATGCCGTCGAACGGGCTGCTCACGAGGCCGAGGCGGCCGAGCATCCAGCCGCCGGAGGCTGCGAGCGCAAGCGAGGCGCCTCCGACGCGCACGGCGGTGTAGCTCTGCCGGGTCGCCATCAGATAGAGCGACGGGAAGACGCAAGCGGTTGCGAGCAGTTGGGCGAGTTCAATGCCGACGTTGAAGGCCAGGAGGGTGACGACCGAGGTCCGTCCGCTCAGGCCGAGGTCGGCGAGGATGCCGGCGAAGGCCATGCCATGGATGAGTCCGAACGTGCCGGCGATGACGGGTTCGCCGCCGCGGACGAGGGGTCGGATGGCGTGCACGGCGGAGACGGCGACCGAGGCGGCGATGAGGACCTCGACCGGTCTTCCTGGCACTCGGATCCAGCCGAGGGATGTTGCGAGCAGGGTCAGGGAGTGGCCGATGGTGAACGCAGTGACCACGTGGATCACCTTGCGGACCGACCACCCCAACCCCGGTCCTCGCTGCCACTTGCCGGAGGCCACGATCAGTGGGGCGGGGAGCAGGAGAGTGAGCAGGAACAGAAGGTGGTCGGCTCCATCGAGCACGTGGTGGAAGCCGAACCGGGTCATGTCGAGGAGGCCCACGGCCGTGGCACCTTCGCCGACCGTCAAGGTGTTCTCGGAGGTGGTGAACACCCCAGGGGTGGAGGCCCGGTTGCTGGCATCGACGAGCACGAGGACGGCCTCATGGTCGGACACGGCCTCGATGATGGCGTCATAGGTGATGGCGAAGTCGGCTGGGTCGTCGGTCTCGACATCGAAGTCGACATCCACGGTGATCGTCTCGATGCCTTCGACGGTCTGGCGCGCGAAGTTCCGGTAGTCCTCGGCCCATGGGACCCCGTCGGCACCGCGCACAGTGAGGTGTTCATCGAGGTAGTCGACGACCTGCGCCTGGTACTCGGCGGCGGAGAGGTCCTTGGAGCGGTGCCCGGCAGTGAACGCCTTGTCGAGTGAGGCGACGGCGAGGGAGATCGTCCCCGACGCATCGTGGTCGGTCAGCTCAATGGTGACCGACGAGCTGGCGAGGGTGTGGGCGGAGGCCGCCCCCGGTGCGAGCCCGACGAACACCGCTGTCGCCGCGAGGGCGGCGACAGCGGCGAACCTCGTCATGGCCCGGCGGGTCAAGACAACCCGGCGCCGAAAGCTGAGCCGTAGTCGTTCGTGGGGTCCCGGTAGATCCCGTGGATGTGGTCGGTGGCATCGCCGCCCATGTCTTGGCCCGAGTACTCGATGACGACGGACGGCCCCGTCACCCGGAAGTAGATGCCGCTCGTGTCGCCGGCGTCGGTGGGGCCGTACCAGGCGAAGTAGGTGTCGTCGATCTCGCTGGTGAGCTGCTCCATGCGGGCGGCGGCGTCCTCTTCGTCGACGAGGTTCCCGTAGTGGCTGATGAGCGAGAGGAGCAGGTCCTGCTGCTCATCGGTCAGGTCGGAGCCCTTGATGCCCTGCGACTCGATGGTCTTGCCGTCTTCGCCGGGGCCGAGCACCAGGTCGATGAGGGTGTCGCCGAGGACGGCGTCGCTCTGCTGGTCATCCTCGAGGGAGTTCACGACGGCGTAGGCGTCGCTCTCGATGGTGCCGAGCGGCTTGATCTCGTTGCCGTCGCTGTCGTACACGGCTGGCTGCACGCCGATGAAGCTCGGGGTGACCGAGACGTCGGCGCCTTTGATCGTGGCGTTGACGGTGACGTGGTGGCCGCCGAACTGGAACTGCCACGCTTCGGTTTCCGAGGGCTCACCGATGATCGCGACCCAGTAGTAGTCCTCGCCGTAGGTGAGATTGCCTGGACCGCCACCGCCCCCGCTGTCAGTTGCGGCGAGGGCATCATCGGCGTGCCACTCGCCGTAGACCTGCTCGTATCCCTCGTCGCTGAGGATCGACTTGAGCACGCCGAGCCAGGCCTGCTGTGAGTCCTCGTCGAGGTTGCCCCACATCAGTCCGTCGCGCTCGTAGAGCCCTTCGGGAAGGTTCGACCACTTCTGGCGCTGCTCGGTGTCGTCGAAGTCGAACTGCACTGCGTCCTTCTCGTCTGCGGTGAGCGTTTCGAGGAAGGCGTCCGTGGCTGCCACGATCGCCGGGGTGGCGTCATCGGCGCTCGGCGTGCCCGCTGCTGCAGTAGTGGACGTACCGGTGGCGGTGGTGGTCGTGGCCGCGTCGGCCTTGGTGGTCGTTGTGTTCGAGGCAGCGCCGCCGTCGCTGCTTCCACATCCGGCAAGTACAAGCAGCGATGCGATCACCGCTGAAGCGGCTCGGGTTCGTAGGTGTCTCACGTCCTCTCCTCGGCGAAAGGGTCTGGTACTGCCCGGGCTGCGCCGAGCGAAACCAGTGGAACCGCTGCTGTCGGGGTCGATGTCTTTCAAGGTCTGTCCAGTCGTTGGGCGGGATCGCCGGTGGTCGAGGTGATCATCTCGGAGCGGGCTGGTATGTGGCTCGGAGCGGCCTAGGAGTTCACCGAGAGGCCGAGTTCCGGGCTTGGCGAGAGTCGTCCTGTCAGGTCAGGCGTGGCGTCCAGGCCATCGTGGCAACGAGGGTGACTGACAGGAGGGCGGCTGCGACAAGGATGAGCGGAAGGGTCAGCTCGACCTGCTCGGTGCTGGTGCCGATGGTGGTGCCGATTCGGCCGTAGACATCGGAGAGCTCTGCGCTGCTCGCTGCGGTGTAGTCGACTCCGCCTGTGTCGTCGGCGACAGCGGCGATCGCTGTGGTGTCGGCGCCGGCGTCCATGGTCTTGCCGTCGACCACGATCGTGGCGTCGTCGGTGCCGTAGGCGATGGTGAACACCGGGATCTTGGCGTCGACCGCGCCGGTTGCGGCCTGGTCGAGGGTCTGGCCTGTCGAGCTGTCGCCGTCGGCCAGCAGGACGATCGCCCGGTAGGTGTCGTCGCTGGCGGTGGAGGCCACAGCGGCGTCGGCTGCGACTACGTCGACTGCGGTGGCCAGCCCGTCGCCGGCTGCGGTGCCGTTCGCCGGCTCGAGCGAGTCGATGGCCGCCAACAGCTCGGCTCGGTCAGTCGTGGGCGAGGCGAGGGTGTGGGTCTCTGCGTCGAAGGTGACGAGGCCAATCCGGTAGCCCGCGGGCGCCGACTCGACGAACTCCTTTGCGGCCGCTTGGGCGGCGGCGAGGCGCGTGGGCGAGACGTCGGTGGCAGTCATCGATCGGGACACGTCGAGTGTCAGCACCACGACCGCCTCTTTGCGGTCGACGGCGACAGCATGGGCGGGCCGGGCGAGGCCGACCACCATGGCTGCGAGCGCCAGAATGAGGGCGAATGCGGTGAGGTGGCGGCGCCATCCCGCCCAACGGGGGGTGATGCCGTCGATCATGGCAAGGTCGGGGTGGCGGACGGCGGGCGCTGTCCTCCGGCGTTGGACGATGACGTAGGTGATTGCGAGTGCGGCGACGGCGGCGAGGAGCCAGAGCCGGTTCGGGGCGATGAGGGTCATGGGATCTCCTGGTGCTCAGAGCGGTCGGGCGGTGGTGAGGACGGCGAAGCCGCCGGCGAGGAGCAGCACGGCGAACGCGGCGCCGAGCAGTGCTCGTCCAACCTCTCGCGGCTGGGTCTCGTAGCCGATCGTGGTTTGGATGTTGGCGTAGACGTCTTGGAGCTCACCGGCGGTGGTGGCTTCGAAGTAGTTGCCCCCGGTCGCCTCAGCTACGGCGGACATCGCGGTGGTGTCCGCGGGCACCGGCAGGTTCTCACCTTCGATGTTGACGGTTCCGGTCGGTGTGCCGTAGGCGATGGTGCTCACGGGCACCTTGGCGTCTACGGCCGCGGTGGTCGCTTCCTCGACTGGTCGACCTACGGTCTCGACGCCATCGGACAGGAGCACGATCGCTGCGGGGACTGCCTCCCCCGATGACGTCGTCTCGTCGGCCAAGGCGGTCCGGACCGCGTCGAGTGAGGTGAACACGGCTTCGCCGGTCGCTGTTCGCGGGTTCGTGGTCAACGACTCGATCGCTGCTTGGACGTTGGCATGGTCAGTGGTCGGCGAGACGAGCAGGCGGGCGTCGGAATCGAAGGCGACGAGTCCGACCTCGATGCCCGCCGGGAGGTCGTCGACGAAGCTGGTGGCACCGTCGATTGCGGCTTCCAGCCGGGTGGGTTCGATGTCGGTCGCAGTCATGGAAAGCGAGGTGTCGATGGCAAGGACCACTACGCCTTCTTCTCGTGGCACCTGTTCGAGCCGGGTCGGTTGGGCTGCGGCCACGAGCAGGGTCGAGAGCGCAACGAGGGCGAGTGCCGGGGCCACGTGTCGGCGACGGCCGGCTAGCGTCGGGGCGAGCCGCTCGTGCAGTTCGGGGTTGGTGTAGCGGGCGATCGACCGAGTACGAAGCCGGAGCACAGCGACGTAGGTGATCACCAGGACGAGGACGCCGAGGAGGAGCCACAGGCGTTCGGCATGAAGGAAGCTCATCGGCGGCGTCTCCTTGCGACGATGTGGTGGACCACGTCGCGAAGCCAGTCGCGATCGGTGGAGACCTGGAGGTGTTGGGCGCGTGATCCTCGGATGCGGTCGTTGATGCCGGCGCGGCGTTCGGCGGCGGCGGCGCCGTAGCGCTCACGGAACTTCTTGCTGGAGGTCTGCACCTCTCGTCGGGCACCTGTCTCCGGATCGACCAGCGACAAGACACCGACAGATGGCATGGCGTCCTCGCGTGGATCGGTGAGGTGGGCGACGACCACCTCGTGGCGGGCCGCCAGGGCGCGAAGCTCAGTCGACCAGTCCGATTCGTCGAGAAGATCGCTCACGACCACGACCAGGCCGCGCCTGCGGGCGAGCAGACGGACCTTGCGCAGTGAGTCCGCGAGGGTGACGGACTCGCCGTCAGTTCGGGCTCGGCGATCGAGGCGCACGATCAGGTCGACCACAGCGGAGCGGCCGGCGCGTGGTGGCAGGACCTTGGTGGCGGCACCGTCGAACACGACGGCGCCGATCCGGTTGCCGGCGCGCACCACGAGGAAGCCGAACGCGGCCACGACCGAGGCGGCCAGGTCGCGCTTCTCGTGGAGAGCGGTGCCGTAGTCGAGGCTGGCGCTGCCGTCGATGACGAACCAGGTCTCCAGCTCTCGCTCGGCGATGGTGTTGCGCACGTGGACGTCACCGGATCGGGCGGTCAGGTTCCAGTCGATGCGGCGGACGTCGTCGCCCGGCTGGTACATGCGACCTTCGCCGCCCTCGGACCCGGCGCCGATCGACAGCGAGGCGTGGTCGCCGTGGATCAGCCCGTCGAGCTTGCGGTTGATCGTGAGCTCGAGCTGGCGGATCGCCCGCTCGGATGACCGGGCCGACGGCGCGGTGGTCGGTGGAGGCGCTGCTGTCAGCGCTGGAGGCGAGGGACTCATGCGGCCCACACGTCCTGGCGCTCCTCGGCGGGCGAGTCCTGACTCGGGGTCACCCGTGGGGCGAGGATTGTCGTGACCAGGCGCTCCACCACCGATTCGGCCGACACGTCATCGGCGATGGCGTCGAACGAGAGCAGGACCCGGTGGCGCAGCACGTCGCGGGAGACGTCGTAGACATCGCGCGGGACGGCGTAGGTCCGGCCCCGCATGAGGGCGAGGGCCCGGCTGCCGGCGAGCAGGCCGAGGGTGGCGCGAGGGCTGGCGCCGTGGGCGATCACGGACTCGAGCTCGGGCAGGCCGTGCTGAGCCGGCTCACGGGTGGCCAGGACGAGGCGCACTGCGTAGTCGAGCACGGCGTCGTGCACGAACACGTCTTCGGCGGCCCGCTGCAGGTGCAGCACGTCGGCGTCGGCGAGCACCTGGCGGGGGACCGGACGGTGGGCGGTCATGCGGCGGGCGATCTCGGCTTCTTCGCGGTGGTTCGGGTAGTCGACGAGGACCTTCATCAAGAAGCGGTCGCGCTGGGCCTCGGGGAGCGGGTAGACGCCGTCGCTCTCGATCGGGTTCTGGGTGGCGAGCACGAGGAACGGGTCGGGCACCTTGTGGGTGACGCCGCCGATCGAGACATGGCGCTCGGCCATGACCTCGAGCAGGGCCGACTGCACCTTGGCGGGAGCTCGGTTGATCTCATCCGCGAGCACAACGTTGGCGAACACGGGACCGAGCTCGACGTCGAACGCTTCCTGCGACGGCTTGTAGACGCGGGTGCCGACGAGGTCGGCGGGGACGAGGTCGGGGGTGAACTGGATGCGGTTGAACGAGCCGCCGAGGATGATGGCCATGGTCTCGGCGGCCAGGGTCTTGGCCAGGCCGGGGGCGCCCTCGAGCAGGCAGTGTCCTCTGGCGAGCCAGCACACGAAGAGCCGTTCGAGCATGCGGTCCTGGCCGACGAGGATGCGCTTGGCCTCGAACAGCGCCGCCTCGAGCACCTCTTGCTCGGACGTGGTCGGGTAGGTGGTTTCGGTCATGGTGTTCATCTCCTTGGGGTTCGGTTCACCCATCGTGTTGAGCGAAGCTGGGAGGATTCCGGAGGGCGTGCTGGGAGGTGCCTGGGAGTCGCGTATCCGGCAACGAGCCCGCTGATCTGCGCCGTTGCGCGGCCGTGCCCGCCCCCGGCGGGAGGGGCGGGCACGGGACGCTGACCCCGTGGGGTCAGATCACGAGATCGTCAGGGTGGTGACGACCTCAGGTG
>JAOBWH010000032.1 GCA_025463265.1 Ilumatobacteraceae bacterium
CCATCACGGCCGCCGTGCTCGAGGACGACGGCCCCCAGCACCGGACGGTGCCGGTGCCGATCGGCGACGCCGGCCTCCCGGTGCGCGCGGGCGATCGCGTCGACGTCTGGGCCACCGGCGACCCATCGACGTCGACCGACGGCCGGGCGGCCACGCACCGGGTGGCATCGGGTGCTCGCGTCGCAGCCGCATCGGACCGCTCGGTGGTGCTGGAGGTGACCCCGGGTCAGGTCGAGGCCGTGGCGGCCGCCGCCGCGACCGCCACCATCACCCTCGCGGGGCGGTGAGGGTCAGCGAGCGTCGATGACGTTGGCGGCCAGCAGGCCGAACAGCAGCAGACCGAGCGCCACCCGGTACACCACGAAGACCATCAGCGTGTGCGACGTCAGGTACTTGAGCAGCCAGGCGATGGCGGCGTAGCCGACCACGAACGACACCACCGTGGCCACCAGCGTCGGCCCCACGGGGAGCCCGTCGCCCCCACCCACGTCCTTGAGCGAGAACAGGCCTGAGAGCACCACGGCGGGGATCGACAACAGGAACGAGAACCGGGCCGCCGCCTCCCGGGTGAAGCCGAGGAAGAGCCCGGCGGTGATGGTGGAGCCCGACCGGCTGACCCCCGGGATGAGGGCGAGCGACTGGGCGAGCCCGATGGTCACGCCGTCCTTCGTGGCGATGTGCTCGATGTCCTTCGTCCGCCTGCCCGCCCGGTCGGCCCACAGCAGGACGAGGCCGCCGACGATGAGGGTGGTGGCGATGAGGCGCAGATCGCGGGCCCCGGTCTCGATCTGGTCCTTGAACGCGAAGCCGAAGACGGCGATCGGGATGGTGGCCACGATCAGGTACCAGCCCATGCGGGCATCGTCGGTGGAGTGCTGGCCGGTGGTCCCGCGGTTCTTGACGATCCGCCAGGCGTCCCGGAACCAGGCGGCGACGATGCGCCACAGGTCCTTCCAGAAGAACAGGACCACGGCCGCCATCGTGCCCAGCTGGATCACGGCGGTGAACGAGGAGCCGGGGTCGCTCCAGCCGAACAGCTCAGGGACGATCCGCAGGTGGCCGCTCGAGGAGATCGGCAGGAACTCGGTGAGGCCCTGGACGATGCCCAGGACGATGGCTTCGAGGTACGACATCGCCGGACACCTTGCCATCCGAGGGTCGACGGCAGGTCATCGCACCGCCCGGCGGGCTACTTCCCCGAGACCGTGATGCCGTGGACCACGAGGCTCACGCCGGCGGAGCGCATCGGCAGCCACTGGATGTCGGCGCCGACGGCCGACACCTCGGCGAGCATCCGCTGGATCGACGAGGCGATGGTGAACTCCCGCAGGGGCTCGCCGAGCTCGCCCCCGGTGATGCGCAGGCCCTCGGCTCCCGTCGAGAAGTCGCCCGACACCGGGTTCACGCCGGAGTGCAGGCCCGAGACCGAGCTGATCAGCACGCCGTCACCGACGTCGGCGAGGAGCTCGGGCTGGAGCTGGGTGCCCGGGACCAGCGAGAGCGCCCGGCAGCCGACGGCCGGCGTCGACGAGAACCCCCGCACGGCGTTGGCGGTGGACACCGTGCCGGCCCGACGAGCGGTGTAGGCGTTGTGGACGAACCGGTCCAGCCGGCCGCCATCGATGAGCACGTTGCGCCGCGACGCCAGGCCCTCGCCGTCGGTCTCCGACGAGCTGTACGCCAGCGGGTTGGTGGCGTCGTCGACCAGCGTGAAGGCCGAGGAAGCGACCTCGTCTCCCAGGCGGTCGGCGAACAGCGAGCGGCCCTTGAGCACCGCCTCGCCCGACAGGGTGGACCCGATGATGCCGAGCAGCTGGGCGGTGACGTACGGGTCCAGCACCACGGTGACCCGGCCCGAGGTGGGCTGGGTGGCGCCGAGCAGGCGGGTGGCGCGCCGCGAGGCGTCGCCGGCCGCCACCGAGATGTCGAGGTCCTCGGGCGTGCGGCCGACCGAGAAGCCGAACCCGGTCTGGGTGTCGTCGCCGTCCTGGGCCACGCAGGAGACCGAGACGTAGCAGGAGGTCTCGCTGCCGTAGGCCCGGATGCCGGTGGTGGACACTACGGCACCCTCGGACACGCCGTCGGCGTAATCGGCCGAGTCGACGCCGGTGATGCGGGCGTCCTGCGCCTTGAGGGCTCGCTCGAGCTCCATGGCCAGGTCGATCTTCGACTCAGTGGAGGCCTTGAGCAGGCTCTCCCGGTACAGGTCGAGCTCGGGGATGGCGATGCCGTCGGGCTCGGCCAGGCCGAGCCACTCGTCGGGCGTGGCGAACGTGGCGTTGTCGCGGGCGTCGGCCAGCGTCTCGGCCAGCACGTCCTCGTCGAGGGAGCCGGCGTAGGCGAAGCCCTGCCGGTGGTCCGAGATCACCCGGACCCCGATGCCGGCCGAGGTGGCCGAGGCCAGCTGCTCGACATCGCCCTCGTACACCCGCACCTCGGTGGACGACGACCGTCCCACGACGACCTCGACCTGCTCGCCCGGCCGGGCCAGGGCGACGATCCGATCGCCGATGCTGAGCAGATCCTCCCCCGAGACCTCGCTCATGCTGCGGTCCCTCCCACGGTGAGGCTGGAGACCCGGAGGGTCGGGACGCCGTCACCGACGGGGACGCCCTGACCGTCCTTGCCGCACGTCCCGGGCGGGCCCATCTCGAAGTCGTCGCCGACCGCATCGATCAGCTCGAGGACCTTGGGGCCGTTGCCGATGAGGTTGCCCTCGCGCAGCGGCTCGGTGATCTTGCCGTCCTCGATCAGGTAGGCCTCGGTCATCCCGAACACGAA
>JAOBWH010000054.1 GCA_025463265.1 Ilumatobacteraceae bacterium
CGTGTCGGGCGCCCGCAAGGCGGCCACGCTGGAGACCGGCCAGGTCATCCAGGTGCCGCTCTGCGTGAACGTGGGCGACACGCTCAAGGTCGACACCCGTTCTGGCGACTACATCACCCGCGCCTAGGCCGGTGCCCCCGGTGACCGACACCCCTGACCGTTCCTTCCTCCCGCCCGGCCTCGACCTGGGCGACGACGACGTGATCGAGGCCTTCGAAGAGGTCGAGGTCGCCATCGACGACCCCGACGAGCACGACGAGGCCGACCTCGAGATCGCCGAGGCCGACGAGCCGGTGCGCGTCTCGGGCTTCGACGGCGTCGGCACCCGGCGCGAGTCGCGCGAGCGCGCCCTCGCCCTCCTGTACGAGGCGGAGCAGAAGGGCCTGTCCCCGGTGGCCGAGGTCATCGACCTGCTCCCGGTGCCGCCAGAGGCGTACGCCGCCGAGCTGGTGGTCGGGGTCAGCGACCACATCGAGGAGATCGACGAGCTCCTCGGACGCTTCGCCGTGGGGTGGACCGTGGCCCGCATGCCGGCCATCGACCGCACGCTGCTGCGGCTGGCCACCTACGAGCTGGGGTACACGGATGTACCGGTGGGCGCCTGCATCTCCGAGGCGGTCGAGCTGGCCAAGCGCTACTCGACCGATGACTCCCACACCTTCGTCAACGGCCTCTTGTCTCGACTGGCCATCGAGTTGCGATCGGAGCAGTGAGCGATGAGCGATGGCTGGGCCGAACCGTGGGTCTTCCCCCTTCCATGGCCGCCGCTCGCTGACTCCGCCACCGAGATCGGCCTGCGCCCGTGGGGCGCAGGCGAAGACGACGCCTCGGCGCTCGTCGAGGCCTGGGCCGATGCCGAAGTGGCCCGCTGGACGTCGGTCCCGCCGGACCCGTCGATCGACACGGCCCGGACCTGGATCCGTGGCGAGGAGCGCCGCCGGGCGCAGGGCCTGGCGATGGACCTGGTCATCAGCAAGCTCGACGAGCCCCGGATCGTGCTGGGTGAGATCGGGCTCGTCATGGTGGAGCCCGACAAGGGGTGGGCCGAGCTCGGCTACTGGCTCGCGCCGGACGCCCGCGGGGCCGGCCGTGCGGCGGCGGCGGCCTCGCTCTTCGCCGAGTGGACCCTGCGGGAGCTGCCGGTGCGACGGTTGTTCGCCCGGACGCAACCGGACAACCCGAAGGCGGGGCGCGTCGCCGACGCCGCCGGCCTCACCCGTGCCGGCGAGCTCGACACCGGCACCGAGGTCTGGATCCGGGACCGGGCCTGAGCCCTCCTCGGTCGGCGGTGCGGAAGGCTGGTACCGTCCTGTTCTGACCGTGAAGCGGGTCCCGTGAGGCCCAGACGGACAGGAAGCGAGCCGCATGGCTGAACGAGAACGACGTCAAGCGCCCCCGTACGGGGGCGTCTTCGCGCCACGGACCCGGGTGATGGACAGCGACGACGTCCAGCGGGCGGTCTGGCGCATGGCCCACGAGATCATCGAAGCCAACCAGGGCATCGACGAGGTGCTGCTGATCGGGCTGCAGACCGGGGGCGTGGCGATGGCCTCGGCCCTGGCCGGCGCGCTCAACAGCATCGCCGGCGTCGAGGTCCCGGTGGGGTCGATCGACGTGGCCTTCTACCGGGACGACATCGGCCTGCGCCCGGTGCTGCCCGAGGCCGTCACCGACATCCCGTGGTCGCTCGACGGCCGCACGGTCGTGCTCTGCGACGACGTGCTGTTCACCGGCCGGACGATCCGGGCCGCGCTGAACGCCCTGTCCGACTACGGCCGGCCCCGGGCGGTGCGCCTGGCGGTGATGATCGACCGAGGCCACCGGGAGCTCCCGATCCGCCCCGACTACGTCGGCAAGAACCTGCCGACGCGGCGCGACGAGGTGGTCGACGTCCACGTCGACGGGGTCGACCTCGGCGAGATGATCCGATGAGCGGCTCCTCGGACCCGGTCCGCCACCTGCTGGACATCCCCGACCTCGGCGGGGCCGCCGGCATCGAGGACGTCATGCGCCTCACCGACTCGTTCGTCGAGGTGTCCGAGCGATCCATCCCGCGGGTCCCCGCCCTGCGCGGCAAGACGGTGGCGTGGTTGTTCTACGAGGACTCGACCCGCACCCGGCTGTCGTTCGAGACCGCCGCCAAGCGCCTGTCGGCCGACACCATGAACTTCTCGGTGAGCTCGTCGTCGGTGAAGAAGGGCGAGTCCCTGCTGGACACGGCCAAGACCATCGAGGCCATGGGCATCGACGCCATCGTGGTGCGGCACGCATCGGCGGGTGCCCCGCACCGCATCGCCGGATGGGTGGATGCGGCCGTCATCAACGCCGGCGACGGGTGGCACGCTCACCCCACCCAGGCGCTGCTCGACTGCTACACGATCCGCCAGAACCGCGGCGACCTGCGCGGCCAGCACATCGCCATCGTCGGCGACATCAAGCACAGCCGCGTCGCCCGCTCCGACGTCCTGGCGTTCACCGCCATGGGCGCCGAGGTCACCCTGGTGGCCCCGCCGACGCTGCTTCCGCCGAGCCTGGAGGGCTGGCCGGTCAAGGTGAGCCACGACCTGGACCAGGTCCTGCCCACCGTCGACGTCGTCTACCTGCTGCGCATGCAGCGCGAGCGCATGAGCGAGGCGCTGCTCCCGTCGCTGCGGGAGTACACGGCCACGTTCGGCCTCACCAACCGCCGGGTCGAGCGGCTCCGCGACGACGCCCTCGTGATGCACCCCGGTCCCATGAACCGGGGGGTCGAGATCGCGGCCGAGGTGGCCGACCTGCCCCGCTCGGTGATCCTCGACCAGGTCCGCAACGGCGTGGCCGTGCGGATGGCGGTCCTGTACCTGCTCCTGGGCTCGGGCACCGGCCTGGTCCCGCCCCCATCCACCGTTCCCCCCACCGAGGAAGACCCCGCCCGTGCCTGAGACCGCGTCCATCGTCATCAAGGGCGGGCGCATCGTCGACGCCACCGGGGAGCGCACGGCCGATGTCGTCGTCGTCGACGGCCGCATCGCCGCCGTCGGGACCGATCTGGACGCCGACCGCACCCTGGACGCGGAGGGCTGCCTGGTGGCCCCCGGGCTCGTCGACATCCACACCCACCTCCGGGAGCCGGGCAAGGAGGAGGCGGAGACCGTGGAGACGGGCGCCCGCGGCGCCGCCCTCGGCGGGTACACCGCGATCCTCGCCATGCCCAACACCACCCCAGCCATCGACAGCGCCGGGGTCGTCCAGCAGGTGCTCGAGCTCGGCCGGAGCGCGCCGTGCGACGTGTTCACCTCGGGTGCCATCACCGTGGGCCGGGCGGGCGAGCAGCTCGCCCCGATGGCCGAGATGGCGGCGCTCGGCGTCCGCCTCTTCACCGACGACGGCGCCGGCGTGCAGAGCAACGCCATGATGCGCCGGGCCATGGAGTACGCCACCGGCCTCGGCGTCACCCTGGCCCAGCACTGCGAGGACGACGCCCTCTGCGGCGGCGGCCACATGCACGAGGGGGAGTGGTCGGCTCGCCTGGGCATCCCGGGCCAGCCGGCGGAGGCCGAGGAGCTGATGGTGATGCGCGACCTCGCCTTGGCGCGCCTCACCGGCTGCCGCGTCCACTTCCAGCACCTGAGCACGGCGCGGTCCGTGGCCATGATCCGCGACGCCATCGCGGCGGGCCTCCCGGTCACGGCGGAGGCCACCACGCACCACTTCACGCTCACCCACGCCGAGTGCGCCTCCTACGACCCGCTCTACAAGGTGAACCCGCCGCTGCGCACCGCCGACGACGTCGCAGCGGTGAAGGCCGGTCTCGCCGACGGCGCCATCGGCATCATCGCCACCGACCACGCCCCGCACACGGCCGAGACCAAGGAGCTCCCGTTCGACCAGGCGCCCCCCGGCATGCTCGGCCTGGAGACGGCGCTGGCGCTGGCCCTGACCGAGCTCGACCTGCCCGTCCAGCAGATCATCGGCGCCCTCTCCTGGAACCCGGCGCAGGTGATCGGCATCGGCGACACCCACGGGCTGCCGATCGCCGAGGGCAACCCGGCCAACCTGTGCATCATCGACCCCGAGGCCACCTGGACGGTCGACGGCCGGGCCATGGCCAGCCGCAGCCACAACACCCCCTACCAGGGCCGCGAGCTCAAGGGCCGCGTCCGCCACACCCTGCTCCACGGCGAGCCCGTCGTGATCAGCGGCGAAGCCCAGCGCTGAGGCAGGCGGCTACTTCAGGCCTGGGTGCCGGCTGGCGAGGAGCGGGACCAGCAGGCGCTTCGGGGCGAGGTGGGCGAAGGTGGCGCCGATGCGGTTGGCCATGCCCGGGATGGCCACCGGGTGCCCGGCGGCGAGGGCGTCGAGGCCGGTCTTGGCGACGGCCTCGGGCGACTCCCACATGAAGGTGGGGAGCGAGGCCTCGGCCTCGTCCTTGTCGAAGCCAGCGGCCTCGCCGAACCCCGTGTCGACTGGGCCGGGGCACAGCGCGGTGGCATGGACGCCGGTGCCCTTGAGCTCGCCGCCGAGGCTCCGGGTGTAGGAGAGGACGAACGCCTTGCAGCCGCCGTAGCCGGCCTGCCCGGGGAGCGGCTGGAACGCCGCGGTGGACGCCACGTTCAAGATCGCGCCCCGGCGGCGCTCCACCATGGCGGGGAGGAAGCGGACCGTGAGGTCGACCACGGCGACGACGTCGAGCTCGATCATGGCCATCTCGGCCTCGGGGTCCGCTGCCGCCACCCGACCCAGCGTCGACAGGCCGGCGTTGTTCACCAGGAGGTCGGCCTCGAGGCCGAGGTCGGTCACCCGGTCCAGCAGGCCGGCCCGAGCGTCGCGGTCGGTGAGATCGGTGGCGAGCACCTCGGCCCGCACGCCCGAGCCCCGCAGCTCGGCCGCTAGGTCGGCCAGCTTGTCGGCGGAGCGCGCCACCAGGGTCACCCCGTGGCCGCGCCCGGCGAGGTCCCGGGCGATGGCGGCGCCGATCCCAGACGAGGCCCCGGTGACGACGGCGGTTCGATCGGGCGCGGGCGCAGGCAGGCTCATGGAGCGAAGCTAGCGGCGCCGGCTCGGTCGTGGTCCGGATCCCGACCCGGCGGCCGCCACTACCATCGCGGCGTGGGAGCGGCGGCAGGGGCGGGGGCGGAGCGAGGGGCAGGGTCCACGGGCATCGCCGGGATCGTGCGGGACCTCCGAGCGCGGCGCGGGGAGCTGCGGCGCCGATGAGCGGGACGCCGCTCATCATCACGGCCGACGACTACGGCCTCACCGACGCCACGAGCCGGGCCATCGTCGACGCCCACCGGGAGGGGATCGTCACCGCCACCTCGGTCCTGGCCGTGGTGCCGGACCTCGATCACCGGATGCGCTGGCTCGACGATGCCCCCGACCTGGCCGTCGGTGTCCACCTGGCCCTCGTGGGCGAGGACCCGCCGCTGCTCGGCGCGAGCGAGATCCCGACACTGGTCGACCGGCGGGGGGCCTTCGCTGCGTCGTGGCGCACGTTCCTCGCCCGGGCGGGCACCGGGCGCATCGACCCGGCCGATGTGGAGCGGGAGCTCGCCGCGCAGGTCGACGCCGTGTCCGGCCACCGGCCCGTCGATCACCTCGACACCCACCAGCACACCCACCTGTGGCCCATGGTCGGCCGCGTGGTCATCGGGCTGGCCGTCGCGCGCGGCATCCCCCGGGTCCGGGTGCCCCGCTCGGGCCGCTGCACCCCGTCGGGGCTGGGTGTCGACCGCCTCGCCTCGCGCCTGGACGCGGCGGTCGGTGCGGCCGGTCTCCGGCGGACGGCGCGCTTCCGCGGCCTCGACGAGGCCGGTCACTGGGACGAGGCCCGCCTCGTGGGCGCGCTCACCGACCTGGCGTCGGGGACCGGGTCGGTCGAGATCAACCTCCACCCCGGGACCGAGACCGACGCGTCGCGCTCCCGGTACGCGTGGGACTACGCGTGGGGGAGCGAGCTCGCGGCCCTCCAGAGCTCAGCGGTCCGCCGGGCGGTCGACGACCTCGGCTTCACCCTGGCGGGGCGTTGACCGAGCGTCCGCTGCGCCGGTGCCGGAGCCAGGCCCGCCGGCCTACGGCGGCACCTGCCGATGCGGTGGGGGCCAGCCCGATGGGGCCGCTCGTCGCGAGAGCGGACTCGGAGCGCGGGGCCTCCGGCTGGTAGGTTGCCCCCCTGACCGTGAAGTGGGTCCTGTGAGGCCCGCACGGACAGGAGAGCGCAGATGTCCCAACCCGTTTCGCCGCCCGAGCCCCCAGCAGGGGGCTTTCTTTTTGCCCGGACCCGGGTCCCAGGAGGTGCCCGGTGAGCGTCCGCGACGCACTGCTGGTCCTCACCGATGGCACCGTCTTCGAGGGCGAGGCGCTCGGCGCCACGCCGGCCTCGGGGATCGCCACGGGTGAGGTCGTGTTCAACACGGTGCTCTCCGGCTACCAGGAGGTCCTCTCGGACCCCTCGTACGCCGGTCAGATCATCACGTTCACGTACCCCCACATCGGCAACTACGGCGTGACCGCCGCCGACGACGAGTCCCCCCGGCCGTTCTGCCGGGGCGTGGTCGTGCGGGAGCTGGCCCGGCGCCGCTCCAGCTGGCGGGCCACCGAGGACCTCGACGGCTGGCTCGCCCGCCACGGCGTGGCCGGCATCGGCGGGGTCGACACCCGCCGCCTCACCCGCCACATCCGCGACACGGGCGCCATGCCCGGCGCCTTCGGGCCGCTGGGCGAGGCCCCCGACGGGTCCCTCGTCGACGAAGCGGCGCTGCGCGCCGCCGCCACGGCCGAGCCCGGGACCGACGGCGTCGACCTGGTCTCCCAGGTCACCACCGACCGGCCCTACACGATCGAGGGCGGCCCGTTCCGGGTGGTCGCCTACGACTTCGGCATCAAGACCACGATCCTGCGCCACCTGTCCGGCCTCGCCACCGTCGAGGTCGTCCCGGCGTCGACGTCGGCCGAGGACGTCCTGGCCCGAGAGCCCGACGGGGTCTTCTTGTCGAACGGTCCCGGCGACCCCGCCACCGTCGCCTACGGCGTGGAGGCCGTCCGCTCGCTGCTCGGCGAGGTCCCGGTCTTCGGGATCTGCCTCGGCCACCAGCTGCTCGCCACCGCCCTCGGCGGCACCACCACCAAGCTCCCCTTCGGTCACCACGGCGGCAACCACCCCGTGCGCCGCCTGCGGGACGGCGCGGTCGAGATCACCAGCCAGAACCACAACTTCGCCGTCGAGGAGGGCTCGCTCGACCGCGGCGAGGTCACGCACCTCAACCTCAACGACGGCGTGATCGAGGGCATCCGGGCGCTCGACGTCCCCGCCTTCTCCGTCCAGCACCATCCCGAGGCCGGTCCCGGCCCCCACGACTCGGCGTACCTGTTCGAGGACTTCGCCGAGCTCATGACCCGCACGAAGGCAGGCAGCTGATGCCCAAGCGCACCGACATCTCCTCGATCCTCCTCATCGGCTCGGGTCCGATCGTCATCGGTCAGGCCTGCGAGTTCGACTACTCCGGCACCCAGGCCTGCCGCATCCTGCGCGAGGAGGGCTACCGGGTGATCCTGGCCAACTCCAACCCGGCCACCATCATGACCGACCCCGACTTCGCGGATGCCACCTACGTGGAGCCGCTCGACGTCGAGATCCTCACCAAGATCATCGAGAAGGAGCGGCCCGACGCGCTCCTGCCCACGCTCGGCGGCCAGACGGCGCTGAACCTGGCCATGGAGCTGGTCGAAGCCGGCGTGCTCGACCGCTACGGCGTCGAGCTGATCGGCGCCGATGCCGAGGCCATCGAGACCGCCGAGGATCGCGGCAAGTTCAAAGAGGCGATGATCGGCATCGGCCTCGATGTGCCGTCCTCGGGCACCGCGCGGCCACCGGCCGAGCTGAAGAAGGCGCCGAAGGCCGAGCAGGTCGCCGCAGCCATGGAGATCGCCCGTCGGGTCGTCGTCGAGATCGGGCTCCCCGTCGTCATCCGGCCCGCCTACATCCTCGGCGGCAAGGGCACGGGCATCGCCGCCACGCCCGAGGAGTTCGAGAAGGTCGCCAGCTTCGGCCTCGACGCCAGCCCCATCACCGAGATCCTCATCGAGAAGAGCATCGCGGGATGGAAGGAGTACGAGCTGGAGGTGATGCGCGACCAGGCCGACAACTGCGTGATCATCTGCTCGATCGAGAACGTCGATCCCATGGGCGTGCACACCGGTGACTCCATCACGGTCGCTCCCGCCCAGACGCTCTCCGACGTCGAGTACCAGAAGAAGCGCGACGCCGCGTTCGCCTGCCTGCGCCGCGTCGGCGTGGAGACGGGCGGCTCCAACGTCCAGTTCGCGCTGAACCCCGAGAACGGCGACATGGTCGTGATCGAGATGAACCCTCGGGTGTCGCGATCGTCCGCCCTCGCATCGAAGGCCACCGGGTTCCCGATCGCCAAGATCGCCGCCCGCCTCGCCGTCGGCTACACGCTCGACGAGATCCCGAACGACATCACCCGGAAGACCCCGGCCAGCTTCGAGCCCACCATCGACTACGTGGTCACCAAGGTGCCCCGGTGGGCGTTCGAGAAGTTCCCCGGGCAGCGTGCGGTCCTCGGCACCCAGATGCAGAGCGTCGGGGAGGCCATGGCCATCGGCCGGACGTTCCCCGAGTCGCTGCAGAAGGCGCTGCGCTCGCTCGAGCACGGCCGCCTCGGCCTCAACGGCGACCCGGCGGAAGCCGCGTACGACGAGCTCTCCGACGACGACCTGGTGGCGGCGGCCGCCATCGGCACGCCGGAGCGCCCCTTCCAGCTGGAGGCCGCCATCCGGCGCGGCATCTCCCTCGAGCGCATCTACGACGAGACCCGGGTCGACCCCTGGTTCCTCGATCAGATGAGCCTGATCACCGAGGAACGGGCCTCGCTCGTCGAGACCGGCCTCGCCGGGATGACCCGAGGAGCCTGGCGCCGGGCCAAGCGGCTCGGCTTCGGCGACGCCCAGCTCGCTCACCTGTGGGGGGCCGCCGAGCCCGAGGTCCGCGCCGCCCGCCTCGCCGCGGGCGTGCGGGCGACGTTCAAGACGGTCGACACCTGCGGCGCCGAGTTCGACGCCGAGACGCCGTACCACTACTCCACCTACGAGGATGAGGACGAGGTCCGGCCCAGCGACCGCAAGAAGGTCCTCATCCTCGGGTCGGGACCCAACCGCATCGGTCAGGGCATCGAGTTCGACTACTGCTGCGTCCACGCCGTCGGCGCCGTCCGCGAGCTCGGTTTCGAGGCGATCATGATCAACTCCAATCCGGAGACGGTCTCGGGGGTGCAGGGAAGCCAGATCGTCTCGAAGCCGGCGTCTCGCAGGGAGACGCGGGCGTGGACGCCGCAGTAGTCGAACTCGATGCCCTGCCCGTTGCGGTTGGGTCCCGACCCGAGGA
>JAOBWH010000060.1 GCA_025463265.1 Ilumatobacteraceae bacterium
GGTCTCCGGGTGCGAACGTGAGCGCCGGGGTCGTCGTGGTGCACCCGGTGTAGGGGGTCAAGACGCCGGTCGAGGCGTTCTTCTTGGCCACCGTGACCGTGTAGCCCGGTTCCGAGGTCAGCCGCTCGTCCTGCCCGCGCACGCGGTCGACGATGTTCCGGTGCCCGTTGCACCCGCTGTTGACGGCCGTGGGCGTGAACTGGGCGACGGCAGCCCCCTCGCGGGCCGCGTTCGACAGGCGGTTGAAGTACGTGGCCGTGCGGCCCAGGTCGATCGTGCTGAAGATGATCATGGCGAGAACCGGCATGATCAGCGCCAGCTCCACCAGCGCCACCCCTCGCTCACCCCCGCGGGCGCACGGCGGCGGGGGTGCGACCGGGCGAGCTCCTTCCATGCACTGATTGGACTCCCCGACTGATGAACGAAGCATGAACACCGGCCCACCGGCCCGCTCCGCCAGGCCCGTCGACGGGCCACGCAGCCCGGCTCAAGTGATGGTCACGGTGTCCAGGACCGATTCGAGCGCGGCGCTCACCTCTTCGATCTCGGTGTCGTCCGCGTCGAGCGACAAGACGTGCCACCGGGCGCCTGCGCTGTCCTCGGCCTCGAAGTACAGCGAGCGCCCCACGGTGCCGTCGCCGTAATCGAAGTAGTAGGCGATCGCCTCGTAGTCGCCGACCGTCGTCTCCTCGGGTCCGCCCGTGATCTCGTACCCATCCTTGTCGGCACCGTTCTCGACCGACTGCTGGGCAACGTCGGGGAGCGTGGTCGCATCGGGGTCCAGCGTGTACAGCCCGATGCGGGCACCGTTGCCGTTCTCCATCTCGATCACCGCCACCGCCGTCGCCTCGAACCCCTCGGGGACCTCCATGGAGGCCGTGCCCGTCTCGGCGACCTCGCCAGCGGGGATGACCTCGTCGGTCGGGGCTCCGCCATCGTCCGTCGACGCCTCGAAGTCGGACTCGATGCCGTCCGTGCCGAACGCCTCGGCGGCCGAGTTCAGGGCTTCGTACCAGCCCGAGCGGGCCTCGGCCTCGGCGTCGAGCTGGTCGTTGTACTGGTCGACCTCGGTGACGCCCACGTACCCGTCGAGCACCTCGATGAACGTGCCGTTGGCCGTCAGGACCTCGTTCATCGTCGTCTGGAGGGACGCAGGCACCTCGAGCTCGCGCAGCTGCTCGTCGAAGAGGTTGAGCGCGAAGCGCAGATCACCGGCGCTCTCCGCGGCACCGGGCACGTCGCCGTCCTCGGCGAAGCCATCGCGCACCCCGGCCTCGTAGTCGACGGACCGGTCGGCTCCGACGATCAGCTCTTGGAACGCGTCGCCGTCGAACTCGTCGTCGACAACCGCGCTGGTGGTCGAGGCGGGCGCTGACGTGGTCGTCGTCGTCGGCGGCGGGCGGTCGCCCGACTCGCCACCACTTGCGCCGCACGACGCCAGCAGGAAACCAGCCGCGATGGCGGCCACCACGTTCTTCTTCATCGAGCCTCCCTCCAGGACCGGCGGCACCGGCCGCTGCACAAGGTTTGCACACGGCCCAGCAGGCCCGCGGCAGGATCTGGATCAGGCCGTCGGCACCGCGTCCCGGGGTGCAGCTCGTCGGGCGCGGAGGAGCTCGGTGATGTCCTCGGCGGGAGCCGGGCGGGCGAAGTAGTAGCCCTGGGCGAGGTCGCATCCCAGGGAACGGGCGAGCTCGAGCTCCGCCGGCGTCTCGATGCCCTCGGCGGTGGTCACCAGTCCCAGGGCGTGGGCCAGGCTGGCGACGTTCGCGGTGATCGCCGCGCTCTTGGCATCGTTCTCGATGCCGTGGATGAAGGAGCGGTCGACCTTGATCACGTCGATCGGGAACCGCTTCAGCTGCTCGAGCGACGAGAACCCGGTGCCGAAGTCGTCGATCGCGATCTGCACGCCGAGGCGGTGGAGCTCGTCGAGCTCCACCCGGGCCCGGTCGCCCGCCTCCCCCTTGAACACGATCGCCGTCTCGGTCACCTCGAGGCCCAGGCACGAAGCCGGAAGCCCGGTCAGATCCAGCGTGTGACGCACGAGCTGGCTTACGCCTCCGGCCGAGAGCTGGACGCCCGACAGGTTCACCCACATCACGAACGCGTCGGGCGAGACCCCGCCGTCGCGCCACCGGGCCGCCTGCTGGCAGGCGTGGCGGAGGACGAGCTCGCCCAGCGGGTGGATCAGCCCGGTCTCCTCGGCCATCGGGATGAAGTCCTCGGGCGAGACCGCGCCACGCGTGGGCGAGGTCCACCGGACCAGGGCTTCGGCGCCGACGACCTCATCGCTCGTCAGGTCGATCTCGGGCTGGTAGTGCACCGTGATCTCGCCGTTCTGCAGCGCGGCGCGCAGCTCGTGCTCGAGGCCGAACAGCTCGCTCGACTCCTCGATCATGTGCATCCGAAAGACCTCGTACCGGCTGCCTCCGCTCCGCTTGGCGGCGTACATGGCGACGTCGGCCCGGCGGACGAGCTCCTCGCCGGCCAGGTGCCCGCCGACGTGGGCGACGACCCCGATGCTCGCGTCGAGGACCACCTCGCGGTCTCCGATGTCCACCGGCTCTCGGAGCTGGGCGAGGAGCCGGTCGGCGATCTTCACCGCGGCGGCCTCGCTGGTGCCGCTCAACAGGACCGCGAACTCGTCCCCGCCCAGGCGCGCCAGGGTGTCGGCCGCACGCGGCACCGTGCTGAACCGCGTCGCCAGCTGCCGCAGGAGCTCATCGCCGGCGCCGTGGCCGAGCGTGTCGTTCACCTGCTTGAACCGGTCGAGATCGATCAGCAGGATCGCCAGCGAGTCGTGGGCCCGCGCCGATGCGGCCAGCCCCTGCTCGAGACGGTCCTGGAACAGGGCGCGGTTGGCCAGGCCGGTGAGCCCGTCGTGGAACGCCTGGCGGGTGAGCTCGTGTTCGAGGCGGACCCGCTCGGTGGTGTCACGGGCGTTGAAGAGGACGCCGCGGATCTGTCGATCGTCGTGCAGGTCGGTGAGGTGCGCTTCAAGGTGGCGCCACTCGCCGAACCGGTCGGCGACGAGGAACTCCATCTCGTGGTTCGGACCGCCGGCCCAGGCGGCCGCCACCCGCTCCCGGTCGTCGAGGTGCACGAACCGCATGAAGCCCTCCCCGAGGAGCGCGTCGCTGGAGACCCCGAGCATGGACGTCACCGAGTCGCTCGCGTACCGGCACCCATCGGGGCCGAACACCAGCACGAGATCGGTCGAGGAGGTCACGAGCTTGCGGAAGTGCGCCGACTGCCGTCGGGTGGCGACGATCAGCGCCCAGCCGAGGAGCAGGGCGGCGAGACCGCTGGCGATGCCGAGCCCGACCTGCAGTGCGATGAGGTCGCCGACGTTGTCATCGGTCTCCTCGGCGAGCGTGCGCGCCGCGTTCAGCGACACGTTCGAGGTCAGCGCCGCCAGGACCCGCAGCTTGGTCACCGGATCGGGCACGTCGGCGTTCTCGTTGGCGGTCTCCGGCACGTCGTCGAGCGGCCGGTCCCCCAGCAGGGCCTCGCCGTAGGCCACCAGGTCGCGCACGAGCCGCCGCTCCTGCAGCAGCTGGGCCCGGACGACCGCACCGGTGACCGGATGGAGGACGACCTCGTCGTCGTCGCCGTTCACCGCCGGCGCCGTGCCCCCGTCGAGCAGCGCGTCGGCGCTGGCGGTGAGCACCTCGGCCAGCGCCTCGGGATCGGCCTGGGTGCCGTTGAGCACCAGCACGACCTCTTGCACGTACCGCTCCGCCAGCGTGCGCTGGCGGGCCGCCACCTGGACCACCGAGGCCCGGTCGCGGGAGCGCTCCGTCGCCCGGATCGACAAGGTGACGCTCGCGGCCGAGAACACCACGAAGGTGGCGAGGATCGCAGCGATGGCCCGCCGGCCCTGGGCCTCGAACGGCCGCAGCGTGCGACGCTCGGTCCTCACGCCGTGACCTCGAGGTCGTCGTACATGCCGCCCATGAAGTGGCCGGACATGTTGCACACGACCGAGTACATCCCCGGCTCCAGGTCGAGGGGCAGGTCTCGCGAGGTGCCCGGCTCGCCCGGTTCAAGCACGCCGACCGTGATGTCCTCGATCTCGTCCTCATCGATGGTCACGTCGTCCGCCCGCAGCGGCAGCGGACCATCGGCGGACCGCACCACGATCAGCTCGTGGGCCACCGGGCCCTTGTTGACGACCCGCAGCACCATCGGCCCCGAACGCACCCGGTGGGTCGAGAGGCGGATGCTGAAGTCGCGCTCGACGACCCGCACCACCGCGCCCTCGTTCGCCTCCAGACGGTCCGGTGACGAGCACCCGGGCAGCAGCACCGCCGCAGCCAGGGCGGCAGCCAGGATCGACCCGGTCAGGCCCCCGTGCTCGGCTCGCGCGCTCCCCATGCCTTGCCCATCGGCCGGCACGACCGACACCTGAGGCCCGCCACCTGACGGCTCGCGGGTTTCGCATCGGCGCATCTGGGCAAGGATCCCGGTGTGATGTCCGTCGAGCTCACCCTGCCCAGGGACAACGTCGCCCCACGAGCCGCGAGGAGGTGGGTGGCCGAGCGCCTCACCCCCTTCGGTCTGGAGGACGCGATGATGCAGGGGATCCTGTTGGCGGTGAGCGAGCTGGTGACCAACGTGGTCGACCACACCGACTCGGATCCCATCATCTGCCTGCAGGTGGACCCAGGGGTCGTGGAGGTCCGGGTGGCCGACACGAGCCAGAAGGCCGCGGCGGTCCGCACCCGGGACCCCGACGAGCCCGGCGGTTGGGGGCTGATGCTCGTCGAGCAGGTCGCGGACCGGTGGGGAACCATCGTCGACGGTGGCACCAAGATCGTGTGGTTCGCCATCGACGTCGACGGCCCGTCACCGGGACAGCCCCACCCCCGGTCCCCTGACCGCAGGCCGGTCTAGCCGGGGTGGATCTCGAGCGTCTCGGTCAGGCCCGTCATCTCGAGCAGCTGCTGCACGCACGGCGACGGAGCGCGCAGCGCGAACGAGATCCCTTGGCCTTCGATGGCCTGGTGCAGGCGGATGAACATCCCGATCCCGCTCGAGTCGCAGAATGTCACCGCGCTGGTGTCGAGCCAGACCTGCTGGTCATCGGGCTGCTGCTCGGCGAGGACCCGGTCGGCGATGGGCTGGGCCACCGCAGCGTCGATCTCACCGGACAGGTGGACGGTGAGCTCGTGGCCCGAGCGGTCCAGGGCGATGTGCTCGCCTGGCAGATCGGTCGTCGGTTCCGTCATCGCCCAAGCCCTCCCAGGGGTCGTCCGGCACGAACGTACCCGGCGTCGTCGCTATGCAGAACCGGCGTCCGAGGAACCCGCTCGCACACCGCCGTCATCGCGGCGACCGGTCCACATCACCCTCGCCCGACGCGTGGATCAACAAGACCGCGACGTCGTCGTTCGTCGGTCGCGCCGGCCCGCCGTCCCGGCGCACCGAGTCGATGAGGTGGTCCAGGCTGGGGCCCAGATCGCTGAGGTCGAGCTGCGCGAGGTGGCCGGCGAGACGGCCGATGCTCTCCACTACCGGCTCCCCTCGGCGTTCGATGAGCCCGTCGGTGTAGGTGAGCAGGGCCGTTCCCGGAGGGAACGGCACGTAGACCAGGTCGTGCGGGAGGACGTTGAGCCCGATCATCGGATGCTGGTTCTCGTTGAGCGGTTGGATGCGGCCGTCCGGTTGGCGCAGGAGCGGCCAGGGGTGGCCGGCGCTCACGTACCCGAGCCGACCGGCCGCTGGGTCGATGTGCAGCAGCAGCGCCGTGGCGTAGATCTCATCGGGCCCGCTCAGCATCGAGTTCGCATCGGCGAGCACGTCTCGGGGCGGGGTGCCGGCTCGGATCAGCCCGGCGAGCAGGTTCTGGATCTGGGCCATCGCCGCGACGGCCTCGACCCCGTGGCCCACGACGTCGCCGATGACGGCGACGACGCTCCCGTCGCCGAGCGGCGTGGCCTCGTACCAGTCTCCGCCCATCCCCACGGCGGATGCCGCAGGCTCGTAGCGCGCCAGGAGGTCGACACCGTCCACCTCCGGAAGCGGGGCCAGCAGGCGGCGCTGCATCGAGGTGACGACGGCGTGCTCGGCCTCGTAGAGCCGCACCCGTTCGAGCGTCTGACCGGCCACGTCGCACAAGGTCGCGACCCTGGACCGGAACCGCCGGTCGAAGGCCATGGGTGCCGACCACGCCAGCGCGACCGCGCCCACGACGGTCCCGTCGCTGTGGTGCAGGGGGATCACCGCCGTCGCCTCGAGCCCTGCGGCCTCGGCAGCCGCTGCGGCCTCGGGGAAGTGCGTCCGGTAGGCGCCGAGGTCCCGGAGCCAGATCGTGCGGTTCTCGCGCACCGCGGTGCTGAGCGGCAGGTCGAGATCGAGCGAGATGTGGTCGAAGCGCCGGGCGACGTCGGGAGGGAGCTCGCTCGGCAGCGCAGCCACCAGGACGGCGTGGTCGCCCTCGAGGATCCGCACGTTCGCCACGGCGGCGTGGAGGACCTCGTTGGCGTGCCGGCGGACGAGCTGGGAGACCTCGGCGGTGGTCCGGGCCGCCGCCATCTCCGCACCGAGCGCCGCCATCGAGGTGGTGTGCCCGGCCAGCTGCGATCGGACGATGGCCTGGCCGCACAGGCGGGTGAGGGTCTCGACGGTGTTGAGGTCCTCGTCGTCGAACGGCCTCGGGTCGTCCCACTCCAGGATCAAGACGCCCATGGGGTGGTGCAGGTCGTCGTAGAGGGGTGACACCACCCGTGCTCCGACCGGGCCTCGTTCGACTGCGTCGCGCAGGACCGTGTCGGCGCGCTGGAGCGCCTCGGCGACATCGGCGGCGTCGTCGAGCACCAGCACGTCGTCGTGGTGCCCGAACATCTGGAGGCTTCGGGCGTCGCGTATCAGGCCGATCGCGCTGCGCTGGGCTTCGAGGACCTGAGGTGCCTCGTCCATGATGACCTCGAGGACCTCCTGCTCGGTCGTCGATGCGGCGAGGCGCCGGCCCAAGCGCGCAAGGACGGCGTCGGTCTGTGCGGTCCGCGCCCGTTCCTGCCGGAGCCGGCGGTTGTCGAGCGTGGCGGCGATGCGCGCCGCGATCACCTGGGCGAGCGCCACGTCCTCACCGGTGAAGTCGCGGTGATCGTGGGTCATCACGAACTGCATCGCGCCGTACGCTCGGCTGCGCTTGGTCAGCGGCACGGTGATGGCGCTGCGCAGGGCGAGGTCCTCGACGATCTTGGCCTGGTCCGGGGGCAGGTCCGCAGCCGCGATGGCGCGCTCGTCGATGTGGGGGTGGAACTCCGGGAGGTTCGTGCGGATCACCGCCGCCACGCCCGATTCGGCGTCGGGGTCGAACGGGTAGCGAGCGTGGAGCTCCCTCGCGTACCGCACCATGGTGGGGTCGCGGTGCGCGATCTCGACCACGGGAACGGTGTCTCGCGGGCCGTCGATCACGTGCAGGCCGCACCAGTCCGCGAACCGGGGCACGACGGTCGCGGTCACGGCGCGCATGAGGTCCTGGAGACCTTCCGCGTTCTCGAGCGCCAGGTTCACGGCGCTGACGAGCTCGAGCCGCTCCCGCTGCAGGCGCTCGCGCGACAGTGCTGCGACCGCCAGCTCGCTCAGGCGGTCGCGCTCGAGGTCCGACTCGGTGCGAGCGGAGATGTCGCAGCAGCACCCGACCGTCCCGGTCACGGTTCCGTCGTCGTCGATGGTGACCCGACCGGAGCCCTCGATCCAGCGCGTGCCGCCGTCGGGCAGCTTCACCCGGTGCGTGAGCTGGTAGGAGCCTCGCCGGGACAGCGCATCCTCGAGCGTCGACCGGACCTCTGCCCAGTCATCGGGGTGCACGAGCGCCTTCCACGCGTCGTAGGTCCCGTCGAACGTGCCCGGCTCCAAGCCGAACAGGCGCTCCATCTGCTGATCCCACGTGGTCGTGCCCGAGGCCAGGTCCCACCGCCACGTCCCGAAGCCGGCAGCGTCGAGCGCGAGGCGGAGGTGCTCGGCGAGCAGCAGGGTCTCGGAGGGTGCACCGGTGACGGCCTCGTCGTCGCTCATCACGCGCACTCTACGAGCGTCCGCAACCCCCGGGGGCGGGGCCCGGTTCCCGCACCGGCGACGGTCCCGGGTCATCGACGGTCGCGACATCCCCGGAGATGTTCAAGTTCGGCATGTCCGACGCCGATGTGCCTGGTGGGAGGGATGGACATGACCGATGCGGGCGCAGCCCCAGATCGGACCGACGACGAACGCTTCGGTCTCGATGATTCGTTCGGCACACTGCTGTGGAGCCTGTTCCTGGCCGTGTCCGGGATGTTCGCCGCCTATGCCGCGGCGCGGTTCGTCGCGGCCGCCCTCGGGGTCGACCAGGGTGCTGGCGGCTTCTTGTTCACCGGCATCCTCCTGGCCTCGTTCGGCACGGTCAGCATCTACCTGACCTCGGCCCGGCCCATCCGCGCTGCGCTGCGGCAGCAGCGCGAGGCGGTTTTGGCCAGCGAGCGCGAGATCCGCCTGGAGTCGGAGCGGCATCGCTTCGCCAGCCAGGTCCAGGATGCGTTCGAGATGGGTGAGACCGAGGCCGAGGCGCTCGAGGTCGCGAGCCGGGCCCTCGCTGCGATCTCCGACCGTCGCTCGGAGGTCCTGCTGGCCGACTCGAGCCGGGCGCACCTCCGTCAGGCAGCCGTGTCCAAGGTGGCCGGTGGCGCCGGCTGCGGCGTGGCCACCCCGTGGGCGTGTCCAGCGGTGCGGCGTGGTCAGACGCTGCGCTTCACGTCGAGCGAGGAGCTGTCGGCGTGCCCTCGTCTCATCGATCGAGGTGAGCCGTGCTCGGCGATCTGCGTGCCCGTCACCGTGTACGGCACCCCCATGGGGGTCATCCACGTGGTCGGCGCTGCGGACGAAGGAGCCGATTCGGCGATGGTCGATCGCTGGGAGGTGCTGGCTCAGCAGGCGGGCTCACGGATCGGTGTCCTGCGGGCGATGGAGGCGAGCGAGCTGCAGGCATCCACCGATCCGCTCACCGGGGCGTCCAACCGGCGGAGCCTCGAAGCGAAGGTCCGCCAGCTGCGAGAGGCCGGTGAGCGCTACGCCATCGTCTTCGCCGATCTCGATCACTTCAAGGACCTCAACGACACGCACGGCCACGAGACCGGCGACCGGGCCTTGCGCCTCTTCGCCGATGTGCTCCGGTCCAACGTCCGGCCCGACGACATGGTGTGCCGCTACGGCGGCGAGGAGTTCGTCGTCTTGTTGCCCGGCCTCGGCCGGAGCTTCGCCTCCGAACGGGCTGAAGGCCTCAGGATCGAGCTCCAAGGGGCCCTCGTCGCCGGGGACGTGCCACGCATCTCCGCGAGCTTCGGCGTGGCCGACTCCACGCAGGCGGGGAGCGCAGAGGAGGTCATCGCCCTCGCCGACATGGCGATGTTCTCGGCCAAGACCACGGGTCGGGACCGCGTGGTCGTCGCCGACGCCACGGTCCGACCGGCCCAGGTTGGCTGACCCGTCATCGTCGCTGCCTCAGCGGCTCGGCCCACCGCCGCCGGGTGGTTTGAACCTCGCCGTTTCGGGGGACCAGACGACATGATCTACACACTGCTCGTCATCATCCTCGTCGTCATCGCCGCCGTCGTCATCTTGAACTTCGTCCGCAGCGGCGGACGCCGGGTCTGACCCGCCGGTAGGCGGGTTCCACCACGGCCTCCCGAAGGGGGGAAACGGCGCCCGCCACCCGGGTACGGCGCGGGGGTACCTCCCCGCCGAGGTCGGCGTCGCCTGGTCGCCCGACTCCCCCACGACCGGCCGGCGGGCCGTGACGCTGTCGACGACACCGTTCGAGTTCCTCCGGCTGAGGCTCGGGCGTCGCTCGGAGGCCCAGGCCGTCGCCCTCGACTGGTCAGCGGACCCCGGCCCCACCTGCCCCAGATCTTCGTGTTCGGCCCGGCACCCCACGACCTCCACGAATCCTGAAGGCGACGGGTCCATGCTCCTTGCGCGCCGCACCGTCCCCATGATCGACGGCCGCAGGCCTGCCCGGTGAGCGGCATCCCGGGAGCCATCGACGCGACGCTCGAGATGCTGATCGCGCCGAGCTTCACGCGGATCGGCTTCGACGTGAGGCGGGCGATGTACCGCTGGCAGCCCCTCGACTCCTACGACCTGAGCGGTCGGGTCGTGGTGGTGACCGGGGCCACGTCGGGACTCGGTCGCGCCGCAGCCGAGCAGCTCGCCCGGGACGGTGCCACCGTCGTGACGGTCGGGCGGGATGCCGCTCGGACCGAGGCGGCGGCGGCCGCCGTGCGGGCGGCCACCGGCAACCCGGAGGTCAGCGCCGTCATCGCAGATGTCGGCGACCTGGCGCAGGTCCGGGCGGCCAGCGCCGAGATCATCGAGTCGCACGACCGGCTCGATGTGCTCATCCACAACGCCGGCTTGCTCGACCGGACGCGCTCCGAGTCGAGCTCGGGGATCGAGTCGACGATCGCCAGCCAGGTCGTCGGGCCGTTCCTGATGACCCACCTCCTCCTGGACCGGCTGGCCGAAGGTGCGCCGGGACGGGTCATCACCGTGTCATCGGGCGGCATGTACACCGCCGAGCTCACCACCGATCACCTGGAGCTCTCGCCGGACGACTACGACGGCACCCGCCAGTACGCGCTTGCGAAGCGGGCCCAGGTCACGCTCAACGAGCTCTGGGCGGAACGCGTCGACCGCCGCTCAGTCGTGTTCCAGGCCATGCACCCCGGCTGGGCGGACACCCGGTAGTGGGTCAGTTTGAAATTCGTGGTGCTTGACCGGTCGGGCATCGGCCGTGAGGATGGACGGCATGGCCAAGAAGTCCAAGAAGCCAGCCGACATGAACTCGCTCGCCGCCGCCATCGTGCGCCAGGCGACCGATCCCGACGACGACGGCGACGACCCCTACGAGGGGAAGAACCCGGCTGCGGTCGAGCTGGGCCGGTTGGGCGGCCAGAAGGGCGGTAAGGCCCGCGCCGAGTCGCTGACCGCCGAAGAGCGGTCAGCGATCGCCAAGAAGGCGGCTCAGGCCCGGTGGCGCGAGTCGGGAAAGAGCGACACGACGTTGGCTGACGAGTAGCCGGACATCGGGGCGAACTCTGCGGCGAAGTCGTCCTCGAACACGTAGGCGACGCCTGTGGCAAGTTCGGCGGGCGTGTAGTCGTGGTCGCTCAAGTGGACCGCTATGGCAGACGGGATGATCGTGGTCGGCTCGTCTGGCAGAGGGTACGGCTCCTCGGTGTTGTACCCCTTGGCGCTGTATTGCTTGTAGAGGCGCTGTGCATGATCGGTGTCGATTGCTCCCAGCCGTTGCGCCCGCATGATGAGCGCCTTCATGGACAGTCGCCATGACATCTTGAGCGGATACAGGCGGTCGAACGTGAGCCGCCGAAGCTCCGGTGCGATCAGGGCGCGAGGCGCCAGGAACTCGCCGGCGAACGCGTCCGCCTCCTCCTCCGGGTCGCCGTTGGGGGGCACGGCGTGCATCGTGAGGTGGCCGAGTTCGTGGGCGAGAGTCCATCGAAGATCAGCGGTCGACATCCGAGCGTTGAGGTAGAAGAGCGGCTGGCTGTCGCGCTCCCAGCAGCTCATCCCCATGAGCTTGTTGGTGCCGAAGTCCGCAGTGAGGATCACGCCCCCGGCCGACTCGATCAGGGCGGTCATGTTGGAGATGGGGCCGGGTGGAACGCGCCAGGCCGCCCGAAGTTCCTGAGCGACGCGCTCGGGTGAGTTGCCGTACTCGTCCGGGTCGAACGTGTGGAACATCCGTTGAGCGTCGATGTCCAGATCACGCAGCATCCGCCGCACCCCGACGAGCCGAAGTTCCATGCGGGCGTTCAACGCCTTGAGGACTTTGGCGGGGAGCGTCTTGCGCTTGCGGTGGTAGAGGCATCCGCTTCCGAGGACGCGGGCGCGACCGGGCTCGAAGAACATCCGGGCCGGGTAGCGAAGGTGGTGGGCGATCGCGTCCACCTGTTCGGCCGAGAGGTCGATCAGGCCGTTCTCGGCTTTGGAAATCATCCCTATAGTGATGGTGGCGGCTTTGGCTACTGCCGCCTGACTTTCACCACGGCTCTCGCGGGCGGCGATGAGGAGGTCAGGGTTTACGCGCTCGGTCATCCCTCGCCTGCTTCGTCTTGAGCAGCCTTCTTCTTCTTGGACGTGACGACCGCCGGGCGCGCTTCCTCCGTTCCAGGGAAGCGGAGTTGGACAGCCGGGGCCAGCTCGCCATGGATCGGGTAGTGCCAGGTGTCGTGGCCCTTGCAGTCGCGCTGGATGCGCACCGAGGACATGTCCAGACCGTCGAGCGTGTAGCCGCAGGTGACAAGAGTGGGTGGCTCCGTGATCCCGATGGAGGCGAGGAGTTCCATCGTCTCCTCGGTGTATTGCTGGCTGTCGAGCAGCTGCTGCTGCTCGGTGGACTTGTTGTTCGCGGGGGCTCCGTTGCCGAGGTACTTGAACCTCACCAAGAGGTTGACCCCCACGGCGATCGTGTCCACGTTCCAGGGCGTGACGCGCACGCCCTCCATAGGCTCGACCGCGACTGCCGTCAGGTCGCGGATCTGGCCGTGGAGGAAGTTGGCGCGCTCGGTTGCGTTGAGGGCGGCGATCGCCGCCGGGTGATCCTTGGCGATGGCCTTCAGGCGCTCTGCTGCGCCGAGGTGGCAGGCCACCAAGGCGGACTCGAGGTCGTCTCCGAGGATGGCGTGGACTTCGTGATCGTCGAGCATGGAGACATCATTGCACACCCGACGGAAAAATGGGTACGTTCTATGAACAATTCCATCTTGACGTAAGCGGAAGCGGTCATGCATAATGGTCAGTATGGTGAACCGGTTGAGCACGGAGCGACGAGGGCAGGTCATCGGCGGACTGGTGGAGGGCATGTCCATCCGGGCGATCACCCGCACCACGGGCGTCGCCAAGAACACGGTGACCAAGCTTCTGGTCGATCTGGGCGAGGCGTGCGCCGAGTACATGGACGGCGAGTTCCAGAACCTCGACTGCAACATCATCGAGTGCGACGAGATCTGGTCGTTCTGCTACTCCAAGCAGAAGAACATCCCCGACGAGCACCGCGGCGAATACGGCTACGGCGACGTGTGGACGTGGACTGCGATCGACGCCGAGACGAAGCTGGTCCCGTCGTGGCTGGTGGGTGAGCGCACCACCGAGGATTGCTTCACCTTCCTGACTGACCTGCGCTCGCGGCTACTGCCCGGCAAGCGCATCCAGATCACGTCGGACGGGTTCGGGGCCTACCCCGTGGTGATCGACGCCTTGTGGCGCGACAACGTGGACTACGCGCAGATCATCAAGGAGTACAAGAACCCGACCGAGGAGGAGCGGCGCAAGTACTCGCCCGCCTCCTGCAAGGTCATCGACATCAACGTGCTGAACGGCGAACCGGACCCGGCTCACATCTCGACCAGCTACGTCGAGCGCCAGAACCTCACTATGCGGATGGGGATGCGGCGGTTCACCCGGCTGACCAACGGGTTCTCCAAGAAGGTCGAGAACCTGACCCACGCCGTGAGCCTCCACTACCTGCACTACAACTTCGCCCGCCCGCACCAGTCGCTCGCCATCAAGATGGACAACGGCCCGCGAATGAAGCGCACCCCGGCGATGGCCGCAGGCGTGTCAGACCGGATCTGGTCGCTGACCGACATCGCCGCCCTGCTCGACTGAGGCAGGTCGCCGGGGGCCGCTGCTGCTGAACGGCCCCCGGCTAACAGCCAGACCCGCGTACGTCGAGCCCGGCCACCTGGACTCTGACTACCACGGATCAACCCGGGGTAACATCATCCCGTCATGGGTGAGGAACGGGAGCGCATCGACGAGCTAGAGGCTGAGGCTGTGGTCCACCTCGCGCGGATCGAGGTCTTGGAAGGCGACGTAGTCATACGGGACGCGAAGATCGCCGACCTGGCCAAAGAGGTCGACGGTCTCGTTAAGTCGAAGGAGCACGCCGCCGTCATCGAACAGGCCAAGGGCGTGATCATGCACAGCACACAGTGCGGGCCGGACGCAGCGTTCGCTGTGTTGGTTGCAGCGTCCCAGCGGGAAAACGTGAAGCTGTTCCTGGTCGCTCAGCGCATCGCCGCCGCTCAGGATCGCCAGCCGCCCAAATCAAACTGACCCACTACCGGACACCCCCGGTGTGGCCACATCGCTACCGGCGTTCCGCCGGGTGGTCGGACCGCTGCTGCGCAGCCCGGAAGCCGGCGCCGACACGATGGTCTGGCTCGCAGCCGACGACGGTGAGCCCGTCGCGTCCAGCGGCGGGTTCTGGCTCGACCGCAGGCAGCGTCCGATCCACCGCCTCCGATCGACGCGCCGCTCGGACTCCGACCAGCAGCGAGCGGCCCTCTGGGACCTGGTGTCAGCTCAGGCGTCCATCGACCGCTGAGCGCTGAGCGGCACGAAGGGGGAGGTCGCGGCTCGGAGCAGGGCGGCGTAGTCCAGGCCGAAGCGCAGCTCGGTCCCGATGGCGACGGTCCGATCGCCGGCGTCGAGGACGAGGTGGTCGCTGCTCGCGCCGAGGACCTCGAAACCCGGGGGCGGCGTCACGCCGTCCGGGTCGATGTCCTGGCGGCCCAGCGCGACGAGCACCCGGGTGGTGGCTCCCCGGTCGAGCTGGTGACGGGGCACGCCGAACGCCCCCTGGGCGGTGCTGCCCCAGCCGATCGACGGCTTGGTCTTGGCTTCGATGACCTCGCCCACGAGGGTGAAGGCATCGAGGTGGAGGCCGTCGAGGGGCTGGCGGTGGAGCGGTTCACGGCCGAGCAGGATGGACTCGCCCAGCCGGAGGTCGTTGACCCGTCCGACGTCGGACGATGGGTCGGTCGCCCATCCGAGGTTGGCGGAGTTCCCGCCGGACACGACCGGGAGGCTGATCTGGAGGTCGTCCTCGAGGGTGCGCACCAGGCCCGACAGCGCAGCCATGTTGACCGCGTCGGGCACGGTGCCGTGCTGGCAGGCGAGGTTGGCGCCGAGGCCTTGCAGCTCGATCCCCTCCAAGGCGGCCGCGCGCCGGGCCACGTCGGCCACGTCGTCGGGGAGGATGCCTTCGCGCAGGTCGCCCAGCTCGACCATCAGGATCACGCCGTGGCGCCGACCGGTGGCCTGTGCTGCGGCGGAGAGCGCAGCAAGGACGTCGAGCTCGGTGTTGAGGCTCGTGTCGGCGACGGCCACGACGCGGCCGACCTGGCTGAGCGAGGGCGAGCGGATCAGGGTGATCGGCGCGGTGACGCCCGCCGCCCGCAGCCGCTCGATGTTCTCGATCCGGGACTCGCCGAGGCCGACGGCCCCGGCGGCGAGCAGGGTGTGCGCGATCATCGGCGAACCGAGCGTCGCCTTGGTCACGGCGGTGACGCCGATGCCACGGGTGGCGAGGCGGTCGACCAGCGTGGACGCGTTGTGGGCGATCCGGTCGAGCCGGACCTCCAGGCGAGGCGTGCTCACCGGACGGGAGCAGCGGTCAACTTCTCGCCGAGGGCGGGGAAGGCCCGGACGACCATCTCGACCAGGCGGTCGGGCGACCGCGTGAGGGCGTCGGTGGCGGGGATGCCGAGCTGGTCCTCGTAGGCGATGATCGCGGCGCTGACCTCGGCGTCGGTCAGCGCTTCGTGGTTGATGGTGAGGCCGATGACCTTGGTGGGGGCGAAGGTCTCCAGCAGGTTGATCTCGCTCGCCGGGGTGGGCATCGGCACGGCGGCGAAGTCGCCCAGCCGGCCGCGGCCGGGGGCGTGCTGCAAGATGACGGCGTCCGGCTGGCTGCCGCGCAGGATGAAGGTGGACGACAGGTAGGCGGGATGGCTGAGCGCCCCCTGGCCCTCGATGACGATGACGTCGGGGTGCTCGCCCTCCCAGGCTTCGACCACGGCGTTCTCCATCTCGCCCGAGCAGAACTGGCACGGGATGGCGTCGAGCGCGATCCCGTACCGGGCCCCTTGGATGAGCCCGGTCTGGCCCGTGCCGACGAGCACGGTGCGGATGCCGCGATCGTTCAGCGCCCGGGTGAGGATCGTCGCCGTGGTGCGCTTGCCGATCGCCGAGTCGGTGCCGAGCACGGCGATGCGGGGGCAGTCCACCTCGGCGATGCGACCGCTGAACATGTGCAGGTCCTTCTTGGCCTTCGGCTTGCGCACGTCGTGGATCGCGACGCCGTTCTCCAGGGCGACCGAGACGAACTCGGGATCCTCGGTGAGGAACTCGTGCAGGCCGTTGACCAGGCCCATGCCGCGCCCCATCGCGTCGAGCATCAGCGCCCGCTCGTGGGGCGAGAGCATGCCGCTGGTGGGGGCGACCCCGAAGATGAACGTGTCCACCGGGTGGCCGACGAGGCGCACGGCAGCATCGAGGTCGGCGCAGATCGGGATGCCGTTGGGGCTGCCGTCGAGGACCGTTCCGGCGTCGAGGCCCGCATGCGTGCTGTCGAGCACCGCGACGATCTCGTACCGCTCGGAGTGGCGGACGAGGCCGTTCGCCGTCTTCCCGTCCTGCTCGCCGAAGTTGGCTTCGCAGTAGACGACCGCCGACGGCCGCTGCCCGGTCGCGCAGGTGGGCGTCGGCGAAGACGGAGATGATGGGGACATGGTGCTCCTCGAGTGGGGCCCAGAGGAGGCGACCCTGCGGCTCAGGCCCCTTGGGGCGGAGCTGCGGAAGAGGTCCACGCTGAACGTCGAAGAGCCCATCGTACCCCTGTTCGCCCCCGATCCCCCGATCGGCAGCGCTCGAGGCGGGTCAGGGCTCGGCGCGAGCGTAGGGCCTGGTGCCCCGGTCGAACCGGGGGATCAGGTCCATCAGATGGGAGATGTCGACGCCGTCGTCGAACGCCTCGGCGCTGGAGCGCTGGAACAGCCGCGATCGTCCCGTGACCGTTGCGGTGCGCCCCGACACCCGAAGCCACGAGCCCTCGTACAGGGCGAGCACGGGGCACGGGTTCTCCTCGAGGAACTCCGTGATCCGCTCCTCGCGGGATTCGCCCATGAACGTCGAGGCGGGATCGCGATCCACGTAGTGGAGGTTGATCTGGAACGGGATGAGCCCGAGGGCATCGAAGCTCACCGGTTGGCAGATCGGCATGTCGTTCGTGGTCCGGATGGTCGGGCAGGCCACGTTCGTGCCCGCTGACGCACCGAGGTACCGGGTCTCGCCGGTCCGGACCCGGTGTCCGAGCCCGGGGAGGACATCGAGGCCGGCGAGCGTGTCGAGCAGGCGGAACGTGTTGCCGCCTCCCATCATCACGACCTCTGCTTCGAGGATCGCCCGAGCGGGGTCGGGGGCTCGGTGCGCCGACACCAGCTCCACGCCGAACGACCGGAACGCAGCCTCGGCCCGGTAGGCGTAGTCGTCCCACGCCGCCAGGGCGTACGGGATGAACGTCACCGTCGATCCTGCCGCCACCTGGGCGAACGTCTCCGCTGCGTGGGCGTACATCCGCTCGCCGTGGTTCGTCGAGTTGGAGAGCAGCAGCAGTTCCATGCGGCAGCCTGACAGGGCCGCACCCTCCGCAGGGCATCGGGTGTCCCGAGCAGACGAGCGGACGTTCACGGTTCGATCATGGCGGTGGGTGTTGGGTGGTCTCCATGGAGCTCCCCGGATCGGTCGCAGCACCGGTCGAGCTCGATGTCGAGGTGCTCGCCGGGATGTTCCGCCTCGCTCCGGACCTGTTGGCCATCGCGTCGTTCGATGGCACGTTCATCGCGGTGAACCCGGCGTGGGAGGCCACGTTGGGCTGGCTCGAGTCGGAGATCGTCGGGAGACCCTTCGTCGGGTTCGTCCACCCCGATGACGTGGAAGCCACGCTGCGGGAGTGCAATGCGATGGACGAGCGGGGCAGCGCGAAGTTCGTCAACCGGTACCGGTGCCGCGATGGCAGCTACCGGTGGCTCGAGTGGGTCTCCCAGCCCCGCCCGGACGAAGGCCGGATCTATGCGATCGCCCGCGACATCACGGAGCGGGTCGATGCCGAGTCGGCTCTCCAGGTGACGAAGCGTCGCTACGAGGCGCTGCTCGAGAACCTGCCCCAGACCATGGTGGTGCTGGCCGACGCCGACATGCGATGCGTCTTCATGGCGGGCGGGGCGCTGACCAGAGCCGAGGTCCGTGTCGAGGACTACCACGGCCGGCCCTTGCACGACATCTACGAGGCGTACGGCGACCGCCGCCAGGATCTCCTCGACCGTCACGCCGATGCGGCCGCCGGGACGCCCTCGTCGTTCGACGTGCGATCGACGGTGTCGGGTGAGCACTACCACCTGTCGGTCGTCCCGCTCCTCGAGGATGCGGCAGAGGGAGCCTCCATGTTGGTGGCGACCAACATCTCCGAGCGCCACCGGCGCGAGCACCAGCTTGCGGTGGCGAGCGAGCAGCTCCACCAGACCATCGAGCACTCACCGATCGGGATGGCGATCGTGGACCTCGACGGCCGTTTCGCCAGCGCCAACGCCGCGCTGTGCGAGATCGTCGGCTACTCCGAGACCGATCTGGCCACGCTCACCTTCCAGAACCTCACCCACCCCGATGATCTCGACACCGACCTGGCGTTCGTCCAGCAGCTCGTCGACGGGTCGATCCCGGCCTACCGGATGGAGAAGCGGTACTTCCACAAGAGCGGTCGCATCGTGTGGGTCCAGCTGTCCGTGTCGTGCGTGCGCGACAGCCAAGGGGTTCCGCTCCACTTCATCGCACAGATCGAGGACATCACGCAGCGCAAGCGGCGCGAGGTGGACCTCGCTCATCGGGCCCAGCGAGACGGCCTCACCGGTCTGCTCAACCGGGCGACGTTCGACCAGGACCTCGAGATGTTCTCCGCTGCGGCGCGGGCCGGCGATCCCAGCACGCTGCTCCTGGTGGACCTCGACCGGTTCAAGGAGGTGAACGACGGGGGAGGCCATGCCGCGGGCGATGCCCTGCTGCGCAAGGTCGCCGATGCGATCGCCGGGAGGGCTCGTTCGACCGACCGCTGCTACCGGCTCGGCGGCGATGAGTTCGCCGTGATCCTCCCCGGCCGCTCGGCTGACCAGTCGACCAGCGTGGCCACCGAACTCGAGCGCCTCATCGAAGAGACTGCGGTCGAACACGGCGGACTCACCTGGAAGGTCGGGGCGAGCATCGGCGCCGCATCCGTCGATGGGCAGCCGGGTGCCGCCGTGCTCGCCGCTGCGGACCACCGGATGTACGCCAAGAAGTGGACCGTCCAAGCTTGTCGGTAGCCGATGGCAGGCCCCCGAGGCTCACTCCGGAGCACTTGGGACTCCCCGGTTCGCTGGCGGGTCGTCGTGGTCAGAGCTCGAACCAGACGACCTTGCCGCCGTCGGGGTCATCGTCGAGGCCGATCCTGGCGGCGAGCCGGTGGACGAGCGCGATGCCTCGACCGCCCTCGGACCGTGGGTCGACCTCGCTCGGCGGGCCGTCGATCAGCTTCCGGAAGGCGACGGTGGCTGCGGCGCCGTCGTGGACCTCGACCCGGAAGGGAGGCCCGGGCACGACCTGCACCCGTATCTCGGTGTCAGCGTGACGGACGACGTTGGTGACCAGTTCGCTCGTCAGAAGCGCGACGACCTGCGGATCGAGCGCTTCGGGGGCGAGGGCCACGGCGTGCTGGCGCGCGACGCGGACGCTCGAGTGATCGGCGGGCAGGGTGAGCGGTTCAGGACGCACGGCTACCGCTGGTGCGATGGGGTTCTCGAGCGGCCGGAGTACGGGGGTTGGTTGCCATGGTCGAGGAGATCCTCACCCAAACTCGATTCATCTCTCAACTCAGGCCTCGCTCGGCTCCTCCGGCACGTCGATTAGAGTCGAACCGTCTCCGGTTGGCCGTCGGTCCCAGACCTCGCTCGGCTCCCTTCCTGCGGCTCCCGCTTGGAGGCGTCGTCGTGCCCATGCCACCGGAAATGTCGTTCGCGACCGTTCACCAGGGGGGCGACCACTCCCTCATCACCGTCACGGGTGAGGTGGACCACAGGACGGCCCCCCACCTGTCGACCGCAGCCGGTGACCTGCTCGCCGGCGGGCAGCGCCATCTGCGGTTCGATCTCAGCGGTGTGACCTTCTTCGACGCTGGAGGGGTGCGGGCGCTCCAGGTCGCCGTCCGGCAGGCTCGCCGGGTGGACGGCACGGTCACGGTCGTCGCGCCGCCCCCGTTCGTCGTCCAGGTCCTCGAGGTGTTGGGACTGGGCGGCCTGGTCGAGCTTGGGAGCGGTGCGCCAGCGCCCACGGTGGCGGACCGTCGCCTGGCGATCCTCGCCCGCCTGACCGATCTCCCGTCGGACGACGCTGCGATCCGCAGCCTCGGCGAGATCTGCGCGGAGGTGACCGAGATGACCGGCGCAGGGATCATGTTGATGGCCGGGGGTGCTCCGCAAGCGTCGGTGGGGGTGACGAACGCGGCGGGCGAGCTCATCGAGCGGCTGCAGTACGAGCTCGGCGAGGGCCCGTGCGTCGACGCCCACGCTCTGGACCGGCCGGTCCTCGCGCCCGACCTCGCGGCCCCTCGCGAGTTGCGTTGGCCGGCGTTTCGCGGTCCGGTCCTCGATGCAGGGGTGCGAGCGATCTTCGGGTTCCCGATGCGGGTCGGTGGCGTGAGGCTCGGCGCGCTGAACCTGCACCGCGACACGGCCGGGCCGCTCACCGACGACCAACACGCCAATGCCCTGGTGGTCGCCTCCATCGCCGCCGAGGTGATCCTCGCCCTGCAGGCCGAAGCCCCGCCGGGGCGCCTCTCGGCGTCGCTCGAAGCGGAGACCGAGAGCCAGCTCGTCGTCCACCAAGCAACCGGGAGGATCGCCGTGCAGCTCGACGTACCGATCGCCGAGGCCATGGTCCGCCTGCGGGCCCACGCCTTCGCGACCGATCGGTCGATCCGCGACATCGCGGCCGAGGTGGTCGACGGCACCCTCCGATTCGACCGCACGGACCCCGGCGAGCCCTCGTGACCGAGCGGACGGTCCGGATGCTCCCCCGCCCTCTACGCTGGAAATCGGTGCCGGTCGCGCATCGCGAGGCGCCCCGAACATCGGACACCACATGACCAGAGAAGCGATCCTCGCCCAGACGCTGGTGGATCTGGCCGACACCCTCGTCGACGACTTCGACGTGGTCGACGTCCTCACCTTGTTGGCCGACCGCTGCGTGAGCGTCCTCGACGCCTCCGCAGCGGGGATCATGCTCGCCGGCGCCGACGGGAGGCTCCACCCGATCGCGGCGTCCAGCGAAGCCATGCACCTGCTCGAGCTCTTCGAATCCCAAGCGCAAGAAGGCCCGTGCCTCGACTGCTACCTGACCGGAACGGCCGTCGCAGCGCCCGACCTCACCGGCGACACCCCGTGGCCTGGGTTCAGCACCCGCGCTGTCGAAGCCGGGTTCCTCTCCGCAACCGCACTGCCCATGCGGCGACGGGGAACGATCATCGGGGCGCTCAACTTCTTCCGCAGCGTCACCGGCCCGATCAACGACTCCGACTTCGCTGCTGCCCAAGCCCTCGCCGACATCGCCACCATCGCCCTGATGCAGCACCGCATCGCCCTCGAGGCGCAGATGCTCAACGAACAGCTCGAGACCGCGCTGCACAGCCGCATCGGCATCGAACAGGCCAAGGGCATGATCGTCGAACGGTTCCAGATCGACCTCGAGGAGGCGTTCGAACGGCTCCGCAGCTACGCCCGCAGCCACCGCATCGGCATCTCCCAGGTCGCCGGCGACATCGCAAGCGGCGAACTCCCCATCGGCGATCTCTACGAGCAGAAGGACACTCGATGAAGGTTTGGATCGACCAGGACCTGTGCACCGGTGACGGGCTGTGCGAGGAGATCGCGCCCGACATCTTCTTCGGACAGGACGACGGGCTCTACTACGTGAAGGAGTCCGCCGTGCACTTCGGCGAGGACAAGGCCTTCGACGGAGTGGCGAACCCAGCAGGTGCCGACGGCATGGCTCGGCTGCCCGACTCTCAGGTGGAGGCCGCCATCGAGGCCGCCGAGGAGTGCCCCGGCGAGTGCATCTTCATCGAGATCGAGGCCTGACTCCCCCACGACGCTGCGGCCCCCGGACCGCGGCGGTCCCTGGTTCCGCTCGAGATGACGGCGATGGTGTGCGACGGCCCGGAAGGTGTCAGGTGCGCTGGTAGTACTCGTTGCTGGCCGCAAGGAACGCGATCAGCTGCTGTTCGCCCTGGGTGCTCGAGCCGAGGGTCGAGACCCAGGTGGTGATCTCACCGTCGGTGGGTTGACGGTCGAGGAAGCGCAGGAACTGGTCGCGGACGATGTTGCGGCGAGCTTCGGTCGATGCGAGGAACTGCAGCGCGACCTGACCGCGCTCGGCACCGTTGTTGAGCTTCTTGGTCCAGTAGGCCTGGCCGCTGGGGTCAGGTTTGCGGCCGAGCACGTCGGCGTAGGCCGCGACCATGTACTGGGCGTTGGTGCCGCCGGCCTTGGTGAAGTACTCGTTCGACCCGAAGAGCTGCGCACGGAATTTCACCAGGCTCTTGCCGCTGTGGAGGCTGTTGATCCAGTAGGTGCGCCCGGAGGGATCGGCCTGGCGGTCGAGGTAGTCGACGAAGGTGCGGTCGACGTCGAGGCCGCGGTAGAGGTCGGTGTCCATCAGCCCCGTGATGATCTTGGGCCTCGTGGTGGTGCTTCCGGCGAGGTTGTTGCGGATGGTGAGGCGCTCGCTGTCTCCTGCGATGCGGAACTGCAGGTCGCGGATGACCCGGTGCCCGAATCCTTCGTAGATGTTCGTCCAGGCGCCGTGGACGCTGATCGCGCCGGTGTTGTTCATGATGATGGAGCCGTAGGCGGGGTCGACGGGGTTCACCGTGCTGGTACCGCCCGCCACGATGTTCTCGGTCCAGGCCCCGGTCGGGATGGTGATGTCGAGCACGTCGTTGTCCTGCTCGTCGCCGAAGACGGTGACGCTCTGGTGGACGGCACGGACGTCGATGAGGGCCCGGTCCTTCTCGGCGCCGACGGCGTAGTCCAGCTCGATCCGGTCGAAGTTGGCCGGAAGGAGCTGCTGGCCGGTCCGATTGAGGCTGTTCGTGATCATCGCGGTGTTGGCGTTCGCGCCCGGCCGGACACGGGTGGTGGTGTCGCTGCCGTCGAGCTCGGTGCGATGCCGGTCCGTGCTTCCGCTGCCGGTGAGGGTGCGGCCGCCCGATCGGAGGCTGAGCCGGTCCGTCACGAAGTTGTCCGCACCGCCCGCCAGCTTGATGACGTCGGTGTTGGAGTTCGATTCGAACGTGTCCTTGGCGGAGCTCCCGTTGTAGGTGTTGGTGCCCGTCCCGCCAACCGCATAGGTGGGCTTGAACGCGCTTGCGGTGATCGTGTCGTCGCCATCCCCGGCGTAGAAGAAGATGCTGGTGAGGTTCGAGCCGTCGGTGACCCCGCTGGCCGCCAACGTGTCGTCGCCGGTGTAGGACTCGACCTGAACGGACTCGACCGAGGCCACGGCGTCGAGGGCTGGGCCGCCGGAGGTGCTGGTGACGACGGAGACGTCGGCGTTCATCGAGCTCACGGAGATGGTCTCCTCTTCGAGGCTCCCCCACACCCGCAGCAGATCGGTTCCCGCACCCAGCGTCAGCGCCGTGTCGTGCGCGCCGCCGGATTCGAGGAGCAGGGTGTCGGCGCCGGGGCCGAGGTCGAGGGTGTCGGCGTTGTCGGACTCGACCACGGTGTCGGCACCGTCGCCGAGGGCCACGAACAGCTTCGGGTTGGCGCTGAACACCGTGTTGTTGAGGTCGCGGCCCATCACCGCTTGGTTGCCGATGTCGCCGTTCACGGTGACCTTGCTCACGGAGGAGCACAGCAGCGACGGCTGCGCCACGGTGCCGTTCACGCTCACGTGTCCCAGCGAGCACCCGATCCCGACGCTCACGTTGCCGGTGGCGGTCACCGTGACCGTCGTACCCGACGTGGTCGCCGCAACCGCGGCGCTCGCCGGATTCGCCAGCGGCACCAACAGCGCCGCCGATGCGACGGCAACCGCCGCGAAGAGATGTCGTGCCCGCATGTTCCCAGCCTCCGCTCACGCTGCCCGCGGCAGCAGAGACGAGAACTTAGTTGTCGCGTGACGACCTCACCGGAGTTCCACTCATCGCGTCGACGGCGCGAGTCACGAATCCTGGGCAGCCAGACGCCGAGACGACGCGCCCTCGTTCGCTATTCTCTCCCCACTTCAACATGTGGAGATCAGCTCGATGGTGGGACTTCGACGTATCGGTGTTGTGTTGGCCGTGGTAACCGTCTGCTTGGTGGCGGGGACCGGACCGGTCTCCGCGAACGAGGTGACCGTCGGCAACGCGGCGGCGCGCAGTTCGACCGACGGCATGGGCGGTCAGGGCACCGATCCAGGCGAGATCACCGTCACCACCGGAGATGATCCCCTCGGCGTCGGGCCCTTCCACATCAGCATCGACTGCGACAACGGGTTCTCCAACGACCTGCTCCTGGCCGCCAACACCACGGTGGTCGCGTACAGCACCACCCCCGCCGACGGGGTGACGGCGGTCATCTGCTCGGTGACCCAGGCCGACACCGTCGTGTACGAGAGCTACGGCGGCGACCAGTCCGATGCGTGCCTCCGTCCACCGACCGAGCCCTGCGAGTCGAGCAACACCCACGTGACGTTCACCAACCAGATCCCCAAGGTCGCCTCGATCGCCATCGACAAGCAGACCAACGGCGTGGACGCCGCCACCCCCGACGACGCAGCAGCGGTGGTTGCGGGCGACGCGGTCACCTGGACCTACGAGATCACCAACGACGGCACGATCCCCGTGGTCGGAGAGACCGTCACGGTCGTCGATGATCACGAGGGTGAGGTCACCTGCGACGTGCCCGACCAGTTGATGCCCGGCGAGTCCGTCACCTGCGAGCCGATCGTGGGCACGGCGACCGAAGGGCCCTACGCCAACACCGCCACCGCCACGGCCACCGCCACCGAGTGCTTCGTGTGCGGCTCGTTCGAGGTCACCGCATCAGACACCTCCCACTACCAGGCCGCACCTGCACCCTCGACGACCACCACGACGACGGCTCCTGCACCCCCTGCGGTTCTCCCGGCCGCCGTTCCACCAGCCGCGCGACCGGTCAGCGGCCAGCCCACCTACACCGGCTGAACCAGCAGGCGGCGCTGCGGCGCTGACCGCCGCGGCCGGTCCTAGCGTGCGTCGGGTGATCACGGCTGTGCACCACCTCATCTACTCCGACGACGCCCCCGCCACCCGTGCCTTCCTCCGAGACGTGTTGGGGCTGCCGTTCGTCGAGGACGGGCCGTCCGGCGATGGCTGGCTGATCTTCGGTACGGGACCGAGCGAGATGGGCGTCCACCCGACCGTCGCCGTCTGGGAGGGGAAGGAGTACCGGAGCCCCCGCCAGCACCTGATCAGCTTCATGTGCGACGACCTCCCTGCGACGATCGCCGAGCTGGAGGCCAAGGGAGCCACCTTCGCCGAGGGCCCCGACGATCAGGGCTACGGCATCACGGCGATGGTCGAGGTCCCCGGCGCCGACCCCATCATGATCTACCAACCCCGCCACGCGACCGCCTACGCCCTCTGACCGCTCGCGGCGCCCCATCGACGGGCGGCCACGGCCCGACCGCACAGCTGGGCGCCAGAGCCACCGGACGGTGATGGTCACGGTTGCGGTGGCGCAGTTCCCGGAACCGTCCTCGACGGCGTACTGCAGCCGGACGCTCCCGGCGACCGGACCGGCGTTGTAGCGCAGGCGATCGCCGACGACGCTGGCTGCGCCGGAGGATGGTGCCTCAGCGAGGCGGAGCGACGCACGGACCAGGTCGTCGTCCGGGTCGGTGTCGTTCGCAAGCACGTCGATGTCGATGACCGCCGTGCGCTGGACCTGGGTCTCGTCGGGGGCGGGCTCGGGTGGACGGCCGCGGTCGGGGGGCGCGGGCACGGTGGTGCTCGAACCGACCGTCGGAGCGGTGCTCGGTGTCGGAGGCACGATCGTCGTGGTGGACGCGGTCGGAGCGGGACAGGGCCGGACCGGTCCCGACCCGACGAGGCCCGGGATGGAGGTCGAGGAGAACGATCCCGTGGTCGATGTCGACGAGCTCGGCGGCATGGTGGCCGACGAGGTGCGACCGCCGGGGGAGGTCGTGGAGGTCGGCGGCTCGACCGGAACCGTCATCGAGGGGGCGGGGACGTTGAGGTCTCGGAAGTTGCGGAACCCGCCTTGGGTTCCGCTCGCCACCACCACCGATGCGGCGGCTCCCGAGCCGAGCCCCACGGCTTGGGAGGTGATCCCCGCAGACGCGACGGGACCGACGAACGGGATCTGAGCGAGCCATGCCAACGGACCGAGGACCATCCACAGCCGCCGCCCTGAGAGGTTGACCATCGCCCGGGCGACCTGCGGGTCGAACTGGGTTCCCGCACAGTCGACGACCTCGGTCAGTGCCGCCTCGGCGCTGCGGGGCCGAGGCTGGTAGCTGCGGACCGATGTCATGACGTCGTAGGAGTCCGCCACCGCCACGACCCGGGCGCCGAAGCAGATGTCCTCACCGGCGAGGCCCTGCGGGTAGCCCGTCCCGTCCCAGCGTTCGTGGTGCTCGAGCGCGACCGGTGCGAAGGCGCCGAGCCACTCGCGCAGGCCGCCGAGCATCCGGTCGCCCTCGGCCGGGTGAGCGTGGATCATCGCCCACTCGTCGTCGCTCAGGCGGCCCGGCTTGCGCAGCACCTCGACGGGCACCGCGAGCTTGCCGATGTCGTGGAGGAGCGCAGCCCAGCGCAACCGGTCTCGATCGTGCTCGTTCAGGTGCAGCTCCTCGGCCAGCAGGTCAGCGAGGGCCCGCACCCGCTCGGAGTGCCCCCGCGTCCGCCGGTCGTGCGCGTCGAGCGCCGCGATCAGGCGGATGAGCGTGTTCGCCGCGACCTCGGCGGTCTCGCCGAGCCCGTGCTCGAGCACGCGAGCGGTGAGGGCGTTGAGCTCGCGCCGTGTGCTCTGCCGCGTCAGCGCGACCCGCGACGGGGCGGGCCCGGGGAACAGCAGCGACAGCCGCAGCAGCGCCACGAGCGGCATGACACGCCGAGCCAGCACCTCGCCGCCCAACATCACCGCCGCCGAGCTGGCCAGGATCGCCGTCCACCGCTACACCCTCGCCCCCGGATCCCGCCTGGGGCGACCCCTGCGCCGCCCCCGCCAACATCCACATGTGTTGACCCCGTCGTCCCTCCACTGGGACCCGTCGACCCGGCCCTCAGATCCCGTCGCGATCAGCAGTTCGGCGACGATTCCGCCAGGATGGTCACCGCCGCCCCATCCGGGGACCATCCCGAAGCGGCCACGACCACGAGGAGATCGCCGTGCAGCGACTGACCGGTCTCGATGCATCGTTCCTCTACCTGGAGACGCCGTCCTCGCACATGCACGTCGCCGGGCTCATGGTCCTCGACCCGGCCGACACGCCCGAGGGCGTGACGCTCGAGCGCGTGCGCGAGGTCTATGGCCAGCGTCTCCACCTCGCTCCGCCGTTCAGGCGCAAGCTGGCCACTGTGCCGTTCGGGCTGCACCACCCGCTCTGGATCGAAGATCCCGACTTCGACATCGACTTCCACGTCCGCGGGACCGCGCTCCCCTCGCCCGGGTCCGATGAGCAGCTCGCCACGCTCGTCGGCCGGCTCGTGGCCCAACCCCTCGACCGGTCCCGGCCGCTCTGGGAGGTCTGGGTCATCGAGGGTCTCGAGGACGGCCATGTCGCCTGCCTCACCAAGGTCCACCACGCCGCCATCGACGGCGCGTCGGGCAACGAGCTCACCGTCGCCCTGCTCGACCTGACCGCCGAGGTCGCCGTCCACGAACCCGAGCAGGCGTGGGTGCCCGATCGGGTTCCGTCGGACATCGAGAAGCTCGGCTACGCCGCGAACTCGCTCGCCCGCCAACCCCTGCGAGTGGCGAAGGCTGGGTGGAAGACCGCCGGCACCGCGCTCGCCCTGCGGCGTCGAAACCGCTCCGAGCCCAACCTCACGCCCCCACCAGCACCCTTCGCAGCACCGCGCACCTCGTTCAACACGGCGATCACACCTCGTCGCTCCTACGCGTTCACGTCCGTTTCGCTTCCCGCCGTCAAGGCCATCAAGGCGGAGACCGGGTCGACGGTCAACGACGTCGTGCTCGCGCTCTGCGCCGGTGCGCTGCGGACCTACCTGATCGGCCACGGCGACCTCCCGGATGACCCGCTCGTCGCGATGGTGCCCGTCTCCGTGCGCCCGGCCGAGCTGAAGGAGGCCATGGGCAACCAGGTGGCCTCGACGTTCACCTCCCTGGCCACCGACATCGACGATCCGCTCGAACGCCTCGATGTCATCCACGAGTGCATGGTCCAGGTGAAGGAGCAGCAGAACGTCATCGGCGCCGAGGTCCTCGCGGACTGGGCCGAGTTCGCTGCTCCCGCGGTCGCCGGCAGTGCGGCTCGCCTCTACAGCCGCACGAAGATGGCCGACCGGCACCGACCGCTGTTCAACGTCACCATCTCGAACGTTCCTGGGCCGCCGTTCCCGCTCTACTCCATCGGCGCCCGCATGGTCGCCAACTACCCCATCGGCCCGATCATGGACGGCGGCGGCCTCAACATGACCGTGATGAGCTACCTGGACCGGCTCGACTTCGGGCTCCTCGCCTGCCCCGACGTCCTTCCCGATGTGGCCCAGCTCGCCGAGGGGCTCCAGACCGCCCTCGACGAGCTCATCGCCGCCACCGGCGTCCGCCCCACGGCCATGTGCAGGTACAGCCGCACCCCCTGACCGCGAACGTGCCCGGCATCGTCAGGACGGGCATCCGCCGTGATCCCATCGTGCCCGGGTGGGGCCGCTGGGATGCTCGGGGCCTGGCCACTGGGAGCCTGCGGCGGTGAGCACCTCGGCGAGCGGTCCGAGGTGGTCGATGAGCTGAGCGAGCTCGCCGGCGTCGAGGACGTCGTAGCCCGGCGCGGCGAGCCGGTCGGTGAGCGACTCGAGGCGCTCCTTGACGTGCCGCCCGGAGGTGGTGAGCCATCCGTCATCGCCGACGAGGCCTCTGATCCGCATCCCGTCGACGACGTCGGCCAGTTGCTGGCGAGGGAGGTGCGAGATGCGGCCGAAGGACGCTGCGGGGGTGCCTTCGGAGAGCGCGTGCAGCACGTGTGCCTCCGTGCCGCCGATGCCCAGGGTCATCAGGGCGGCCGGTCCTACGCCCGTGGGCGGGTGTCGACGGTGGTGTCGCGATCGTTGTCGTGGCGGCTGGCGAGGCCCATGGCCAGCACCGCCGTCTGCACCGCAGCGACGACGATGGCCAAGATGAGACCGATCTCGACGCCGACCTGGTCTCCGAGGTCAGGGCTGATGGCACCCTTGCCCAGGTAGATGCCGACGGCGAGCAGCAGGCTGGTGGCGGCGAGCCCGGCGGGCACGGCGCTGGGCACACCTCGGCCCGGCCGCAGCTCGGTGGCGCCCAGCACGGCGATGAGTCCGGCGGCGAGGGCGAAGCCGATGACGGCCGTGGTGGGCATCTGGAAGGCGAACCCGGAGTACTTCAACTGGTCGCTGCCTTCGCCGAGGCTGAGCCAGCGCATGAAGCCGAGCAGGAACATGACCAGACCGAGGAGGCCGCCGACGAGCGACAGCAGGCGCTCTCGGTCCGCCTTGTCGGCGTCACGGGTGGTGGGATCGTTCGCAGCCATCGGGAACTCGTTTCGGTAGGCGGAGCGGTGAGCGGACCGCTCCTGCCCGTTGTTCACATTTGTGAAACAGAGGCGCTGCACGTGGGTCGCCAGGCGCCCTCCGCCCTCGTGGGAGGGCGGAGGGTGCACCGCCGAGAACATGCGGGCTCCCGCCGCGGACGGGAACCCGCGCCCTCACCGCACGGCACACGCTTTGAACCGTTGCGGATCACCGGGTCGCGGTCGTTCTGCCCCTGACTCGTGGTCCCAAACGATCTGCTGAGCGACCCCCTGGTGCACGCCGCACCTCGACCACACGCCGCCTCAGCGGTCCGGGCTGATCGCCGACCCGGTGGCCAACCTGGGCAGCGGTGGGGAGGCTCGGATCCACGTCGGCGGGGCGGTTCAGCGAAGGAACGGCAGGCGGCCGACCAGAGGCAGGCGGCTCCACACCCGACCGAGTCCAGCGGTGTCTCCGGCGTTCACGAGCGCCAGCCCGACGAGGACCATGGCGTAGATGAGGTGGTCGTCCATGAACGGGTTGTTGTCGAGCGGCAGCGAGGCCGCCCACATGAACACCAGCAGGAGCCCGCCGCTCGCCGCTGCGATGCGCATCCCGATGCCGAGGGTCAGCGCCACACCCACTCCGAGGAGTCCGGCCATGAAGAGCCAGTCGGCCCAGGCACTGCCGGCCATGGAGTGGAAGGTGCTGGCGAACGGGCCGGCGGCACCCGACAGGAACCCGGTGGTGGGAGACCCGCCGTCGAGCCACGCTCCGGCTGCTGGGGTGGCCTTGCCCCACCCGAAGGTCTTGTCGAGGAACGCCCACAGGAACGTGAAGCCGAGGCTGACGCGGACGAGGGCGCCCACGTACCGGGCGGCGACGATCCGGGCCGGCTCGGCTCGGGCTTCGACCCGGTCTCGTTCGAAGGTGGCTCCTTGAGCTCGGGTGGGTGTGACGGCGATGGTCATGTGCTTCATCCTCTGGGCTGTGGCTCAGGGAAGGCGTTCGCCTGGTTCGACCGCTACGTCGGTCAGCCGAGGCGCTCCCTGAGCCGGGTGGCTTCGTTGTTCCTGTCTCCACAGTGTTCGGACCGGGTGGACGGATCCAGGGTCAAAGTGCTCTACCTGAGGACGCCGCGGGCATCCGGCTCCTCGATCTGGTCGATGGGCTCGGGTACGAGGCCGAGGCGCTCGCGGCGGGCCTTGAGGAACGAGTAGATCGGGATGCCGATCAGGATCAGGACCATGGCCTGGTAGACGGACTGGTAGCCCGAGGCGAAGGTGACCCACAGGGAGAACAGGGCGCTGACACCGGCGATCGAGAGGTCTCGGGCGAGGTTCCAGCCTTGGACCTTCCGGCGGCGCGACACCAGGTAGGCGAGCTGGGAGCAGGCGGAGAAGAAGTACGGGATGGCCACGGTGACCACGGAGAGGTACACGAGGTAGGTGAACACCTTGAGCCCGGTCGAGCCGCTGTAGCTCCACGCCATGAGCACGGAGGCGACGATGGTCGATGCGATGATGCCGAACCACGGCGTGCCGTTGCGGTCCTCCTTGGCGAAGGAGCGCGGGAAGAGCCCGTCTCGCGCAGCGGCGAAGGGCATCTCGGCGGTGACGAGGGTCCAGCCGTTGAGGGCGCCGATGCCGGAGACCACGGCGATCAGCGCGACGGCCTTGCCCACCCAGCCGGCGCCGGAGAACATCGATTGGATGCCGGCGACGAAGGGCGCGCCGTCGTCGACGAGCTGGTCGTGCGGGACGAGCCCCATGATGACGGCCGTGACGGCGACGTAGAGCAGGCCGCTGGCCGCAGTTCCGATGACCGATGCCCGCCCCACGTTGCGCCGGGGGTCCCTGACCCGGCCGGCGGCGATCGATGCGCACTCGACGCCGATGAACGAGAAGAGGGCGACACCGGCGGCGATGCCGATGCCGTCGTAGAGGCTGCCGCCCGACGCGTTGAAGGGGCCGAAGTTGGCGGACGACACGAAGAACCAGCCGAAGATGGCGACGAAGACGAGGGGCACGAACTTGAGCACCACGGTGAGGTTTTGGAACCAGGCCATCTGGCGGATGCCGGCGAGGTTGATGATGGCGGGGATCCACAGCCCGGTGAGGGCGATGCCGAGGTTGGTCCACGCCGAGGGGTTCTCGATCCCGAACAGCGACTCGACGTAGAGCACCCAGGAGGCGACGATCGCCGCGTTGCCGGCCCAGCAGGTGATCCAGTAGCACCAGGCCGTCAGGTAGCCGGCGAAGTCGCCGAACTCGTGGCGCGAGTAGGCGTAGAGGCCGCCATCGACGCTGGGAACCCGCTTGGTCAGCTGGCCGAACATCACGCCCAGCAGGACCGCGCCGACCGCGATGACCGCCAGCGTGATGATCGAGCTGGTCCCGGCGCCGGCCATCACCGCGGGCATGGTGAACACGCCGGTGCCGATGATGCTGCCGATCACGAGGGCGGTCGACGACGTGAGCCCCAGTTCAGCCGACGGGTCGTGGCGCCCGGTGGCCTGCCCTGGGGTCGGGCTGGCAGGCGCAGCGGGCGGCGGGCCGGAGGGCGGCGGACTGGCGGGCGGCGCTGGCGGCGGTTCGAGGATCGAGGTCATGTGGCGGTCCGTTCTGCACGGCACACCGACGTCGGCGTGGCTGACTCCGATCGTGGACCTCGCCTCGGCTGGAGGGCAGGGCCGAAGGTCACCAACGCCGGGTCCACGTCCGTCGATGACCTTCGGCCCTTGTTCTCCGCGCCCGGCGCGCACACGATGGGACCTTCCCCCGGACTCAGGAGCTCACATGTCGTCGCCATTCGGTGTTCACTCCGAAGTCGGTCAGCTGCGGCGGGTGATCGTGCACCGCCCCGGCCTCGAGCTGAGCCGGCTCACCCCGAGCAACGCCGAGGGCCTGCTGTTCGACGACATCTTGTGGGCGCAGAAGGCGCGCGAGGAGCACGACGCGTTCGTCGCCGCCCTCGAGGAGGCCCACGTCGAGACCCACTACTTCGCGGACCTGCTCGCCCAGACCCTCGCGGTCCCCGATGCTCGCGACCACGTGCTCGATGAGCTGTGCACGCCGCAGCGAGTCGGGCCTGCCCTGGTCGCGCCGTTGCGAAAGCTGGCCGAGGAGGCGGAACCGGACGATCTGGCCCGCTACCTCGTCGGCGGGATCACGCGGTCCGATCTCGGGTCCCTGCAGGCGACGAGCCTCACCTGGAGCGCCCTGCGGGAGGACGACTTCGTGCTCGCCCCGCTGCCCAACCACCTGTTCCCCCGCGACAACTCCTTCTGGGTGTACGACGGCGTCGCCATCAGCCCCATGGCGAAGACCGCTCGGCAGCGCGAGGCCGTGCACATGCGGGCGATCTACCGCTACCACCCGATGTTCGCCGACGCCACGTTCCCGACCTGGCTCGGCGGCGCCGACGCGCCCTTGACCCCGGCCTCGATCGAGGGTGGCGATGTGCACGTGTTGGGCGACGGCATCGTGCTGGTCGGCATGGGAGAGCGCACCACGCCTGCAGCCGTCGAGATGCTCACCGCCTCGCTGTTCGCGCACCGCAGGGCGACCCGGGTCGTCGCCATCGAGCTGCCACGCTCGCACGCCTTCATGCACCTCGACACGGTGATGACCATGGTCGATCGCGACACGTTCATCGCCTACCCGTACCTCGACGACGACCTGGGCTCCTGGACCCTCACACCCGGGGATGCTTCCGCCAACGACATCCAGGTCGAACGGAACGATGACCTCTGGGCCTCGATCGCGTCTGCGCTCGAGGTCGACAAGGTTCGAGTCCTCCGAGCCGACGAGGACATCCGCGCCGCCGAGCGGGAGCAGTGGGACGACGGCACGAACTTCCTCGCCGTCGCCCCCGGCGTGGTCGTGGGCTACGACCGCAACGTCACGACCAACACGATGCTCCGCCGAGCTGGGATCGAGGTCATCTCCATCGCCGGCAGCGAGCTCGGCCGTGGTCGCGGTGGACCCCGCTGCATGACGTGCCCCATCGAGCGGGCGGCCTGATCGTGACCATCGCCGCAACCCCCGCCCTCGACCTGCGCGGCCGGAGCTTCCTCAAGGAGCTCGATTTCACCGCGGCAGACCTGCTGGGTCTCCTCGACCTCGCCGCTCAGCTCAAGGCCGACCGGTCTGCGGGGGTGGAGGACCGCCACCTCGACGGCCGCAACATCGCCGTGATCTTCGAGAAGCCATCGACCCGCACCCGGTGCGCGTTCGAGGTCGCCGCCCACGAACAGGGGGCGCACGTCACCTACCTCGACCCGACCGGCTCGCAGATGGGGCACAAGGAATCCACGAAGGACACAGCGCGGGTGCTCGGCCGCATGTTCGACGGCATCGAGTACCGCGGCTTCGCCCAGGCCACCATCGAGGTCCTGGCCGCCCACGCCGGCGTCCCCGTCTGGAACGGCCTCACCGACGAGTGGCACCCCACGCAGATGCTGGCCGACATGCTCACCATGCGCGAGCACACGACGAAGGCGCTCGGCGACGTGGCGTACTGCTACCTGGGTGACGGACGGAACAACACCGCCCGCTCCCTTCTCGTCACCGGGGCCATGCTCGGCATGGATGTCCGCATCGCCGCACCAGCGGACCTGTGGCCCGACGCTGACCTCCGTGCGCAGGTCGACGTGATCGCTGCCGTCACCGGCGCACGGATCCAGATCACCGAGGTGGTCGCAGACGCGGTCGCCGGCGTCGACTACCTCTCCACCGACGTGTGGGTGTCGATGGGCGAGCCTCCAGAAGCGTGGGACGCCCGAATCGCCGCGCTCCTCCCGTACCAGGTCGATGCCGACGTGCTGGCCCTGACCGGGAACCCGGAGGTCAAGTTCATGCACTGCCTCCCCGCGCTGCACGACCGGACGACGGCCGTGGGCGAAGCCCTGTTCCAACGGACCGGCCTCGAGTGCCTCGAGGTCACCGACGAGGTCTTCGAGTCCGAGCACTCGATCGTGTTCGACCAAGCCGAGAACCGCCTCCACACCATCAAGGCCGTCATGGTCGCCACGCTGCGGTCCTGAGGGCGGATCAGCTCGTGCCGGAAGTGCCCTCGTCGAGGTTCTCTGGCGGCAGACGTCCGTCGATGACGGCTCCGGCCACGGCCCCGAGGCGCAGGTTGTGGTTCCGGGCGTGGCTGCGGAGCCGGATGAACGCCTCCTCCATGGAGCGCCCGGTGCGATCGGCGACCATGCCCTTCGCCTGCTCGATGACGATGCGGCTGTCGAGCGCCTGTGTCAGCTGATCGTTGACGGCCTGGGCTTCGTCCGACGCACGCTTGGAGAAGATGGCGATCGTGGCGACGTCGGCGAAGGCTTGAGCGGCCCGCACGTCGTCATCGTCGAGCAGCCCTTCATCGGCCCGGAAGAGATTGAGCGCGCCGATGGTCTGGCCGCGGAGCCGCATCGGGAGCGCGTGGACCGACCGGAATCCGGAGGCCACGGCACGGGGGGCGAACTTCGGCCACCGGTGATCGACCGTGGTGAGCTGCTCGTTGATGATCGGGATGCCCGTCCGGAAGCACTCCGGACACGGACCCTCCTCGGACTGCACCTCGAACAGCTCCAAGACGCGCATCGCATCACTCGATGACCCGACGACGCGCAGCTCGCCGTCGGCACTGGCGACCATCACACCCGCAGCGGCCACGTCGAGCACCTCGACGCTGCGATCAGCGACGAGCGTCAGCAGTTCGACCAGATCGAAGTCATCGACGAGCGAGTCAGCGAGCTCGACGAAGGTCTGCACGAGAGAGGCTTCTCTCATCGGGGTCTCCTCCCTTGGCGATCGCCGACGGCGCCCCGATGCGGACTGGGACCAGCGACAGTGTACGGCTCCCCGACGCGCCACCTGGCAGAGCACCCCGATGCAACGTCGTCGGAATCGGCTTGGCGGCGGTGACCTTCGGCCCTACCGGGGGCGCGGCGATCTCCGTACGTTCGAACTGCTGACCCGTGACGGTCGTCCTCACCCGGGCGTAGCGCCTCTCCCGGGCCGGCCCGCACGCAGGCACGCACGCAGCACGCACCACGAAGGACTCCAGTTGATCGAAGCCACCAACCTCACGAAGCGGTACGGACCGGTGCTCGCTGTCGATGACCTCAGCTTCCGGGTGGCGTCGGGGCAGGTCACGGGCTTCCTCGGGCCGAACGGTTCGGGCAAGTCCACCACCATGCGCATGGTGCTCGGCCTCGACGCTCCCACGTCCGGCCACGCGACCGTCGCCGGACGCCGCTACCAGGACCTCCGGTTCCCGCTGCGGCAGGTCGGAGCTCTGCTCGACGCCAACGCCGGGCACCCCGGCCGCACCGCCCGCAACCACCTCCGCTGGCTCGCCGACTCCAACGTCATCCCACGTGACCGGGTCGACCAGGTCCTCGAGATCGTGGGTCTGACCGACGTCAGCGACCGGCGGACCGGGACCTTCTCGTTGGGCATGCGCCAGCGACTCGGCATCGCGGCGACCATGCTCGGCGATCCGGAGGTGCTGATCTTCGACGAACCGGTGAACGGCCTCGATCCCGAGGGGATCATCTGGGTCCGCCAGCTCCTCCGCTCCCTCGCCGACGAGGGGCGCACCATCCTCGTGTCGAGCCACCTGATGTCGGAGATGGCCCTGACCGCCGACCACCTGATCGTCATCGGCCGAGGGCGGCTGCTCTCGACCGGCAGCGTCGCCGATTTCGTCGAGAGGAGCTCGTCGCACCACGTCCGGGCACTCACCCCCGACGCCGTGCGCCTCGCCCGACTGCTCCGCGACCACGGTGCCCTCGTCACTGAGATCGGACCCGAGGAGCTCTCCATCGAGGACTTCGCCTGTCGCGACGTCGGTGCACTCGCTGCCGGTGCGGGACTCACGCTCTACGAGCTCTCCCCGCAGGACTCCTTGGAGGACGCCTTCATGGAGGCCACCCACGAGCAAGCCGATTTCCGAGCCACCGTCCACACCCTCGAAACGACCGCACCATGACCGAAGCCATCCATCCCCGAACCACCGCCGTCGCTTCCGACCCCCACCGCACCGCGGTCTTCCGGGCGACCGTGCGCTCGGAGTGGACCAAGCTCGGCACCGTCCGATCCACCTACTGGACCCTGGCGTTCACCGTGGTCGCCATCCTCGGCCTCGGCATCTTGTTCACCGCGCTCGAGGTCGGTCGTTGGGATCAGCGGACCCCGCAGGAGATCGCAGAGTTCAACCCGCTCATCTACAGCCTCGCCGGCATGAACCTCGCTCAGATCTCCATCGGGGTGCTCGGCGTCTTGATGATGACGTCGGAGTACTCCACCGGGACGATCACCTCCACGCTTGCTGCCACCCCGCAGCGGAGCCTCCTCCTCACCGCGAAGGTCACGGCGTTCGCCGTCGTGGTCGTCGTCGTGAGCATCGTGTCCACGATGGCGGCGTTCCTCATCGGCCAGGTGATCCTCGGACCGGACCACGGCGGACTGTCGATCACCGATCCCGGGGTCCTGCGGGGCGTGCTCGGAGGCGCCACCTTCCTGCTCTTCATCGGGGTCATCGGGCTCGGGGTCGGCGCTGCGGTGCGCCGCACCACCGGCGCCGTGGCGATCCTGTTCGCCGTCCTGCTCGTGATCCCCGGCCTCGTCTTGTTGCTGCCCAGCCCGTGGGACGAGCGCGTCGGGCAGATCCTGCCGAGCGCTGCGGGCGAGGCGATGGCGGCGCCGCAACAGATCCCGCAGCTGCTGAGCCCCACCATCGGCGTCCTGGTCCTGGCTGCGTGGGCCCTGGTGGCCTTCGGTGCCGGAGGGCTGGCCCTCGCACGCCGCGACGTCTGAGGGCCGGAGTCAGCTCGACCCGGCGCCCGCCCCGACGAGATCCGGGGCGTCGATCGGCACCCACCAGCAGACTCGCGTACCGCCGCCATCTCGAGTCGTCATGAGGCTTCCCCCGCCCAGCTGCTCCGCCCGGCTCGCAAGGTTCCCGAGGCCGTTCCCGGAAGGCCGCCGCTCCCCCAGGCCGATGCCCTCGTCGTCGACGGTGGCGGTCAGGACGCCGCGCTCGACCACGACCCGCACGGAGGCGGTGGCTGACCGCGCGTGCCGAGCGATGTTCGCCAGCGCTTCGCGTACGACGGCGATCAGGTGCGCGGCGATGTGGTCGGGCAGCGCAACGTCGATGGGGCCTTCGAAGTGGAAGCTGGGCTCGTACCCGAGCGCCTCGGCGAGCTCGTCGCCCACGGCCAGGAGGAGGCGGCGCAGGCCATCTGCGGCGGCGGCGACCGCATGGAGCTCGAAGATGGACGACCGGACCTCGCGCACGACGAGATCGAGCTCATCGACGGCGTCCTGGATGCGGTCGACCACCTCCGGCAACGGGGCCGCGAGCCGGGCGGCCGATTGCAGCGACAGACCGGTGGCGAAGAGGCGCTGGATGACGGTGTCGTGGAGGTCCCTGGCGATGCGGCTGCGGTCCTCGATCACATCGAGCTCGCGAACCCGGTCGTGGAGCCGCGACTTGTCGATGGCCGTCCCCGTCGCCGCAGCGAGTGCGACGGCCAGCTCCTCGTCGACATCGGTGAAGCCTCCGGTGCCGTGCTTGTCCGTGAGGTACAGGTAGCCGTAGGCCTGGCCTCGGACGAACACCGGGACACCCAGGAACGACGTCATCGGCGGGTGGTGGGGCGGGAACCCCGACGTCGCCGGGTGGGCGTGGAGGTCGGGCAGACGGAGGGGCTGGGGGTCATCGATGAGCAGGCCGAGGATCCCGTGGCCCTTCGGCAGGTCCCCGATCGCCGCTCGCACGTCGTCATCGATCCCGACGGTGATGAAGTCCGAGAGGTCGGTCCGAGTGGCGTCGAGCACGCCTAGGGCCCCGTACTCGGCGTCCACGAGGTCCACGGCGGTCTCGATGAGCCGCCGCAAGATGACGCCCAGATCCAGATCGGACGCCAGGCTCATGACGGCGGCGAGGAGGCGGCGGAGCTCCGCCGGAGTCATCGCCTTCGCCGCGTTGACCAACGGGATGTCCCCAGGATCGCGAGCGCCGTTCCGCGTGGCTGACGGGGGCTGGATCGGCCGAACACCGTTGCTTTCCATGTTGCTGCCTCGCTCCACTAGGGATGCGGGTCGCCGAGGGCCGGAGCAACACCGTTGATGGCACACATCCGGTCTACGCCGGGTCCATCCCCACTGACGGTACAGGAACCGGCACGCTTTGTCTCCGGTCGGCCTGCGGTTCGGCAGCGTCGCGCCAAGGTGCCGCGACCGGTCCGGCCGGCTGCGGCGACCGGATCGATGTCCCGGCGGCCCCGGCCAGGACCTCGGTTGCCTCGGCCAGGGCTCCGATCGCGCTCACCGCCCCGCCGCCCTCGGCGAAGCGACAGATGGCTTCGACCTTCGGGCCCATCGAGCCTGCTGGAAGGTCGAGCGACCGGAGCTCCGCCGCCGTCGTCGCTCCGATCGGACGCTCCGCGGACGATCCCCAACCCTCGTGGACCGCGTCGACATCGGTGAGCAGCAGGAGTGCGTCCGCGCCGAGCTCCGTTGCGATGAGCGAGGAGGCGAGATCCTTGTCGATCACGGCCTCGATCCCCCGAAGCCCGCCGGAACCGTCTGGCACGACGGGTATGCCGCCACCGCCGGCGCAGATGGTCGTCACGCCGTGTGACACCAGGAGCCGGATCGTGGCGATCTCGACGATCGAGCGCGGCGCGGGTGACGGGACCACGCGACGCCAGTGCGGCCCATCAGCCGCCACCGCCCAGCCGCGTTGATCGGCCAGTTCGCGCGCCTGCGCCTCCTCGTACACGGGGCCGATGAACTTCGTCGGCAACACGAACGCGGGGTCGAGCGGATCGACGACCACCTGGGTGAGCAGGGTGGCGAGCGTGTCACGAGGCAGGTGGTTCCCGAGCTCTTGTTCGAGCAGGTACCCCACCATGCCTTCGCTCTCGGCGTCGAGGACGTCGAGCGGGTAGGCGGCGACCGCCGGATACGCGTCGTTCTGCAGTGCCAGCAGACCGACCTGAGGACCGTTGCCGTGGGTGAGGACGACATCGTGATCGCGAGCGATGCCGGCGATGGCCTGCACGGCAGTGGCGATGTTCGACCGTTGTGCATCGACGTGGAGCGGCTCGCCGCGCCGGAGCAGTGCGTTTCCACCCAGTGCGATGACGACCAGCATCAGCTGTCCCGCAGGCCGGAGCGCCCGCCGGGGCGAACGGCGAACACCGTCGGCGAGCAGCTGGTCGCGATCATCGGTGAGCGATCGTTCCCGCAGACGCTCCACCGATGCGGCGTCCGCTGATGAGGCCCGAGCGGATCTGGACGTACGCGTCGCCGGAGCCGACCCATGGTCGCAGCGGGAGCTCCTTGGCGACGGCGAGCTCGCCCGGTTCGGTCATCACATGGGTCGGACCGATCACCATGACGCTCCAGCCCCGGTGGCATTCGGTGTCCACGTCGTCGACCTCGAGGCACACCACGTGCCCCGAGCTCCCTGCGGCGAGCTTCGTACCGCTGCCCGTCCGGAAGACGGGGTCACGGCCGAGCAGCGCGAAGTGGATGGGGAACACCGCGGGCAGTGCACCGACGGTGAGCGCGATGCGCCCGAGATGGGCGGTCCCCAGCAGACGAAGGCACTCGCGCTCGTCGAGCTCCTCGAGCACGACCGCGGCAGGAGCCGTGTCCATGGGTGCCTGCCTTCGGTCGAGTCGGAGATGGGTCAGATCTCGATGCTCGTCCCATCAGCCGTCACCGGACAGTGCCATAGGTCCTGAACCGCCGAGGATCGTCGGCCCGACTTCGAGCGCTTCGGGCGACCGATCCGGCCGGCAACGGCTCCGACCCCGGCTCGGCGGTCGGTGGATCTACGCCTTGAACGTCCGGGCGACCGCCGCATAGATGAGCTCCTCTGCCTGACGGATCGCGTCGGGCTCGAACTCGGTGACCTCGGCCGAAGCGATCTCTGCCCCGCCGCACAAGACGCGCCCACGGAAGGTGTCGGGCTCGACGGTGACGTACACCGCCTCGACCCGCAGCTCAGGCCAGGGCAGCGGGAACCCTTGCGCCACCGCACCCGGCGCCACCTCGTGCCCATCTGGCGTGAGCCGTGCTGGGCTGTTGCTTGCTTCCGATGAAACGTCGGCAGGGGCCATCTCGAAGATGATAGGGGCATCAGTCCCTGGGCACTTCCTGGGATCAAGCGCATCCGGGTCAGCGCAGCCGGTCCGCCACGACACACGTCGTCTCGATGAGACTCTTTTCGATGGACGATCGAGGCCCGTCGGATTAGGTTTCCACCTGAACATGTGGGGGTGGTGCGGGAAGGCGAGCGAGAGATCTCCGGCTTCTGACGCGCCCATCCGGCGACGAGGTCCGAGGGAGGACGCATGAACAAGCGCGTTTCGAAGGTGTTCGTTCTGATGATGGCCGTGGGTCTCACCAGTGCGGCTGCGGGTTGTGGCTCAGACGGTACGTCAGAGGGAGCCACGCCAACGACGAGCCCAGCAAAGACGACCACCACCGCCACCGCCGACGACGAGAAGACCACGACCACCGTCGCCGGTGACGAGACTGCGGACGAGGTGAAGGTGATCGCCTCCGACTACAAGTTCGAGGGTGTGCCGAAGTCGGTCCCGGTCGGGACCAAGCTCGTCCTGCAGAACGACTCCGAAGAAGAGCTTCACGAGATGGTGGTGATCAAGTTCCCCGACGACGAGGAACGCTCGATCGACGAGGTCGCGAAGCTCTCCGAGGCTGAGCAGGACGCGATCTTCGGCGACGCCATGCCTGCTGCCGTGCAGCTCCAGGCGCCTGGCGGTGAGGTCATCCCCGCTGTGGGTGATGGCACGCTGGCCGAGCCCGGCCGCTACGCGATCGTCTGCTTCATTCCCGTCGGAGTCGACCCGCAGGAGTACCTCGACGCATCTCAGGCGAACCCCGACGGGCCCCCTGAGATCCCCAACGCCGGTCCCCCGCACTTCATGAAGGGCATGTACACCGAAGTCACCGTGGAGTAGCGGACTGGGTCGTCGGGGCTCCCGCCTGGCGGCGTTACGGTTCGTCCGTGGACCAGAGCGAGGTTTGGGGTGGTTCGGTGGCGTCGGGTTGGGTGCGCCACGCGGCGGCCATCGACGCGCACAGCGCACCGTTCGGCCGGGCCGCCCGCTTGGCCCTCGGCCCACTCGACGGACTTCGCGTGCTCGACATCGGCTGCGGCACGGGAGCTACGACTCGAGAACTCGTGGCCTACGGCGCGCGCGAAGCGGTCGGCGTCGACCTGTCCGAAGCGATGATCGCCGCAGCTCGTGCTCGCTTCGCCAACATCGCAGACGTCTCGTTCGTTGCCGCCGACGCGACCTCTGACGCCGTGACGGGGCCCTTTGACGCCCTCTTCTCTCGCTTCGGGGTCATGTTCTTCGATGACCCGCTCGCGTCGTTCACGAAGCTGCACCGTCTCGTGGAACGTGGCGGCAGGATCGCCTTCTCGAGCTGGAGCGGCCCGTTCGACAACCCCTGGATGACCGCAGCCGTCCTCGCTTCGATCCCCGTGCTCGGCCCTCCGACCCTGCCTGGACCCGGTGAACCAGGCCCGTTCTCCCTTGCGGAGCCGGCTGACGTCGCGGACCTTCTCGAGCAAGCGGGTTGGAGCAACTGCCGCGTGGAGATCCTCACCACCGAGGAGCCGCATCCCGCCGGTCACCGTTCCGCTGTTGCGCAGATGTTGATCGACAACGTCCCGCCTCTCGCCATCGGCGTCGCCGAAGCCCCCGAGACGGCAGGCCTGCTGCACGAGGCGGTCGTCGAAGCGCTCGTGCCGTTCGATCGCGACGGTCAGGTGGTCATGCCCGCATCGGCGCTCATCGTCTCCGCCACCGCCTGACGCGGGACACGTTTGGATCGGGTGGCGGGAGGGCATCGTTTTTTCGCGGCCGTTGCTCGATGGAGGTCAACGATGTCCGGTACCGACCAAGCCGTCGAGCCCACCGACATCTCCGACCCGCCGGAGGATCCGCTAGTGGCGCAGCCCTGGTCCCACCGACCGGATGGGCTCCGGTCTGGGACTGGCGATCGTGCAAGACATCGCCATGCGCCACGGGGGCCAGGCGATCGCATCGGAGTCACCGCTGGGCGGGACCCGCATCGCCATCACGATCCCGTCCGCGGAGGAGGCATCGACGAGCTGAACGGAGCGGAGAGTCAGGTCAGGTTCAGGAGGCCCTCGGTAGGTTGATGCTGGCGGTGGAACCCCGGATCAGAAGGAAGCAACCATGCGCAAGCGAATCGCCATCATCGGGATCACCGCCGTCGTCCTGAGCGGCGCCGGAGCGGCAGCGGCCACGGCCGGGCACGACACGGACCCCCCGGCGGAGACGAAGGCCGAGGCGACCTACACCGCCGCCCACGAGGGCCGGGCCGAGGTCTCACGGGCCGAGGCCGAGCGGACCGCCCTGGCGCTCCACAAGGGCGCAGCGTTCGACACCCACCTGCAGGACGAGGGCACGTTGACCTGGGAGGTCAAGGTCGAAGACGGCACCCACGTCTGGGAGGTCAACGTCGACGCCCAGACCGGGAAGGTCGTCAGCGACCAGGGCGACGAGTAGCTCCTTCGTCACCCGGCGAGCACGTGGCCGCAGGGCGCCTGGCATCCACCGCCGAGGCGACCTGCGGCCACTTCGCGCGGGTCAGGCCCCTGCCGCCACCAGCACGTAATCGGTGGCGAAGCCCAGGAACAGCCCGGCCACGAGTCCCCACATCAGGACCTCGGGCTGGCCCATGCGGTTCGCCACCTTGAGCAACTGCACGACGACGTAGATGATCGAACCCGCCGCAAGGGCGAGGAAGGCGAGGAACAGGGTCTCGTTGACGAACGAGTTGCCGACGACGGTGCCGAGGAAGGTCGGGAGTCCGCCGATCAGGCCCATCGCGCCGAGGAACCGCCAGCTCGGGCGGTCGTCGCCGGACGCGAACGGGCCGACGATCCCGAACCCCTCGGTTCCGTTGTGGAGCGCGAACCCGATGATGAGCATCAAGGCCAGGTCGATCTCGCCGCTTGCTGCCGACTGCCCGATGGCCAGGCCCTCGGAGAAGTTGTGCAAGCCGATGCCCAGTGCGATGAACAGCGAGAGCCGCTTTGCGTCGGACAAGCCCGCAATGATCCCCGAGGCGGCGGTTGCCTTCGACGTGCCGGCCGAGCGGTTCGCCATCCAACGGTCGTAGCGGACCAGCGAGACCGACCCGATCGTGACCCCGACGACGAACACGGCGAGCAGGCCGCAGAACCGAGTCCAGGTGCCAGTCCCGTCCTGTGCGCCCAGCAGCGCCGTCTCGACCGGCTCGTTCGCATGGGCGAGGACGTCAAACAACAAGAAGACCAAGATGCCGATGGCCACGGCGTTGAGCGCAGCGCGGGTCCTCGGCATCGCGTGCTTCAGACGACCCACGGGCAGCCCCAGGAAGATCGTCGAGCCGGCGATGGCGGCGAGGATCAGCAGCTTCGTTTCGGACATGCGGGGACGCTCCTCGGGGCCGGGTCAGGCGGACGGTGATGTTAGGAGCACATAACATCTTCTGACAAGCCGGCCGGGATCGGGCGTGCCAGGTGAGCGGGGCACGCTTCCGCTCGGGCGCGCGTCCATCGCCGAAGCGACGTGCGCGTGCTTCGCCCGGGTGGCTCGGCAACCGTCAGGGATGGGGCGGTGGGGCGCTACTGCACGTTCCACTCGATGGCGTCCGAGGTGTCGTCGTCGCGCCACCGCGGCCAGTTGACGTTGTGGCCACCGTCGCGGCCGACCGTCGGGTCCGTTCGCAGCGGGGCATCCTGATCGCCCGCTGTCAGGTGGTTGATCGAGATGAACGACTCGTGGTCACGGTTGCTGGTGTAGGGCCGCGGAGTCGACGGTCCGCCGACGATCCGCACCGCGCTCGAGAACCACACCGCCCCTGCCGGTGGGAGCGACCGGTTGAGGGCGAACTCGAACCAACGCCCGCCATCGGCGGTCGAACCCTGGCGGCCCGTGCGCGTCGGAACCGGCCCGGGGCTCGACGGGTCGAGCTTCGGGTCGGCCGAGAGGATCGTCCCGCGCGGGACCGTCAGCACGAACGTGATGCCCGCCGCCTCGCTGGTGCCCTGGTTGTAGATCTGTCCGAGTGCCCAGAGCCGGGTTCCGACCGGGCACACGCGCGTGCGGTCCGGATCCGAGCAACCGGCGTACCAGTTGATCGCCGAGTGTCGCGCCGCGAGGTCGTGGGCAAGCGCGGGCCCGTCGCCGGGGTCGTTCCCGCTGTTCTGCGACGACGAGCTGGATGCGGGGTCCCCGTGGTCGGGCAGCAGCCCGAGATCGACCCCGGTGACGGCGCGCCCGGCGGTGATGGTGATGTGGGCTCGGACGAACTGGTTCTCGACGGCGAACCGCTGGTTCGGTGTCCGCCCCGACGCGCACCTGAGGTCGCCTGGACAGGCCGAGGGGAGCCACCCCGTGATGGCACTGATGGTCACGGCTCCCGCTGGGAGGGTCAACGTCCAACGCCCATCGGGCCCGGTCTCCGCCCGGGTACTGGTGCCTTCCCGCGTGACCACCACGTGAGCGACTCCCGGCTCGCCAGCCTCACGCCGTCCGTCTCCGTCGAGGTCGTGCCACACGACGCCGCTCACGGTTCCCGTCGAGCCTGCGCCGGCGGCCGGGAGCGTCGCGGCAGGCAACCACATGGCGACGGCAACGAGAGCAGCGGTACAAACGGAACGAGGATCCACGGAAACTCCCGTCAGCTCGGATGATCACTGAGCGTAGGACTTCTCGTCCCGGATGTCACGCAGCGTGCACAGGTTTGGCCATGCTCGTCCGCCTGTGCGCTCCACGAAGGCCCCACCGCGCTGCCAGCCGCGGCGCCAGTGCCGACGCGCTGATCGTCGGCGGCGATCCCAGCCGCGTGTACGGGGGCGAGGGAAGCGACACGTTCTCGAACGGCCCGCTCAAGTCCTATTTCAACGGCGGCCCCGGGGCCAACACGTTCAACGGAGGACCGGCGCAGGACACCGTTGCGACCACGAGCGACGCCGACGTCATCCACGTCGGTGGCGGCCTGAACCACATCTACGACCAGGACAGCCTCCGCTCCGGCGGCCGCACCGTCGACGCGACCAGTTCCTCCAACGGGTACTTCTGGACCCTCGGCGGATCCGACGTCGTGTTCCGCATGCGGCCGTCCACGCTGCCCGGACAGCTCCTCAGCGGCACGGCGAGCCTGCACCGTCCAGGCCGGCAGACCATCCCCTCCACCGGGTTCAACTCCTTCGCAGTCGACCTGAGCGGCGACGCCACCACCGACGACCGCGGGCTCGCCGACATCGTCATCCCTGCCAACCCCACGGCCGTGGCGATCAACGTCAGCGGCGACTCGTTCGACAACGACCTCGGCGACCTCACCGTCCCCACGGGGACGTGGATCACCACGGGCACCACGGCGACCGCCCTCACCGTCACCACGAGCGATCCGAACCTGGCCAACCCCAACTCGCTGCAGAACGGCAAGAGCCTGCGCCAGTTCCGAGCACAGCTCTTCGGATCCAACGAGTACTTCACCAAAGCCGGCGGCACGAACGCCCGGTTCGTGGTCAAGGCCTACGAAGATGTCCTCGGCCGGGCCCCCGACGCAGCGGGCCAGACGTACTGGACGAACAAGATCGACGACGGAACCGAGCGAGGGCTCGTCGCCCGCCAGTTCCTCTCATCGCCCGAGGCCCGGCGCAGCATCGTCAAGGACCAGTTCCTCCGGTTCCTCGACCGCTACCCCACCCCGGCTGAGACCGACACCTGGGTCGCCGCCCTGGGCTCGTCGAGCTCCGGCGAACAGGACCTGATCGCCTTCCTCGGTGCCAGCAGCGCCTACTTCGCACGGAGCTGAGCTGACACCGCCGATCGGCGAGCGGCGAGCGGCGAGCTCAGGCGCGTCGGGCGGCGATGCGCCGGAAGGTGATGCCGAGGCCCAGGAGGGTCGCGCCGAGCAGGGCGAGCGGTGCGGTGCTCGAGCCGGTCCGGGCCAGCTCGGTCGGGGCCACGTAGGGGGCCGGCTGCGGGAGCTGGGCCGGGAGCACCGAGGGCGGGTCGGTCGGCACGACGGGGGCGGCGACGGTCGTGCTGGTCGTGCTGCTGGTGGTGGTCGTCGTCGGTGCGGGGGCGCAGTGCGGCGTGCCCGACAGGTCGGTGATGGTGCCGTCGTGCACCGAGACCAGCTCCGAGGTGAAGGGCACCTCGTCGGGCACCGGTGCCGTGAACGTCGTCGACGAACCCGCGGCCAGGTCTCCGGACGAGACGATGGCGCCGTTGACGTGCAGCGAGAGGTTGTCGCCGTAGGTGCCGATGGCGGTGGCCTCGGCAGTGATGACGGGCTGGTCGCCATCACAGGTCAGCGTGATGCCGCCCACGAAATCGAAGCAGTTGACCGAGAACTCCTCGGTGTAGGCCAAGCCGGGATCAGCGCTGATCGAGACGGTCACATCGCTGTTCTCCGGCAGGCCGAAGTGCTGGATCGTCGTCGTGGCGCCTGCGGGCAGGTCGACGGTGTCATCGGCGAGGCCGGTCACACCGATCGCGAACTGGGCGGAGCTCAGACCGGCGACGTTGCCGAGCTGGATGGTCAGCATCGAGCCGCCGTCGTTGCACCCGATCGTGGCCGAAGCGGTCGGCTGGGCCGGGAACTCGTCGGTGGCCGACGCAGGGGTGGCGCCGGCCACGAGGGCCAGGCCCGACAGGGCGAGGGCGGCGAGGACACCAGCGAGGCGATGCCGGGATGGGATGGGAAGCGCAGTGGGGAACATGGTCCGAGTGTGCGCTCGCCACGCAGACATGGCATGAGTACCGGCTACTCACTTCGGCTGATACCGTCGCAGACGATGAGTAGCAGCTGCTCATGACGCATCGCCGACCCGTCCATACGGTGCCTTCATGCCTCTCAAACCCGCTCTGCGCGGCGCGCTCATCGTTGTTGCGTCCGTCTCCGTCTCCGCCGTGCTCCTGCCGGCCTCGCCGGCCAGCGCGGTCTCGCAGAAGTTCCCGGTGTCGGCGGTGATCTCCGTCGCCACCACCGGCAACACCGGCGACGGCGGATCACTCGGCTCCTCGCCGAGCAGCAAGGGGCGGTTCGTCGCCTTCACCTCCTCGGCGGGCAACCTCGTCGCCGGCGACACCAACGGGGTCAAAGATGTGTTCGTGCGTGACACGCTCGCCGGCACGACGCAGCTGGTGAGCGTGTCCACCGCTGGAGCCCGGGGCAACGGCGACAGCGACCAGCCATCGATCAGCTTCGACGGCCGGTACGTGGCGTTCCGCTCGGCCGCGGCCAACCTGGTCGCCGGCGACACCAACGCCAAGAACGACGTGTTCCTCCGTGACCTCCGCAACAGCACCACGATCCGGGTGAGCGTGAAGCACAACGGTGGCGGACAAACGACCGGGGGTGACGCCAGCTATCCGAACGTGTCCGACGACGGCACCATGGTGTCGTTCCTGTCGAGCTCCCCCAACGTCGTGGACTTCGACCTCAACAACCTGCCGGACGTGTTCGTCCGCGACGTCGTCGGCAGCGGCACCACCGACATCGCCACCGTGACCTCGAGCGAAGTCCAGCTCGCCCTCGGAGCGAACGCTCCGGCGATGAGCGGAAACGGTCGCTTCGTGGTGTTCGACTCGGACACGGCCCAGGTGGGCGTCGACACGAACGGCACCCGCGACGTCTTCCTGCGGGATCGGACCCTCGGCACGACCGAGCGGGTCAGCATCGCCAGCAACGGCGACCCGAGCGATGGCGCCTCCTACTACTCGCGCGTCAGCGACAACGGCCGCTACGTGGCGTTCCAGTCCATCGCCACCGACCTCACCCCCGCCGTCGACGCGCCCGGTTTCGACGATGTGTTCCGTCGCGATCGCACGCTGGCCACCACGGAGCTGGTCAGCCGGACCGACGCCGATCAGCCCGGCAACAAGGGAGGCACCGGACCCTCCATCTCCGCCGACGGCACCAAGGTGGCGTTCGCCTCCCAGTCCACCAACCTCATCACGAGCGACACGAACGCCGTGACCGACGCGTTCGTTCGCGACCTCTCGGCGCAGACCACCACTCGAAGCAGCGTGAAGACGAACGGCGGCCAGCTCGATGGCCTCAGCTACGGCCCCGAGCTCAGCCCCGAGGGAGGTGCCGCGAGCTTCACGACCCTGTCGACCCAAGGGTTCAACCAGGACGTCAACGCCACCCTCGATGTGTACCTGCGAGGCGTTCAGGAGGTCGGCCCGTTCGGCGCCACCAATGCACTGGTCCAGCAGGCGGCGCACGACTTCACCGGCGCCTACCTCGACGGCGCGACCCTCGGCGGGCTCGACGCCAAGATCCAGTACGGCCTCGCCAGCCCGGCGTCGACCCTCAACGCCTACGCGCACGGCTCCTTCGCCAAGGATCGTGCACCGGTCATGCGGCTCTACTGGGCGTTCTTCAAGCGGGTCCCCGACGCCGGTGGCCTGAACTACTGGTCTGGCAGGCACGCGAACGGCATGAGCATGAAGGCCATCGCCAACGGCTTCGCCAAGAGCTCGGAGTTCAAGACCAACTTCGGCGCCGGCACCGACACGCAGTTCATCACGCTCGTCTACACCAACGTCCTCGAGCGTCAGCCCGACCAGGCCGGGCTCACCCACTGGATCAACAAGATGAAGACCGGCACGACCCGTGGCGAGATGATGATCAACTTCTCCGAGTCACCTGAGGGGATCCGCCGGATGCGCGGCGAGATCGACACCGAGCTCGTGATCCTCGGGATGTTGCACCGGGTGCCGACCAAGAGCGAGGTCACGAGCTACGCCAACGCCCTCGAGCTCAACGGCGGTCAGGTCACCGAGGTGCTCATCGACGCCATCCTCACCGGACCCGAGTACGCCTCGCTCATCAACTGACCCGGAGCGCCGGGTTCCCGTCGGTGCGCGCCACCTCTCGGGCTGGTCTCGTCGGACGGCCGACAGAGTCCGCGAGCCCCCGTGGTCAGGCCAGCGCCGCCACGAGCGGTGACCTGGCGTTCAACGCCAAGAGCGGCGACGCTGGCATCCAGGTCGAGATCGCAGCGGCATCGGGCGGGACCATGGCAACGATCGACCAGTCCATCGAGATCGCCGGCACCATCGCCGCTCCTGCCCTCAGCTGATCGTGACGGCGGCAGCTCCGTGACACGCTGGCTCGAGTTGGAGCGGGTGGGCGAGCTCGTCGAGGCCATCTCCGCCGCCCCCTGAAGCTGCGAGAGGCGTGACGATCAGGTCACGCCGACCACCACCGGTGCAACGAGCAGTCGGTCTTGCGCATCTAGGCGGGATGCGACGACCTGAGCTCTGCTGCCGCACCTCTGATCGGCCGTCGCCTTTGGCGAGGGACTGTGTTAGGCCGTCATCACGAGGTGGGTTCCTCCATCGCGGTACCAGGAAGACCCTGCGATGGCTCGGCGGTTCCTTCGGGAGGCAACGGTGGTGGCCCACCAGTCGGCGGAGTCGGCTGTCGACCTCGGCGTCGGGTTGACCGAGGCGTCCTACATCCGCGTCGTCGGGCTGTTCCACGGGTTGTGGAGACCCACCTTCGACGTCCTCGCTCGTTGGTCGATCGGTGTCGAGGGCGTTTGGCATGTCGAGGATCGAGCGACCCTCGCTCGCGACGACCTGGTTGCTCTGGGGATGAGCGCCACCGCCATCGAGGCACTGCCGCGATGTGAGGTCGAGCCACCCCTGCCCGCCCACGATGGGATGGCGACGGCCATGGGATACGCGTATGTGCTGGAGGGGTCTTCGCTGGGCGCGGCGACGATCGCCCGTCGCGTCGAAGACGAGCTTCCGCTGGTGCCCGCGTCGACGTTCCTCGCACAAGACCCGGGTCGTTGGGCGGCGTTCGCCGCCAGCATCGACCGACAGCGTCTCAGTTCCGTGGAGCTGGATCAGGCCGCCGTCGCAGCGAACCGGCTCTTCGCTGCCTTCGAGGCCATCGCGGTGGCCAGCCGGGCCACCGGAAGTGCAGGAGGTGTCTCGGCTCGCTCGGGTCTCGAGGAACGCTGACTCATCTCGCTGCGAGACGCCCTGGATCGGGTCGGTCGACCGACGCCCGTGCCCTTCGCCGGGCCGCGGCGCCATCACCCGTGAGGGTGAGTAGGGTCCCTGGCGTCGGTCTGTCCGCTGCGTCGCAGCGTCTCCCCGAGTTCTTCGAACGCTGGGGGTACCTGTGGATCCGATCGACGCTGTGGTCCCGGGCGAGGACCTCGATCTCGCTGCGCTGCTCGACGGTTGTGCCACGGAGCCGATCCATGCGCCAGGGGCGGTGCAGCCCCATGGTGCGCTGCTGGCCACGGACGCTGGCGGGATGATCCGGGTGGCCTCGGCCAACTGCGAGACCATCGTGGGCTTCGATGCGGCAACTGCGGTCGGCTGTGCCCTGGCCGACATCGTGGGCGACGAGTCCGCGGCGCGCCTCGCCGAGGCTGACCCGGGCGATGTGGTGGAGGTCGACCTGCTCGCTGGTCCTTGCGAAGCGACCGTCCACCGTGGCGGCGGGTTCGATCTGATCGAGATCGAACCGGCGGTCGAACCGGCTCGTGACGATCAGGCCCGGCTGCAGCGGGCGCTGCTGCGGTTCCACGGTGCGCCGGACTCGATGGCGTTGCTGGCCCAGGCGGCGGCGGTCGTCCAGGACCTCACCGGCTTCGACCGCGTCATGGTGTACCGGTTCGACGCCGAGTGGAACGGAGAGGTCGTCGTCGAGGTGGCGCGCCCCGACCTCGAACCGTTCCTCGGCCTCCGCTACCCGGCCAGCGACATCCCGCCCCAGGCCCGGGCCCTGTACAGCCGGACGCGCCTGCGGCTCATCCCGGACGCAACCGCCACGCCCAGCCCCCTGCTCGTGGCGGTGACGACGGACCTCGGACAACTCGATCTCTCTGCCGTGTCGATCCGGGCGGTCTCGCCGGTGCACCTCCGCTACCTCACGAACATGGGGGTCCGGGCGTCCATGTCCGTGGCGATCCACATCCGCGGCGCGCTCTGGGGCCTCATCGCCTGCCACCACGCCACCGAGCCGCTCCATCCGTCGGTCCGCGTGCGCAACGCCGTCGACCTCGTCGGCCAGACCACCTCCACCGTCCTCGGCGCGCTCCTCGCAGCAGAGTCCGCCACCACCCACCGCCTCCTCCTCGACGGCCTGGACGCCATCACCGAGCCCCTGCGGCTCGAAGCAGGATCCGATCCCGCCGCAACGATGGCCGCGACCGGAGACCTGCTGCCGGCGCTCCTCGGCTCCCACGGCGCCGCCGTCGTCAACGGGAACCGGACCCTCACGATCGGGCGCTGTCCGCCACAGGCGGTCGTCGATGGGTTCATCGCCCTCGCGTCGGCGCGCGGTCGGGACCTCCTCGCATCCGCGCAGCTCGGAGCCCTCGACGCGCACTGGGCCGCCGACGCCGACACTGCGGCCGGTGCCCTCGCGGTGCGGGCGGGCACCGGGGATCAGTGGCTCATCTGGTTCCGGCCCGAGACCGCACGGGTGATCCGCTGGGGTGGCGACCCGAACGGCAAGGAGGCGACGGTCAGCCCCCAGGGCGACCACCAGCTCGACCCGAGGGCCTCGTTCGCCGAGTACCTCGAGCACGTCAGAGGCACCAGCACTCCGTGGAGCGGCGAGCAGCAGGCGGTCGCCCGACTGGCAGCGGCGCGCCTCGGTGCCATGGACGTGCTCGGCGCGCAGCGCGAGGCCACCATCGCCTCGACGGTGCAGCGGGCCGTCATGCTCGAGACGTTCCCGCCGATCCCCGGCGTCGACGGAGCCGCCCGGTATGCCCCGTGCACCCGCGACCCGATCGGCGGCGACTGGTACGACGTCTTCGTTCCCGATGACGGCAGACCCGTCATCGCCCTCGGCGACGTCGCCGGCCACGGACTGAGCGCAGCCGCCACCATGGCGCAGCTGCGCCACGCACTGCGTGCCTACGTCATCCGCGAGGACAGTCCCGCCGAAGCGATGACCCAGCTCAACGAGCTCATGCGAACGCTGCTGCCAGGCGACATGGCGACCGCAATGATCGTCTCGCTCGACCCCGTCGCCCGCTCGGCCGACATCGTCAGCGCCGGGCACCTACCGGCCGTCGTCGTCAGTCCCGACGGCGCCGTGCTCGTCGAGGGCGCCCACCACGACCGGGCGCTCGGGGCCGCACGAAACGCGACCTACCGGTCGACCCGTGTCGACCTGCCGCCCGGTCACACCCTCGTGCTCTACACCGACGGCCTGATCGAGCAGCGCACCTCCACCCTCGACGCCCGCCTGGGCGTCCTTCTCGACGTCGCCGCATCCGGAGCCCACCTTCCAACCGGCGATCTGTGCGAGCACCTCATGGCCGAGCTCGTCCGTGGGTCCGACCACCACGACGACGTGACCGCCCTGGCGATCAGGCTCGCCGGACCCTGACCCCTGGAAGCCGTCAACTCCCGCTTCTCTCTCCAAAGCACCGCTCCGCTTGGGCGGCGAAAGCCGCGTCCTACCGGGGTGGGAGGGACACGAAGAGGTCGAACCGGGCAGAACGTGGGTCGATGAGCTCGCGCCGGGCTCCCATCGCTTGGGCCATGGTTCGTGCGAGGGCCAGTCCGACGCCGGTGCCACCGTTCCCGGAGACGTGGCGGTTGAAGACCGCATGCTCGATGCCGGGAGCGATGCCTGGACCTTCATCGGACACGCTGATGACGAGGTGATTCCCGGCACGGCGGGCTCCGACGTGCACCACGCCGTCGCCGTGGCGCAGCGCGTTCTCCATCAGCACGTTCAGTATCTCGGTGACCGGCTGCACGGGCAACGGCTCTTTGTCGGTGCTGACATCGACATCGATGTCGACTCGACGCTCGGCTCGGGCGAGCAGCGGTTCCCATCGCTGCCGCAGCAGGTCGGTGATCGCACGGAGCGGGGACGACTTCGTCTCGGTGGTGGTGTTCGACCGGGCGAGGCTCAGCAGTTCGTTGATGGTTTCGTCGAGGCGCTCGACCTCAGCGAACGCATCGGCGAGGGCGGGGCCCATCTCGTCGGGACCGCCCATGGCCGCTTCCTCCAGCCGAACTCGGAGTGCCGTGAGCGGCGTTCGGAGCTGGTGCGAGGCGTTCGAGGAGAACTCGCGCTCACGGCCGATGAGCTCGGCGATCCGGGCTCCGCTCGAGGTGAGGGCGTCGCCGACCGCATCGACCTCGGGGATCCCGGCCGGTTCGACGTGCACCGAGAAGTCACCTCCGCCCAGCCGGTGGGAGGCGGCGACGAGATCATCCAGGGGACGCCCGAGGCGGTTGGACTCTCGAACTCCGAGCACGACGGCGGTGCCGATGCCGATGGCGGCGAGGCCAGCGACGACCAGCCATGCCTGCACGGCGCGGTTGTCGGCGTCTGTTGCGGATGCGACGACGGTGATGTGCACGCCGGTCTCGGTGCTGACCCTGGCCTCGATGGTGCGTCCGCTCGGACGCGTTCCGACTCGAGTCGTCCGGCCCGAGGTGTCGCGAACCACGACGTAGCGGTCCGTGCGGGCGGCGGCTCGGATCGCATCGAACGGCACGGCGCCCCCTTTCTCGCTTGGCTCGCTCACGGCGAACCCGATGGCGTCGGCCTCCCGGTCGAGTGACCGCACTGCTTGCTCCCGGGCGAGGTGCGTGGCGATGATCCCGAGTGGCACACCGAGCACCGTGACGCCCACCACGATGACCGCGAGGAAGGCGCGGAGCAGACGGCGACGCACGTCAGGCCCGCTCGTAGCGGAAGCCGACGCCGCGCACGGTCGTGATGCGGCGAGGTTCGGCAGGATCGTCGCCGAGCTTGCGCCGAAGCCACGAGACGTGGACGTCGAGCGTCTTGGTCGAGCCGTACCAGTGCTCGTCCCACACTGCTTCCATGATCCGCTCCCTGATCACGACGGATCCTGCACTGCGCATGAGCAGCGCCAGGAGATCGAACTCCTTGGGCGAGAGGCTGACCTCGGTGCCGTCGACCCAGAGCTGCCGGGCGGCCAGCTCGACCCGGACGGCACCCTCGATGAGCTGATCGTTCTCGGATGCGTGTCGGAGGTTGGCGCGCACCCGGGCCAGCAGCTCGGCGAGCCGGAACGGTTTGGTGATGTAGTCGTCGGCACCTGCATCGAGTCCCACGACCGCATCGAGCTCTTCGGACCGGGCGGTGAGCATCAGGACCGGCAGGTCAGCGTCGGTGTGGCGCAACCGGCGGCACACCTCGACGCCGTCGATGCCGGGCAGACCCACGTCCAGCACCACGAGATCCAGGCCGCCCCGCTCGAGCCGCTCGAGCGCGGCTTCACCGGTGCTCACGGCTTCCACGTCGTGTCCGTCCCGCCCGAGTGCACGCGCCAGCGGTGCTGCGATCGCCTCGTCGTCCTCGACGAGCAGCAGGCGGGCCATGGCCGGAGCGTACGGGCGCCGACGGTGACGGAACGGCGATGTCGTGGACCTTTGCCAAACCTTGACTCGCGCTTGGCCGGAACGAGGACCGGCGGTCCTTACCGTCGGCTCCATGGACACCACGACCCACCCCGATCACAACCACACCGCCCGAGGAGCCGGCGTCGTCGGCCTCGGCGCCATCGCACTCGTCCACCTCCTGGACCTCCAGGGGAAGCTGTCCGAGACCCCGTACCTCGGCGTTGCGTACGTCGGGCTCATCGTGGGGTGCACGGTCGCTGCCGCCATGTTGGTCCGGGGCGACGTCCGTCGCGGCTGGCTGCTCGGCGGTGCCCTCGCCGCCGGCACGCTCGTCGGCTACGCCATCAACCGCACCCTCGGCATGCCCGCTGCCACCGAGGACATCGGCAACTGGTTGGAGCCCCTCGGCCTCGCTTCGGTCTTCGTCGAGGCGTGCGTGGCCCTGCTCGCGGCAGGGGAGCTTCGGGCCTACCGGTCACACAGCCGACGCACCGACGCCACTCCCACGGCGAAGCGCTCGCCGGCCCAGGTCTGACCGGCTCTGATCGATGATGGACACGCGCCCCGCCTCCCCCGCCCAGGCGGCCGGTGAAGACGCGGTCACCAGGGACGCCGAGTACCGCCGGATCGCCCGGGCACTCGTCCCGCTCCGAGTCTTCCTCGGAGCGACGTTCGCCTTCGCAGGCCTGCAGAAGCTGGCGAGCACCGCGTACCTCGACCCTCGCGCCCCCAGCGGCGTCGCCGCGCAGATGCACGCGGCTGCGGCGACGAGCCCGATCGGTGGCGTCATGACCTTCCGGCCACCACGCAGCAGCCTTCGGCCTGGCCATCGCTCTCGGTGAGCTCGCCGTGGGCATCGGGACCCTCCTCGGGCTGTGGACCCGCGCCGCCGCACTCGGAGGGATGGCGCTGTCTCTGACGTTCCTGCTCGTGGTCAGCTGGCACACGACCCCCTACTACCTCGGACCCGACATCGTCTTCCTCGCCGCCTTCACCCCGCTCGCCCTCGCGCCCCCGAGCCGGTGGTCCGTCGATGCTGCCGTCTCCCGCCGGCTGCAGCTCGACCCGTCTCAACACGCCGCAGTGCCCGAGGGACGACGACAGTTCCTCGGGACGCTCACCGTCGCCACCTGGATCGGACTCGCCGGACTCGCCGCAGGCGGCTCAGCAGCTGCGCTCGGCCGCCTCCTCGAACCCAGCAGGACCGACGCCGCCGACGGCCACGCCACGCTCCACCCACCGAGCCAGCCGACAGCCGGGGCAGCCGGCCCCGTGAGCACCGCAGATGCCTCCACGGGGACCGCCATCGGACGGGCGGCCGACGTGCCGATCGGCGGCAGCGCTCCGTTCGCCGATCCAACAACGGGCGCCTCCGCCGTGGTCATCCGATCTCGGGCCGGCGTCTACGAGGCTTGCTCTGCGGTGTGCACCCATCAAGGCTGCACGCTCGAGTACCGGGGCGAGGTCCTTCGCTGCCCGTGCCACGGAGCGGCGTTCGACCCCGCGACCGGAGCCGTGCTCCAAGGCCCGGCTCGCCAGCCGCTCGCCACCTTCGACGTCCGTGCCCCCGGCGACGGCAACCTCTACGTCTCGTCCTGATCGCGGCGTGACTCCCAGGATCCGTCGCATCGACCGGAACCCGAGGGCGGTTCCGGCCGTTAGCGTCGCACCAGCCGCTGGCCCACCGGGGCCGCAGGCGAGGGAGCCAGCAGATGTTGCAGCGAGCGGCCCGCACCGCCAAGCGATTCCAACGGGCGAAAAGGCCCTTCACCTTCACCTTCACCTTCACCGCCTGACGTAGGGAAAGGCCTCGATGTCCTGGGTTGGCTGGCTGATGGTCGCTGCGGGGGTCGTCGTTGCGTCCTGGCTCGTGCTGATCGTGCTCGCAGCACGCCTACCGCCCGGCCTCGCGAAGGACCTCGCCGGATTCCTCCCCGCCTGCGCGACCACCTTGCGCCGACTTCGCAAGGACCCGCGCGTGCCCACCCGAGCCAAGGTGGCCGTCGCGATCGCTGCGGTCTGGGTCATCAGCCCCATCGACCTCATCCCCGAGTTCCTGCCCATCATCGGACCCCTCGACGATGTCATCGTGGTCGTCCTCGCACTGCGCTACGCCGCCCGACGCGTGCCCCGCGAAGCGATCGAGGAAGCATGGCCAGGCGAACGACGCCTGCTCAACCGCCTGCTCGGGAGCACGCCAGACGAGCCGGCACCCGGACTCACTTCACCACCCCGTTGACGCCGTGCGCTCCGCGTGCCGTTCACGGGCACCCCACCACCGCGCCGGGGTCGCCCCACGTGGTGTCGGGGGTGGTGGTGCAGCCGGTGGCGTCCGCGACGGGTAGCGCACCCGATCGGGAGAGGCCCGTGAGGATCAAGATCTCCGGGATCCTGAGCGCCGTCTCTCAACCTGGCACCGAGCTGCGAAGGCGACCGCCCGGAACACGTACTGCCAGACCCGGCGACCTTCACCAAGGTCTCGTCGGCGAACCAGCGGTTACCGACCGAGTGGCGGCATGGCCGGGCGGCCTCAGCGAGCAGCGGTGTGAAGCGTTGCACCCACCGGTACAGCGTGACGTGGTCGACCTCGACCTCATGCTCAGCCAAGAGCTCCTTCGTCATAGCCTGGTCGCCGTGCTGATCGCCCTCTTCGCTGGGATCTACGTCCGCGACCTCGAGACCGCCACCGGCTGGTACAGCCGGCTCTTCGGTGACGAACCTTCGTTCTTCCCGAATGACGCCGAGGCCGTGTGGGAACTTGCCGAGCACCGATCGGTCTACATCGAGGTGAAGCCGGAGAGTGCCGGCCAGTCGGTCGTGACGATCTTCGTGAACGATCTTGACGTACGCATCGCGGCGATCGCCGAGCGTGGCATCGAATCGTTCGGGCGGGAGACCTACGAGAACGGCGTGAGCAAGGTCGTCTATCGGGACATCGACGGCAACGAGGTTGGCTTCGGGGGAATGACAACTGCTCTCTGACGCCAGCCGTCGTCACACCGGGACCGCAAATGTGATTGCTCTACGGTGGACCAGCCGACGACCGCGCCTGCCAGACGAGCCACCACGATCCCGGAGAACACGATGACGAGTGCCGATCAGGTGGAGTTCGCAACGAAGGCAGAACGGATCGTCCAGGCCAATAAGTACCTCACGCTCGCAACAGCCGACGGCTCCGGTCGGCCGTGGGCGTCGCCGGTGTATTTCACACCGCATTGCGACGGACGGTTCCTCTGGATTTCGTCGCCCGATTCCCGCCACTCGCGCAACATCGCCGAGCGGGCCGATGTCGCCTTCACCTTGTTCGATTCCACGGTCGGGTTCGGACAAGGAGAGGCCGTCTACTGCGCTGCCCGGGCTGGTCTGGTGTGCGACGAGCAAGTGGAGTCCGACACTGCAGCGTTCGTGGCCCGTTTCGGGGAGCTTTCGAGCATCGGGGTCGAAGAGCTGCGGTCGCCCGGGCCCCTGCGCCTCTATGAGGCGGTCGTGACCGAGATGTCGGTTCTGCTTCGGGGCGATGACCCGCGCAACACCGAGGGGATCGACACACGCGTCATTCTCAGGTGAGGGACGTGCTGGGGCTCCTTCCCCATTGGTGCGCCATCGGTCCCAGAGTCGAACGCAGAGGAGGACTTCTGGATCAAAGCCCTCGGTCATGCGTCGTGCGCGCTGTCGCCGGGACGCCATCGCTGCGCGCCGTGATGATTGACGCAGCGATGCGAGCGCACGGGTCACCCCGGGAGGCCGTTGTGCCCACCGCCCGCTCGACGGCGCAGTCGGGTCGATCAGCGCTGGTGGTGGCGCTCGGTGGCGTGGGCGTAACTGGTTTCGAACTGGGGGACGAGGCCGTCCCAGGAGAGGTCGGCTTGTGCGTGTGCGAGCGCATTGGCGCCGCGCATCGTCATCTCCAGTGGGTTGTTCACGACCTCGGCGAGCACGCTGGTGAGGGCCTCGTGGTCATCTGGTGGGGTGAGCCAGCCGGTGGGTCGGCGCAGGTCGAGGTTCACCATGGACAGCAGGCCGCCGCTGGCGCAGGCAATGACGGGGAGGCCGACAGCCATGGCCTCGAGGGGAACCTGGGGGTAGGGATCTTCGACCGATGGGACGATGAGCGCGTCGCAGGCCGCGAGCCCTGCGGGCAGGTCGTCGTGACCCCGCCACCCGGTGAAGTAGATGTCTTCGGCACCGACCTGGTCAGCCACGGACACGGGGTGCTCCCCCTCCCACTCGCCGGGGTGGCCTCCCCAGATGACCAACGAGCAAGGACGGGTGAACTGGCTGCGGGCCTTGGCGAACGCCCGGATCAGCGCAGGAACTCGTTTGAAGTCGAGGAACCGACCGACGTAGAGCAACACGGTGGCGTCGTCGTCGACGCCGAGGAGCCGGTCGAGGTCGGCTTCGGTGTACGCGATGGTTCCGGGTGGTTGCGTCTCGGTCCAGCCCTGCGGGTCGTCAACGAGAGCCCGTCGGAACACCTCTCGCCGGGATCCCGGGGTGCGAGGCCGAGGGCAGAACCGCTCGATGTCGACCCCGTTGGGAATGGAGGTCACGTGATCGGGCGACAGGCCGAACATCGAGATCGCGCTGGCCCGGTTCTGCGGGGACACGGTGATCAGGTGGTCAGCCACGAGCGCCTCCCGGCGGAGCTTGTCCGCCCAGAACGCCCCGTGGCGCCAGGAGCTCCAGCGAGTTCCACGGAACAGCTCGGTCTGCGCGGCATCGAGGAGGCGGTCCGTCTGGTTCGCGGTGATCACTGCTGAGGGCATGGTGGCGAGCGTCTCGCCGAGCGATGCCGCCACGGCCGTCCGCGCAGCGATCCCCTCGAGCAGCTTCATCTCGGTTCCGTGCAGGTGGACCACCATCGGCACCTGCGGCCAGTGGCGGTGCGCAGCGTCGAGCTGCGGTGTCAGGTGGTGGAGGTGGAACACGCTCGCGTCGGCGGCCCCAGCGGCTCGGAGCGGAGCGATGCACGCCGCCGACTAGTGATCGGCGAGCTCATGGGCCACCGAAGCGAAGACCACGTCGGGCACACCGGCGCGATCCTCGTACGACGGGTGCATCGGCAGAGGGGCTGCGATCGCATCGCCCCCGGCCTCGAAGCGGGCGGCCGCTTCGGTGGCATCGAGCTCATGGACGTCGAGACCGTCGAAGAACGTCCGGGCATTGGTCTCGACGCCTCTGACTCCGAGCGACCCGACCGCCAAGGACACCGATCGGCCTGCTCGCTCGAGCGCTGGACTCAGGTAGCGGACGACGTAGGCCGATCCGCCACGAGGGTAGAAGAGCAGCCCCATAACCACTCGTCGTTCGACCATCTGCGCGGCACGGTACCCAGGCGCGCAACGGTTGCGGCCCAACGTGGAACATTCGAGGTGCTCGGGGACCCGGGACCCGATGCGTGATGAACCCCAGCACGGACTCGTCGGCAACGTCTGGCATGACCATGGCGGAAGGTTGGGACCTTCGACTCTCGATGGGTCTGCGCATCCGAGACACTGTGAGAGGCATGACAACGCCTCGTGCAAGCATGGACTGGTCCGGCCTCGAGATCCTCGACACCGATGAGTGCTTCCGCAAGCTGGGTCGGGGTGC
>JAOBWH010000088.1 GCA_025463265.1 Ilumatobacteraceae bacterium
CCGGCACCCCGCGGCCGCGGCCACCGGCCAGCCACACCGGGATCTCGCTGGTCCGGGCCAGCGAGGCGGCCGCCCAGCTGCCGGGCGCCACCAGCGCATCGCGCGGCCCGATGGCGTAGGCGTCGAGCACCACCAGGTCCGACGCCGCCACCGCCGGGCCCATGCCGCTGACCGCCACGTCCACCGCCTCCACATCGAGGCGCTCCAGCGCTCGGACGAACCCGGGACCGTCGCCATCGACGTCGATCACCCGGATCTGCACGTCGCCGCGACGGGCGAACGCGCCGGCCAGCCGTTCGGGCCAGCCGACCACGGTGATGGACGCGTCGGCGGGCAGCGCGTGGGCGAGCTCGTCGATGGTGGGATCCTCGTAGAAGTCGGTGTGGCACCGCCACGCCTCATCGCCCGGATCCGACGCGGTGAGGGTGCGGGCGCAGAGCCACCAGACCGGGCCGTTGGCCGGGTGGCGGTCGATGAGGCGGCGGCAGGCCGTCACGAGCGAGACCGGATCGTCGGCGAACGCAGCCAGCGACGCGGCGACCTCCTGGACGACGTCGTCGGGCGGCGCACCGGTGGCGCGGGCCACGAACCGCAGGCGCTCGATCGGGTGCACGACCCGACGCTATCGACCGGCCGTCAGATGAGGGCGCGGATCAGAGGCCCGGCTTGAAGATCATCAGGTAGAGCATGACGACGAGCAGCAGGTGCATGATCCCGCCCGCCATCGAGACGAGCTTGTCGGCGCTCTCGTCGCCGTTGGCCGACTTCTTCTCGGCTGGCAACATGAGCCCGAAGATGATGCCGAGCATCAGGAACCACACGACCATCGCGGCCATGACCCAGGACTGGTCGAACTTGATGTACTTGTCGCTCATCCCGACCAGGCCGAACCCGAGCAGCCCGACGAGCACGAGCGCCGGGCCGTGGATCTTGGCGGTGTTGCCCGCCGCGAGCGCACCGATCGCCGGGCCCACCTGCTTGCCCTCCTTCTTGAGCTTCACCGAGGCGAAGGGCCACACGAACGCCGGCGCGAACGCCACGATCACGGCCAGGATGTGCAGCAGCAGCACGACGTTGTAGCCAGTGCCTCGATATGCGGCGAAGAGCATCAGGTTCCCTCCAGGGGCTCGGTTCCAGGGCGAACCTAGCCCGGTGCCCAGCGGCCGGCCGGGAGGTCCGAATCTGCTTCGGGCCGGGCGCACCCACTACCGTTCCCGCCGTGGTCACGCAGGTCTCAGAAGACGTCAAGCTCACCGCCGTCGGCGGTCGCACCGCCACCATCGCAGAGTGGACCACCACCTTCCAGCTGCTCACCGTGGTGATCGACCCGTACACCCAGGAGAGCGCCTGGCTGCTCGAGACGGCCGGGCGGGTGCTCGCCAACTTCCGAGACGCCGACTGCCGGGTGGCGTGGACGGTGACCGCCGACGAGCGCGACGCCAAGCGCTTCCTGGGCCCGTGGGCCGAGGAGTTCCTGACCTTCACCGACCCCGAGCGGGATCTGGTCGAGGCGCTCGACCTCCAGCGGCTCCCCGCCCTCGCCTACATCCGCCAGGACCTGGCCATCGTCGGCACGGCGCAGGGCTGGAACCCACCGGAGTGGGAGCACCTCGGCGCCCTCGTCGGCAAGGTCAACTCCTGGAGCCACCCGAACCTCCCCGGCAACGGCGACCCCGGGCCCTTCGCCGGCTCCCCCGCTCGCGGCTGACGCCCGGCAACCGGTCCCCTCAGGTTCTCCAGGGGGTCCCCTCAGGGTGCAGGCGGCAGGCCGCCCTTGGTGAGCGCAGCGGCGTCGAGGGCCCGGTCGAGGTCCTCGTCGGACACCTCCCCGGTGGCCTTCACCAGCTCGCGGATCGGTGTGCCCGTCTTCTGGCTCTCCTTGATGAGCTGGGCGGTGCGCTCGTAGCCGAGGTACGGGTTGAGCGACGTGGCGATGGCCGGGCTGGACTCGGCGTTGGCCCGGCAGCGCTCGACGTCGGCGGTGATCCCGACGATGCAGCGGTCCGCGAAGAGGCGGCTGACGTTGGCCACCAGATCGATGGACTCGAGCAGGTTCCGAGCCATGACCGGCATGAACACGTTGAGCTCGAAGTTGCCCTGCGAGCCGGAGAAGGCGACGGTAGCGTCGTTGCCGATGACCTGGGCCCCGACCTGGGTGACGGCCTCGCACAGGACGGGGTTGACCTTCCCCGGCATGATCGACGACCCCGGCTGGAGGTCCGGGAGGTGGATCTCGGCCAGCCCGGTGTTCGGGCCGCTGGCCATCCACCGGAGGTCGTTGGCGATCTTGATGAGGGCGACGGCGGCGGTCCGGACCTGGCCCGACGCCTCCACCAGTCCGTCGCGAGACGACTGGGCGGCGATGTGGTCGGTGGCCTCGGTGAGCGGCAGGCCCGTCCGCTTCGCCAGGCGCTTCACGACGTCGCCGCCGAACCCCTTCGGCGTGTTCAGCCCGGTGCCCACCGCGGTGCCTCCGATGGGCAGCTCGCCGAGCCGGGGCAGCGTGCTCCGCAGCCGCCGCACCGACTGGGCGACCTGCGTGGCGTAGCCGCCGAACTCCTGTCCCAGGGTGATCGGCACGGCGTCCATGAGGTGGGTGCGGCCCGCCTTCACGACGTCGGCGAACTCGTCGGCCTTGGCCGCCAGCGCCTCGCCGAGGTGCTCGAGCGCAGGGATCAGGTCGACGACGACCGCCTCGGTGGCGGCCAGGTGGATCGCCGTCGGGAACACGTCGTTCGATGACTGGCTCGCGTTCACGTGGTCGTTCGGGCTGACCTTCGCCTTGGCCCGGCCGTCCTTGCCGAGGCTCAGGTCGGCGAGGCGGGCGATGACCTCGTTGGCGTTCATGTTCGACGACGTGCCCGACCCGGTCTGGAACACGTCGATCGGGAACTGGTCGTCGTGGGCGCCGGTCGCGACGATCTCGGCCGCCTTGCGGATGGCGTCGCCGATCTTGTCGTCGACCGACGGCACCTCTCGGCTCTTGGCGTTGACCACGGCCGCTTCGGCCTTGATGAGGGCGAGGGAGCGGATCAGCCGCCGGTCGATGGGCCGCCCCGAGATGGGGAAGTTCTCGACGGCTCGCTGGGTCTGGGCACCCCAGAGCGCCGACGACGGCACCTGCACCTCCCCCATGGAGTCGTGCTCGGTCCGGAACCCATCGCTGCCAGCCATGGGCACGGTCTACCCGGTCGTCGGCCCAGCCACGCAGATGGGTCAGGGCATGGTGGCGAGGGCCTTGACCAGCGGACCGCGCTCGTCGCGCGCCTGCTGGAACTCGGCGACCAGCGCCGCCAGGCTCGGTGTGAACGAGCTGCGCGGCGCCAGGTCGGTCATGCGGCGCTCGGCGGCCGACCGGCTGAAGTATGCGGACCGGGCCAGCGTGCTCCACGGCGTGCCCGCCTGGAGCTGCTCGGTGAAGGCGTCGGCCGAGGCCGACGCCAGCCGCAGTGCCGAAGCGAGGTGCTTGCCCCGCTGGGCGTCGGTGGTCCCGCTGGCGTCGCGTCCCGCCGCGGTGGTGCCGAGCGCGAGGTCGAGCTCCGAGGTGGTGTGGGTCTTCAGCCAGCTCAGCCAGTACTCGAGCCCCGAGGGGTCGGGCTTGCGCCCCAACCACCGCTGGTACGCCGAGGCGACCCGCTGCCGGCGCCACGCAGTGGAGTCCACGATGCTCTTCGTGACCGTGGCCCGAGGTGTGCCTCCGGCGAGCTTCTGCGCCCAGTACACCGAGCCCGCCGGATCCATCGGCCGGGCGAGCGCCCGGCCGTTCATCCGGTCGAGCCACTGCATCGTCGACGACAGCTCCAGGGTGCCGTTCGAGTCCGCCACGCTGGCGTCGCGAGAGGCCAGGCCGGGGCCCGCGTCGGTCGCCGGCGCCTGGAGGTAGATGCCGCAGCAGCGCCCGTGGTCGAGGAAGCCCCGGGTGGTGCCGGCCAGCAGCGTCGAGGTGACCGCCACGTCGAGCGAGCCGCTCCCGCCGGAGATGGTCATCGTCCCGATCTGCTTCGACGCGTTCTCGTAGTAGGTGAACCCGTCGGGGATGAAGCGATCCCATTCCATCCGCACGGCGAAGGTGCCGCTCAGCGCCTGGCCGCCGGGCGTGCGGGCCGTACCCGTGAGACGCAGGTGGCGCACGCCCTTCACCTCGACCACGGACGCCCGGACCACGACGTTGCGGCCGATGTCGGGGTTCGGGTACCGGACGAGCTGCCCACCGATCGTGCCGACGAACCCGCCCTGACGGCTGGCGGCGTAGGACGTCCGCCGTGCATCCACCTGCGGCAGACCGTCGAAGTAGTCGAAGTCGATGGGCAGCCCGTACTGGGCGATCCGCTCGGACGGGCTGATCGAGGTGGTGCCGATCCAGATCCAGCCCTGCGACTCGAGCGGGATCCCGCCCACGTTCCCGTTCGGTGTGGCCACGACGGTGGCCTGCCCCGCCCCGTCGATCCGCACGAGCCTGCCCTGGACCGCGGTGTAGAGCCCGCTCGGGTTCGAGACGATGCCCTCGACCGCGCTGGCGAGGCTGCCGTGGTTCGTGATGGTGCCGCTCGGCGTGATGGCGGCCAGGGCACCGTTCGTGCGGACGAACCACATGCGGCCGTCGAGTCCCTTGCCGATGTGGGACAGGGTCCCGGAGCCTGCGGCCGGCCACTCGGTGACATCGGCCCCGTCGAGGGTCATCGATCCCACGGCGCCGCGGCCCTTGTCGAGGAACCACGCCCTCCCGTCCACGCCGATGCGCACCTCGTTCACCACCGCCGCCGCGCCGGTCCCCCCGATGGGGTGATCGACGTGGGTCCCGTCTGCGGAGAACGCCCGCAGTGCGGCGCCGGCCGGCAGCCACAGCTGATCGTCCGGGCCGACCTCGCCCCGCCCGACCAGCGTGACGCCGAGGGAGGTGACCGTGCCGTCGGAGCGGCGCACGGAGCCCTGGGGCTCCGGCCCGGCCGCGTTGTAGAAGACGTCGCCTGCGGACGTGGCGCCGTACACGTCGAGCACCGCCCCCGGCGATGGGCTGACGGGGACCGCCGGAGCCGGCACCGCGGCCGCCGGTGCGACCAGGCCGACCGCAGCTGCGGTCACGAGCGCCACGCCCGCCAGCGCCCGGACCCATCCGCCGACGCGTCGCCTGTGCTCGTTCATCTGGGGCCCCTCACCCGGCGACACCGCTGTCGCCCGCCCGGACGAGGCTACCGACCGACCGCCTCGGATGGCCCGTCGCCGGGCGGGCGCCGTACCGTTGGCAGCGATGACGGACTTCACCCACACCGAGCTCCTGCCCCTCGGGCCCGACGCCACCACGTACCGGAAGATCGAGCTGGACCTGCCCGGTGGTGGCGTGTCCACGATCGAGGCCGCCGGCCACGCCTTCCTCCAGGTCCACCCGAAGGCCCTGACCGCGCTGGCGGGCGAGGCCATGCACGACATCGCCCACTACCTGCGGTCCGGTCACCTCGCCCAGCTGGCGCGCATCCTCGACGACCCCGAGGCGTCGGCCAACGACCGCTTCGTGGCCCTCGACCTGCTCAAGAACGCCAACATCGCGGCCGGCGGCATCCTCCCCATGTGCCAGGACACCGGCACCGCCATCGTGAAGGGCAAGAAGGGCCAGTTCGTCATCACCGGGGGAGGCGACGAGGAGGCGCTCTGTCGCGGCATCTTCGACACGTACCAGAAGGACAACCTGCGCTACTCGCAGATGGCGCCGCTGACCCTCTGGGAGGAGACGAACACCGGCACCAACCTTCCCGCGGAGATCAAGATCGCCTCCGTCGACGGCGACGCCTACAAGTTCCTCTTCATGGCGAAGGGCGGGGGCTCGGCCAACAAGAGCTTCCTGTTCCAGGAGACCAAGGCCGTCCTCAACCCGAAGGGCCTGCGGACGTTCCTCGACGAGAAGCTGCGCCTCCTCGGCACCAGCGCCTGCCCGCCGTACCACCTGGCCGTGGTCATCGGCGGCACATCGGCCGAGTTCGCGCTCGAGACCGCGAAGCTCGCCAGCACCCGCTACCTCGACACGCTGCCCACCCAGGGGTCGGCCGCCGGCCACGGCTTCCGGGACCTCGACATGGAGGCCGAGGTCCTGAAGCTCACCCAGGACTTCGGGATCGGCGCCCAGTTCGGCGGCAAGTACTTCTGCCACGACGTCCGCGTGGTCCGCCTCCCCCGCCACGGTGCCTCGTGCCCCGTCGCCATCGCGGTGAGCTGCTCCGCCGACCGACAGGCCCTCGGCAAGATCACCAGCGAGGGCGTGTTCCTCGAGGAGCTGGAGCGCCACCCGGCCCAGTTCCTCCCCGAGGTCACCCACGACGAGCTCGGCGGCGACGTCGTCACCGTCGACTTGAACCGGCCCATGGACGAGATCCGGGCCGAGCTGTCCCGGTACCCGGTGAAGACCCGCCTCTCCCTCAACGGCACCGTGGTCGTCGCCCGCGACATCGCCCACGCCAAGATCGCCGAGCTGCTCGACGCAGGCGGCGAGATGCCGCAGTACCTGCGGGATCACCCCGTGTACTACGCCGGCCCCGCCAAGACGCCCGAGGGCTACGCCTCCGGCTCCTTCGGGCCCACCACCGCCGGGCGCATGGACTCCTACGTCGGCCGGTTCCAGGCCGAGGGCGGCTCGCTCGTCATGCTCGCCAAGGGCAACCGGTCCCGGCAGGTCACCGACGCCTGCCACCAGTTCGGTGGCTTCTACCTGGGGTCCATCGGCGGCCCCGCCGCCCGTCTCGCCCAGGACTGCATCCGCAAGGTCGAGGTGCTCGAGTACCCCGAGCTCGGCATGGAGGCCGTGTGGCGCATCGAGGTCGAGGACTTCCCCGCCTTCATCGTCGTCGACGACAAGGGCAACGACTTCTTCGAGCAGGTCACCACGCCCGTCGCGCTCGGCGCCAAGGGCTGATCCGCCCGTGACGGCCGCTGCCGCCGCCCTCGTGCTGGCGTTCGACCTGGTGATGCCGCCGTGGTGGGGCATCCTCCTCGCCGTCGTCCTGGTGCTGCTCGGCGGCATCATCGTGACCAGCCTCTCGGGCCCCAACCTGGCGGCGGTCGGCGTCAGCCCCGACGACGAGCTCCTGGTCCGTCCCGTCGGCCTGGTCCGGCTCTGGGCGCTGAGCAAGGGCCTCGACTGCCCGGTCACCGCCATCAGCGACGTCGGCGTGTCCCCCCGCAAGGGCCTGGTGAAGGGCTGGCGGCTGCCCGGGACCCACCTTCCCGGGATCATGACCGCCGGCACGTTCCGGGCCCACGGCGACAAGGACCTCTGGATGGTCGGCCGGGCCAAGGAGGTCCTGGTCATCGAGCTCCACGACCAGCCCTACCGCCACCTCATCGTCCAGGTGGAGGACCCCCACGCCGCCGTCGAAGCCCTCAGGGCCGCCATGAACCGCGAGCGCTGACCGCCCCGAGTCTCCCCACAGGCCCCGTTCGACGGGCAGGGTCACTCGACGGTTACCGTGACCGCCAAGCCATCGCGCGAAACCCCGCCTGGCCCACCACCCCTTTCGGAAGATCTGCTCCTCGAAAGGGAACTGACGTGGTGAAGAAGATCATGGTCGATACGGCCATCGTCGTGGCGACCTGTGCTGTGCTCGGAACGGTGTTCCGGTCTCCGTGGGTGGCTCCTGCGGGCATCCTCGTGGCTGGACGCGTCTCGGCGTTCGGCATCGCGTGGGCGTGGGCTGCGTGCCGCAAGGCCCGCCGCTCGGCCTGATCGGTTCGGGTCTGCGAACTCGTCCGGAAAAGGGGTTGGCAATGCTCGTCGGTGGTGGTTGGATGTCGCCACCGAAGAAAGGAGGTGGTCCAGATCAACGACAGTTCTTACGGGACTTCGGAGGTGGCTGGTCGCTGAGGCGACCTGCTGGGTGCACGGCGATTACCCGCCAGCCACCCGCCAGTACGACGGCCGGGGTTCGTCCCACCGGTAGAACAACGTCGGGCTGGTGCTACCAGTACGTGCGCGAGGGGAGGTGGCTTCGGCCGCCTCCCCTCCGTCGTTCTCGGCGGACCGTCAGGCGAGGGTGACGAGCTCGAGGAAGTCGTCGTGCCAGTGGTCGACGTCGCCGTCGGGCATGAGCAGGGCCCGGTCGGGCTGGAGGGCCTCGACGAACTCGGCGTCGTGGCTGACCACGATGAGGGTGCCGCCCCAGCTGCTGAGCGAGTCGGCGACGGCCGTGCGAGAGCCGGGGTCGAGGTTGTTGGTGGGCTCGTCGAGCAGCAGCACGTTGTGCTTGCCGCCCACGAGCTGGGCGAGCGCCAGCTTGGTCTTCTCGCCTCCGCTCAGGGTCGACGCGTCCTGCCAGACCTTGTCGCCGACGAGGCCGAACATGCCGAGCAGGCCACGGATCTCGCCGTCGCCCATCCCGCCGGTGGCCTCCTGCATGTGCTGCACGAGGCTGGCGCCCGAGCGGATGCCCTCGTGCTCCTGGGCGTAGTACCCGACCGACACGCCCATCCCCCACTTCACCTTCCCGATCACCGGATCGGTGACCCCGGCCAGCACCCGCAGCAGCGACGTCTTGCCCGCTCCGTTGAGCCCCATGACCAGGACGCGGTCGCCGCGACCCGCGTCGAAGGTGACGTCCTCGAACACGTCGAGGCCCGGGTAGCTCACCGCCAGCTCGTGGGCTTCCAGGACCGTCTTGGCGCAGTGCGGCGGTGCGGGAAGCTTGAGCTTGAGGGTCTTGCGGGCCCGCACCGAGGTGGGACCGTTCTCCTTCAGGCGGTCGATGCGCTTCTCGAGGCTGTGGGCCATGGACGCCTTCGTGGCCTTGGCCCCGAACCGGTCGACGATGTTCTGGAGGCGGTCGATCTCCTTGGCCTGCATGGCGATCTCCTTCGCCAGGCGCACCTCGTCGGCCTCACGAGCGTTCGTGTACTGGGTGTAGGTGCCCTTGTACTCGTGCATCTGGCCGGTGGCCGTGTCGGCCCCCCGGTCCAGGTGGATCACGCGGGTGATGGCCTCGTCGAGCAGGTCCAGGTCGTGGCTGATGACGATCAGCGCACCCCGGTACGAGGCGAGGAAGTCGAGCATCCAGAGCTTGGCGTCGGCGTCGAGGTGGTTGGTGGGCTCGTCGAGCAGCAGCACGTCGGATCCGGCGAAGAGGATCCGGACCACCTCGACCCGGCGGCGTTGGCCACCGGAGAGGGCCCCGAGCGGGAGGTCGAGCTTGTCGTCCGCGAGGCCGATGCCCGATGCGAGGCGCCGGACCTCGGACTCCGCCGAGTAGCCGCCGTCCATGCGGAACCGCTCGAGCGCACGCGTGTAGCGCTCGATGTTGCGGGTGGACGGGTCGCCCTCCATCGCCACCTGGAGCTTGTCGATGCGGTCGAGGGCCTCGTCGAAGCCGCGGCCGCTGAGCACGTGGCGCAGGGCGGTGACGTCGTCGGGGATCATGTCCAGGCGGGGATCCTGGGGCAGGTAGCCGAGGCCGCCGTCGAAGCGGACCGATCCGCCGGCCGCCTCGTTGGCGCCGCCGATCACCTTGAGCATGGAGGTCTTGCCGGCACCGTTGCGGCCCACCAGACCGACCTTCTCACCGGCGCGCACGGTGAACGAGATGCCGTCGATGAGCGTCACGCCGCCCACATCGACCCGGAGGTTCGTCACCTGCAACACGGCGATCCAGGGTGCCAGACCGGCCTGGGATCCCCACCATCTGATCCATCTCAGCGCCGATACCTTGACGGGCGACGCAGCCGAGGAGCGAGATGAGCTGGTTCAAGCGAGCGCGAGCGGACGGGTCTGGGGGCGCCGAGCCCGGGCACGAGGAGCCGATCGAGATCGACCTGGGCATGCGCCGGGAGTGGGAGGTCCAGATGCAGGTGGAACGGCTCAAGAGCGCTGGCCTGTCCCTCTACTTGGTCGCCCAGCGCGAGGTGGCCGAGTTCGGCGACCTCGGCCCCAAGCACTGCCGCCTCTACGTGCGCCCCGACGACGAGCTCCGCGTGCGCGCCGAACTGGCCTCCGTCGGTCTCCTCTAGACGACCCGATCCGCCCGGGCGCACCCATGGCGCGACCCGAGGGTCGATCAGGCGGGGTCGGGTCCGGCTCGGGTGGGGTCGATGGGTGCGCCGCCCTGCGGGCCGGATGGGGCGGGCGACACGGAGCCTGGTCGTTGCCCGGTCACGGCTGGAGCCGGACCCGGACCTGGCTCCGGATCGTCGGCGTGGTGGCCGGCGAGTGGAGGCTCGCCGACGGGGTCCGCCTCCTGGAGGTGGAAGCCCCAGCGGTCGAGGCGTTCGCCGGTGGGCGGTACGTATCGGTGACCGTTGATCCCAGCTGCGGCCGCAGCGACCCCGACGGGATCGGCGGACGTGGTGCCGGGCGTGGGCGGGGCAGACGTGAGGGGGCGGCCGACGGGGTCGAGGGGGCGTCCCCACCGGTTGGTGAACACCACGCCCGGGGCGGCGTGGCGAGGGAGGTCGGCGTTGCCTGCGATGCCGAGGGTGCCTCGGTGGTGGCAGGCGTGGTGGTGGGCGCACAGGGCCACGAGGTTCCAGGTCTCGGTGGGGCCGCCGTCCTCCCAGTGCCAGATGTGGTGGATCTCGAGCCCGGCGGTGCGGCCGCAGCCGGGTACGGCGCAGCCCCGATCGCGGTGCTCGACGGCGCGGCGCAGCTTGCGACTGATGGCGCGCGTGGTGCGTCCACAACCCACGGGCGTGGTGCCGTCGTGGAGCAGGGCGCTCAGCCGCGCATCGCACAAGATGTGTCGGCGCTCTCCATCGGGCAGCGGGATGCCGAGGTGGGTCATGAGCTGGACGCCAGCCGGTCCGGCTTGGAGGTGCACGTGGACGAGGTAGCGATCGGTGCCCGGGCGGATCGCTTCGCCAGCGGCCAGCGCGGTCTCCGCGAGCGCGACGAGCGCGTCCGTGGCGTACACCGGTTGCGGCGTGCCACCGTCGGGGGCGGCGGTGCGAGCCTGGCGCTTGAGGTCTTCGTGCATCGCCTTCAAGGCCTGATCCACGATCGCGCCCTGCGCCGCATCCGACAGGTGGAGGCGGAGGTGGTAGCCGGTCTCGTCGTAGCTCGTCGAGAGGGAGCCGCGGCCGTCGGGGTCCGTCTCGGACCCGCGGTCGCGTTCGCCGGGCTTGGGGTCGCGGTAGTGGGGCAGCGCCTGACGCAGCTGCTTGACCGTGCAGCACCGAGCCACCCGTGCGGCGGACTCGTCGTAGCGGGTCGGCACGTTGCGGGCGACCACGGCGGCCTGATCGACGGTCAGCTCACCGGCGGAGAGCGCTGCGATCGTGTGCGGCAGGTCGCCGGCGCGCTCCGCGACCTTGACGATGTCCGCGGCTCGTTCCGGCGAGATCCCTGCCCGCCACGCGAGCCACGCACGCGGCGGGAGGTTGTCGCCACCCGACACCCCCATCGCCAGGCCCCGGCGCGCGAGCTCCACCATGCGGGCCTCCGCCAGGTTGATGATCCCCTGCGTCTGGGCGATCTCGTCGACCAGGGCGTCGTACTCGTCGACGGCCGGGCCCGGCCCGCCCGCATCTGCGACGTCGGGCGAGCGAGGCGGGGTCATGACACCATCATACCCGACGCGCGCGCGAAAGCGAACACGTGTTCGCACGTTTCCGGATGTTTCTGTGTCTACCGACATATGTCCGATTCGATCGCACGGCTGAGGCGCAACGGCACAGCAGCCGTCCCGAGGCGGGGCGACCGCCCAGCCGTCGGGCTGACCCCCGGGAGCGACGGGTAGAACGGCGGTCGTGCTGTTCCACGACATCGTCACCACGTCGGTCGCCCTCGCCGCCGCCCCGGGCCGCAACGCCAAGCGGGATGCGCTGGCTGCACTCCTCGCGCGGGCCGACGTCGACGAGATCGAGCCCGTGATCGGCTTCTTGATCGGCGAGCCTCGCCAGGGGCGCATCGGTGTCGGAGGGCGCACCATCGCCAGCGCCCGGCAACCGCCGGCGGACGAGCCGACCGTGACCGTCGACGAGGTCGACTCCCTGTTGAGCGAGCTGGCTGCCACCTCGGGCCCGGGCTCGGCGAGCCGGAAGCAGGAGCTCCTCGCCGCGCTGCTCGCCCGCGCCACCGCCGAGGAGTCGACGTTCCTCTTCCAGCTGGTCGGCGGCGGGGTGCGCCACGGCGCGCTGGCCGGCGTGGTGACCGATGCCGTCGCCCTCGCCTCGGGCATCCCGGCCACGGTCGTCCGGCGGGCGATCATGCTCGGTGGCCGGCTCGACGCCGTGGCCCGCATCGCGCTGACCGAGGACCGGGCGGCGGTGGAAGCGGTGGCTCTCCAGGTCGGGCGTCCGGTTCAGCCGATGCTGGCCTCCACCTCGGCGTCGGTGACCGAGGCGGTCGAGGGCCTGGGCGAGTCCGCCGTGGAGTGGAAGCTCGACGGCATCCGGATCCAGGTCCACCGTTCGGGCGACGACGTGGCGATCTTCACCCGGAACCTCAACGACATCACCGATCGCCTGCCCGGTGTGGTGGAGCTGGCCCGGTCGCTGCCAGCGTCGGCGTTCGTGCTCGACGGCGAAGCGCTGGTGCTCGATCCGGCCACGCGACGGCCGGTCGCCTTCCAAGACTCCGCCAGCGGGATCCGCTCGGACGAGGTGGTGCCCGCCGAGGTGGAGCGGGCGGTGACGCCGTTCTTCTTCGACCTCGTCCACCTCGACGGCGTCGACCTCCTCGACGAGCCGGTGTCGGTCCGTCGGCCGGCGCTCGCGGCGCTCACCGGCGCATCGTGCGTTCCAGGGACGCTCACCGCCGACCCGGCCGAAGGCGAGGCGGTCCTCGCCGACGCCCTGGCCGCAGGCCACGAGGGGGTCGTGGTCAAGGCCGCCAGCTCCCGCTACGAGGCCGGTCGGCGGGGCAAGGCGTGGCGGAAGGTGAAGCCCGTCCACACGCTCGACCTGGTGGTCCTGGCGGTCGAGTGGGGCCACGGCCGGCGCCGCGGGTGGTTGTCGAACCTGCACCTCGGGGCCCGAGCGGTCGACGACCCGGCAACCGACGACCCCGAGAGCCGCGACGGCTTCGTGATGGTGGGCAAGACGTTCAAGGGCCTGACCGACGAGCTGCTGCGCTGGCAGACGGAGCGGTTCCTCGGTCTCGCCGAGCGCGAGGAACCGTGGAGCGGCCCCCAGACCGGCGTGGTGTGGGTCCGACCCGAGCAGGTCGTCGAGATCGCGCTCGACGGCGTCCAGCGCTCCACCCGCTACCCGGGAGGCGTGGCGCTGCGGTTCGCCCGGGTCGTCCGCTACCGCGACGACAAGCCGCCGTCGGAGGCCGATCCGATCACGGCGGTGCAGGCCATGCGGGCGACGTGACCGGCACGGACCCGCCGCCCGACACCGGTAGCGTCGGCGCCGTGACCGAAGCCGCCGCGCCCGCCGCGCCCGCCGATCCGGAGGGCTCCACCGGGCCCGTCGAGGTCCAGGTGGCCTTCTGGAACACCTGGTTGCTCGCGCCGCGCCTGTGGCCCACCGGGCCGCGCCTGCCCGGGCTGGCCGGCTGGTTCGCGCCTGACGTCGAGGCCCGGGCACCGCTTGTGGTCGAGGCCGTGGCCGGCCGGTTCGACATCGCGGCGCTGGGCGAGTGCTTCGAGCGTTCCGAGCAGGATGCGGTGGCGCGAGGCTGGCCCGGGTCCACCTTCGTCGCCGGCCCCCAGCGCCAGGGTGCCGGCCGCCAGGGCAGCGGCCTCGCCACCCTGGTCGCCCCGGGTGCGCCCGTGGTCCGCAGCGCCCGGCACGCCTACCGGTCCGGTGGCGACCTGCGGGACTCGGACACCTTCGCCACCAAGGGCGCGCTGTTCGTGTCGGTCCGGGTCGACGACGGTGTGCCGCCGATCGAGGTGGTGTCCACCCACCTCATCGCCGGCGGCGACCTGTTCCCGGTCCCAGGAGCGGAGGACCCGGCACGGCACCACGCGGCCCGGATGCGCCAGGTCGACGAGCTCGTCGCGTTCGTCGAGGCCCACCATGACCCGGCCAGCCCGCTGCTGGTCGTCGGCGACTTCAACGTCCAGGCGCACGACGCCGACCCCGCGCTGCCCGATCCCCAGGCCCGGTACCGCGACCTGGCCGAGCGGCTGGCGCGCCTCGGTCTCGTCGACGTGTGGGCCGGACACGGGACCGGGCCGGGCCACACGTGCACGTTCACCGACCCCGCCGAGCTCCCCGCCGACCCCGACGAGCCGGACCGCGTGGCCGACGATCCCGACGACGACCCCGTCACTGCTCCGGGCGAGCGCATCGACTACCTGTGGCTCGCCGTGCCCCCTGGCCGTTCGGTCGAGGTCGAGCGGCCGCGACGCTGGGCGTTCGCCGGCCGCGGGGTCACGGGAGGGCCCGCCGGCTCGCTCTCGGACCACCTGGCGCTGTCGGTCGCGCTGCGGGTCAGCCGCTGACCGAGGCCGGGCGTGCCACCATCGGGTCGGTGACCGCCGTTCCCGACCGCCCGCTCGTCCCGCTCCCCTGCCAACCCGAGGGCGTGCCGTGGCCGACCGAGGCGTGGGCGCAGGCCGACGCTGCGGAGCTGGGCGCGGACGGGGACCGGCTCCGGGCCCTGCTCGATGAGCTGGTCAGCGGCGAGCAGCACCCGACGCTCGGCCTCACCCACGCCGCCGCGGTCGTCGCCGGCGGCCGGCTGGTCGCCGAGCGCTACGGCCGCCGGGTCGTGCAGGACCTCCGGGCGATGGAGGCCGACCCGCCGCTCGAGGACGTCGACGCCAGCACCGAGCTGCTCAGCTGGTCGATGGCCAAGACCATCACCAACCTGGCGGCCGGTGCGGCGGTCGGCGACGGCGCCTTCACCGTCGATGACCCGGTGGGCGACATCCGGTGGCGCGAGCCCGGGGACGACCGGGCGGCCATCACCTGGTCCCACCTCCTGACGATGCGTGCGGGTCTGGAGTGGACCGAGGAGTACTACGAGCTGGACCCCGACGCCCTCCCCGACGTCGTCCGGATGCTCTACGGCGACGGCGCCGACGACATGGCCGCGTTCGCCGCATCGTTCCCTCGAGACCGCGAGCCGGGCACGCCCGAGGCCTACACCTACTCGTCGGGGACCACGAACATCATCGCCGCCAACCTGGCTCGGGTCCTCGGCCTCGACCAGGCCGGCATGGACCGTTTCTTGCACGAGCGGATCTTCGACCCGGTCGGCATGCGCTCCGTCCGCACCGGCTTCGATCCCGCCGGCACCTACGTGGGCTCGTCGTACACGTGGTGCACGCTCCAGGACTGGTGCCGCTTCGGCCTCCTGCTGCTTCGAGGCGGGGCCTGGGACGGGGTCCCGCTCGTGCCGGCCGGCTGGGTCGACTGGTCGCGCACCGCCCGCTCCTGGGACGACACGGTCCTGCACGGCGCCCAGCTCTGGGCGTGGGATGCGCCGGAGACGCCCTTCGGCGCCCACGGGTTCGAGGGCCAGCGGGTCATCTGCTTCCCGGCCCGGGACGTGGTGGTCGTGCGCCTCGGCAAGATGGGCCCCGACGATGCTCCGGCGCTCAACGAGCACCTCGCCGCCATCGCCCGCTGCTTCCCGGTCATCTGACCACGAAAGTCGAGCGATTGCTCATCTCTTGCTAGGTTGTCCGACGACCGCTGCCTGCACCGGGCGGCACGTTGAGGGGGAGCCATGACCGACGCCACCACCACTCGCCGCCCGCGCCGCCGCGCCCGCACCACCCGCCTGGCCGCCCTGGCCCTCGCGCCGTTCCTCCTGCTGGTCACCAGCTGCAAGATCACCGACGTCACCGACCCGATCGTCAAGCCGATCGAGAAGACGTTCGAGGAGATCTTCAACATCGACAAGGGCGAGATCGCCACACCGCAGTTCGAGATCGTCAACGGCATCACGATCAAGGTCGTGGTGAAGTTCAGCGACCTGAGCGCCGGCCTCCCGGTGACGGTCCAGGTCAAGTGCGCCGGCGGCACGTCGGCCAGCGCCACCGTGACCCTCAAGGACAGCGGCTCGATCAGCATCGGTGAGACCACCTTCAAGCCCACCTGGCCGGCCGGCACCGACTGCATCGTCAGCCAAGACATCGTGAAGGGCGTCGAGACCGTGAAGTCCGTCATCACCTGGCTCGACAGCGACGACGTCCAGGCCGTCTTCCAGAACAGCTGACCAGACGGGGGCGGGTCACGCCCTCAGCTCCTCAGTTCTGCAGGTCGCCGACGGCCTCCATCAGCGCGGCGAGCTCCCGGCTCCAGTCATCGGGCTCCTCGAGCGGCACCACCACGAACTTCGACGCCCCGACGGCGGTCAGCTCCTCCAGCCGCGTCCGCAGGGCATCGAGCCCGGCCGGGATCACGGCCGAGGGATCCAGCCCGGGCCGCCGGGCGGCGAGCAGCGCGGTGATGCGCTCGGGGATGGCGGCGTAGGTGTAGGTGACCAGGGTCCCGAGGTGCTCGGGGTCGATCGCCCGACCG
>JAOBWH010000117.1 GCA_025463265.1 Ilumatobacteraceae bacterium
AGGCTCGCAGCCAGGCGCCGGGCAAGCAGCGGACTGCCGTCCGCCAGCTCGGTGAGGACGGCCTGGCTGGCCGGCGCGCGCACGCCCGCCGCCGCCAGCACGTCGCGCACCGCTTCGTCGGCCAGCGGGGGCAGCACCATCTCGTCGCCGCTGACCGCCCCGGCCGTGCGCGACGCGGCCACGAGCGCCACCGGATCGTCGCCCAGCCGTCGCCCGAGGAACGCCAGCGCCCCCTTGCTCTCGTCGTCCACCCACTGGAGGTCATCGATCACCAGCAGCACCGGACGCTCCGCCGCTGCTTCCACCAGCAGGGTGAGGACACCGAGGGCCACGGCGAGCGGGTCGATCGGCCCGTCCGCCGCCTCGAGGGCGAGCGCGCACCGCAGCGCCCGGGCCCGCACGGCACCGACGCGGTCCAGCAGCTGCTCGAACGGCAGGCACACCTCGGCCACGGCCGCCCACGGCAGGTCCGGGCCGGCCTCGCTGCCGACGACGCGCACCACCTGCACGTCTTGGCGGCCGGCGTGGGCCGACACTGCGCCCAGCAGCGTGCTCTTGCCCGATCCGGCGGCGCCGACCAGCGTCCGGGCCCCACCGGTCCCGAGGACCAGGCGGTCGACCAGGCCGGTCAACAGCTCCAGCTCGGCCGCACGGCCGACGAGCAGGGGGAAGCCGGGTTCTCGGGGGTCCTTGGGCACGGGGGGGGTTGCGAGGGGTCGGGGTGGCTCGCCGTCTCGACGCTACCGGCCGGGGACGTCCGCCCCGAGAGCCGGCGCCGACACGTTCGGTCCAGGACGGGCCAGGGCGAGCAGCGCAGTCACCGTCTCGTGCTGGAGCTCCGGGAGCGCCTCGCGAGGGAACCAGCGAGCCTCGAGGATCTCGGGCGACCGCGGCGCAGCCACCGCCGGGTCCATCCCGTCGGCGACCCGGGCCCGGTAGACCACGTCGACGCGCTGGGGCTCGGCATCGACCACCACCCGAGGCTCGCCGACCAGGTCGATGAGCAGGCCGACCTCCTCGAACACCTCGCGCCGGGCACCGTCGGCCGCCTCCTCGCCCCGTTCGAGCAGCCCGCCGGGCACGCCCCACCGCTGCCGGTAGGCCTGGCGGACCAGCAGCACCGCACCGTCGTCACGCTCGATGAAGCACATGGCGCCGACCGTGAACGACGGGGCGACCGTGCGGACGATCCGGCGCCGGGCCCACGTGGGCATCCGCTGGTACAGCCGCAGCAGCCGGAGGTGGAGCTCGTCGCGCACCCGCTGAGCCTACGAGGGCACCGGCGGCGAACCGGCCTCAGATCCGTCAGACCCGTGCGGTCGCGTGAGCCGTGCCGGCGTGCGACCCGTGCGCTGCACGCGGTGGTGCGGTGCGCCGGATCAGGCGCCGTGCACGGGGTGGAGGGCGACCAGCGCCTCGAGCAGCTCGGGGGTGGCTCCGGCGACCGGCGTGCGGCGATCGGCGTGCTCCAACCGGACCAGGTCGCGGCCGGCGGCGTCGACGACCTCGACGCCCGCCTCGCGGCACACGAGCAGCGCCCCGAGGTAGTCCCAGCTCCCGAGCTCATCGGTGGTGGCGTCGAGGTAGCCGTCGAGGGTGCCGTCGGCCACCGCGCACAGGTCGAGCGCGGCGGCGCCGAACGCCCGGTACTGCGCCCAGCCTCCGTGGCCCGCCGGCACACCGTTCAGCCCGATGATGGCCTCGCCCAGCTCCCGGCAGCCCGACGGGTGGATCGGCGTGCCGTCGCGGGAGGCGCCCTGGCCCCGCACCGCCACGTAGCGGACCGCGTGGCGCAGGTCCGTCACCACCGCGACCAGCGGGCCCTCGGCATCGACCGCGCACAGGCTGGTGGCCCACCAGCTCATCCGCCGCGCCGCGTTGGTGGACCCGTCGAGCGGGTCGACGACCACCGTGATCTCGCGCTCGGGGTGGGTGCGTCCGCTCTCCTCGCTGAGCACGCCGTACCCGGCAGCCACCAGCACGTCGAGGGCGGCGGCGTCAGCGGCCAGGTCGCTGTGGTGCTGGCCGGGCTTGCCGCCGGTCTCGCCCCAGTCGATGGTGGCGGCCAGCGCGGCCTCGATCGCATCGGCGGCCTCGGTCAGCGCACCGAGCACCACGAGGGGGTTCGCAGGTTCGCCGGCCATGCGGCCCGACCGTAGCGGCCGGTGGGCGCGCCCAGGCCGACGTGGCAGGCTGGTCGCTCCCGCTTCCCCCTCAGTCAGGAGCTGCTGTGGCGGTCATCGATGTCGCCGGTTTCGTGGCCGACCTCAAGGACCATGCCGTGGACCACGGGTTCCACGTGCACGACGAGCGCCACTTCGTGGAGACGTACTCCCTGCGCCAGGCGTGGGAGGTCGACCTGCACCCCGAGGATGCCTGCGGCGGCCCGCTGGACCTCCACCTCGCCCTCGAGGTGGACCCCCGGGTCCTGCTGGCGTTCGAGGATCTGGTCCTGGAGCTCGAGGAGACCGACGACCCCGAGGACCCGCCCGACCACCACCGGTTCCCCCTCCACTTCAACTGGGGCCTGCCACCGCTGCCCTTCGGCCCCGACCTGCTCGTGCTGGCCACGGACCTGGCCGGCATCGGCGGCCCCGACCTGCCGCTCGAGGTGTCGGCCATCGACTCGTTCGCCTCGGTGACCGATGGCGCCGACCGCACCGTGGGCATCGTCGCCAAGGTCGAGGTGGCCCTGGCCCACGTGTACCTCGGCCAGCAGGATCTCCTCTGCGACACGCTCGACCGGTGCCACCAGGTCAGCGCCTACCTCCTCGACCGCGCCCCGGTCTGGCTCGGCGACTGACACCCAGCCCTCGGTGGGCCGTCGGTGGACCGACGGACCGGGACGGCGGGTGAACCCGTCGTGCGCACCCGTCGTGTGCACGCGGCGGGCCGGCCTGCCACGATGGCTTCCCGTGGACGATGCCGCGGCCCCCAGCGAACGATGCGCCGACGTCGTGCTGCTCGTTGGCCCGTCGGGCAGCGGCAAGACCTACCTCGCCCGGTCGGTGGGCCTGCCGATCCTCGCCCTCGACGACTTCTACCGGCCTGACACCGATCCGGGCCTGCCCCGCCACGCCGATGGCAAGGTGGACTGGGAGCACCCCGGTTCGTGGGACCCGGCCGCCGCCATGGCCGCGCTCGAGACCCTGTGCTGCGACGACGAGGTCACGGTCCCGGACTACTCGTTCAGCGAGAACCGGGCGGTCGGCACCAAGGCCGTCCGCCGTGACGGGGCGCGCGTCGTGGTGGCCGAGGGGATCTTCGCCGCCGAGCTCATCGCGCCGCTTCGGGCCACCGGCCTGCTGGCCGGCGCCCTGCTCATCCGCCAGAACCGCTGGGTGACCTTTGCCCGCCGCCTGGTCCGGGACCTGCGGGAGAGTCGCAAGTCCCGCTGGTACCTGGTGACCCAGGGCTGGGCGAAGACGCGGGCCGAGCCGGCTGTGGTCGCCCGCCAGCTGGGCAAGGGCGCCCGCCCGGTGTCGAAGCCCGACGCGCGAGCGATCCTCACCGACCTCGCCGCCCGCCCGGCGATCACCTCCCACGTCGACCGTGCGTCGACACCACGTGGTGGGGCGGGTGGGGATCGAACCCACAACCCAGGGATTATGAGTCCCCTGCTCTAACCATTGAGCTACCGCCCCGCCGTGATCTTGGCAGACGGCCCCTCCCCCGCCGGTCTGGACCGCCGGCCGCTGCTACGACGCGCCGCCGGCGTCGGTCAGAGGTCGTCGAGGCGGGCTCGGAGCATGAGCTCCTGGTCGTCGAGGAGCTCCTCCAGCAGGACGAGGCGCTGGTCGACGCCGGCGGCGCTCAGGACCCGTTGGCGGTCCAGCGCGCCGATGGGGCTGAGCACGCCGATCTGGAACGTGCCGATCTCCGCGTCGTCGGCCAGCTCCACCATCGGGTCCGTGTCGGCGCCCAGCTCGACCGCGAGCGCCAGCAACCGCCGGAGCTGCGCCACCCGGGCACCGTAGGACACGGCCGAACCGTCCGGATCGGAGGACGGGACGTCCGGCCACGCCTCCACGAGCGCCTGCGGATACGTGGCGTCGGGCAGCCACTCAGTCACCCGGATCCGGTGCGATCCCACGGCGATGACGCCCCAGCGGCCGTCCGGCATCTCGTCGGCCTGCACGATCTGGGCCATCGTCCCCACCATCGCCCGGATGTCACCGCCGCCGACCTCGCTCCCCCGCTCGATCAACGTCACGCCGAACCGCCGGTCGCCGGTCATGCAGTCCCGCATCAAAGCCCGGTAGCGCTCCTCGAACACCTGGAGCGGCAGCACCATCCCCGGGAGCAGCACCGAGCCCAGAGGGAACATCGCTCGCGCAGCCATGGACGGACCCTACCGAGCGAGCCGACCCGCTCAGTCCCCGTGGGCGGAGACGATCAGGAACCGCCCGTCCGGCGAGCTGAGCGCCCCGCAGCCCCCTCCACCGCCGCTCACGCTGAAGCTGAACCGGGTGACCGGCCCGCCGCCCACCAGCTTCACGGTCTCGACCGTGCCGTCGCCATCTTCGGAGGTGCCGTCCCCCGAGACCTGCTCGCGCAGCTCGGTCAGCGCCGCTTCGACGCTGATCACGCGCAGGACGCTGATGGTGCCGTCGGCGAAGCCGCCGGCGACGAAGTCGGCACCGTGCGGGAGCCGCAGGCGCTGGTAGCCCACGTCGGCGAAGCAGTTCACCTCGGGTCCGAACGGACCGAGCTGCGCCGACTTCTCCTGCTCCTGCGGCTCGGGCACGTGAGCCTCCGCCCCGTCGGGCACCGGGTCCGGTCCAGGCTCGACGACGGGACCGCCCTGGCGGGACTGGCGCTCCAGGGTGGTGCGAAGCGCCGTCGGCCCGGCCTGGGCGGACTCGGCGCCCCACACGGCCTGGAGGGTGAGAGTGGCCGGCAGCCGGGACCCCGACCGGAGGTGCATGGTCAGCTGCTCGGGGATCCCCTTGACGAGCGTGGGGGCGCTGGCCGAGCACTCGACGCCGTCGACCTCCTGGGTGGGCGCTGAGCTGGTGATGGTGATCGCCTCGAGGTTCGGGTCCGCGGCGGGCGGGGCGGTCGTGCTGGCCGGGGCTGTCGATCCCGTCGCCTCCTCCGTGCTCCGCGGGGCTGGGTCGGTCGCCTCGCCCCCCTCGGGGGTCGCCGCATCGTCGGGGAGGGTCCAGGTGCAGGCGTCCGCGCTGCCAGCGAGCATCGGGTGGCCGTCGCCCGCCCGGGCCTGCTGCGCGAGGTCGTCCCAGACGGCGAACGGGTTCCCGTCGACGGTCAGGTAGGCGGCCCAGTCATCGACGCTGACCTCCTCGCCCGGCTGCGAGAAGAGCGATCCGGCGAGCTCGGCGCCCTCGGGGACGACGAGGCCATCGGCGATCTTGCTCCGGGGCGGCTGGAGCCCACGTGGCTCGACGATGGGCTGCTCCACCTCGGGCTCCACCGGCGGCGCCGACGAGCAGGCGCCGAGGGTCAGCGCTGCCACGACGCCGACACCGGCGATCGCCCCTCTGCTCCATCCGCTGCGCATGCCCCAAGGACCCTACCGACCGAACCTCCCGCCCTCCGTTCACGAGTTCCCGACATCGTGACCCGAAACGATGGACATTTTGCGACCCCGAAAAAACGATGAACGCCGGCCCGTAAGGACCGGCGTTCTCTGGCTCGGAGGGTGGGGCTCGAACCCACCGGAACCCCGCCTGATGAACAGTCAGCTGCTGTCGGACGCAGTCCGACATCCGTGCGTCAGATACGACGCAAGCCGGTCCCGTGGGACCGGCTTGTCGTGGCTCGGAGGGTGGGGCTCGAACCCACGACCCGCTGATTAACAGTCAGCTGCTCTGCCAGCTGAGCTACCTCCGAAGGCGAGGGGTCAACCTAGCAGCGGCTCCCGGCCCGGACGAACCCCGGATTCGGCGCCGATCGCGCCGTCACAGCGCCTCTGAGGGCGACACACCCCCGGTGACCTGGCAATACGGCGAACCTCGCTCAGTCGCCGTCGAGGTAGTCGCGGAGCTTCTGGCTGCGGTTCGGGTTACGGAGCTTGGCGAGGGTCTTGGCCTCGATCTGGCGGATCCGCTCCCGGGTCACGCCGAACTCCTTGCCCACCTCTTCGAGGGTCCGGGCCTGGCCGTCGTCGAGGCCGAAGCGCAGCCGCACGACCTCCTTCTCGCGGTCGCTCAGCTCGGACAGCGCCTCCACCACGGCCTTGCCCAACATGTTGCGGGCGGCCATCTCGGCGGGGGCGTCCGCCTGGGTGTCCTCGATGAAGTCCGACAGCTGCGAGTCGTCGGTCTCGCCGACCGGCGAGTCGAGCGACAGCGGGTCCTGGGAGATGCGCATGATCTCCCGGACGCGGTCGGGGGTCATGTCGACCTTGTTGGCGAGCTCGTCGATCGTGGGCTCACGCTCGAGCTCCTGCATCATCTGGCGCTGGATGCGGTGGACCTTGTTGATCGACTCCACCATGTGCACCGGGATGCGGATGGTGCGGGCCTGGTCGGCGATGGCCCGGGTGATGGCCTGGCGGATCCACCACGTGGCGTACGTGGAGAACTTGAACCCCTTCGTGTAGTCGAACTTCTCGACCGCACGCATCAGCCCGAGGTTGCCCTCCTGGATCAGGTCCAGCAGGTGCATGCCCCGGCCGACGTAGCGCTTGGCGATCGACACGACGAGGCGGAGGTTGGCCTGGATCAGATCGCTCTTGGCCCGCTCGCCGTCGCGCGAGGTGCGCTCGAGGCGGCGACGGGCGGACAGGTCGAGCTCGTCGATGCGGCCCGCTGCTTCCAGTTCGGCGAGGCGGACGGCCGCCTGGCCCCCGGCCTCGATCCGCTTGGCCAGCGACACCTCCTCCATGCCGGTGAGGAGCGGGACCCGGCCGATCTCCTTGAGGTAGACGCGGACGGGGTCGGCGCTGCCGGATCCGGACCGGTCGGCGCTGACGCGAGGCGTCTTGACGAGGCGCAGGCGCCGGCGGGAGCCGTCGTCGTCGGCCGCGAGGTCGATGCCGCCGAGCGGATCGGCGAGCACCTCGTCCACGTGCAGGATGGCGTCGCGCTCAGCCTGGGCTTCGAGCTCGGCGGCGAGCGCCTCGACATCGATCTCCTCGTCCAGCTCGATGCCGTGCTCGCCGAGGATCTTGCGGATCGACTCGATCTCCTGGTCGAGGCGTTCGACGTCGATGTCGACGATCTCGAGCACCTCGGCCTGGGTCACCGTGAGGGAGCCGTCGTCCTTCGCCCGTTGGATCAGCCCGTCCCAGGCGGTGGAGTCGGCGGTGGGAGCAGCAGCCATGTCGTTCACGCGGTTCCCTCCCCCCTGTGTGCGAGCCACGCTAGCAACTCATCTTCGCCGACCGGATCGGGAGGTGCGTCGGGACCGATCGACTCGAGCCGGTGCTTGAGCCAGGCCTGCTGCTCGACGATCAGGCGGTACTCGTCGCTGCGGAAGTCGCCGGTGAGCCCGTTGAGCTCCCGGCCCAGGTCAGCGAGCACGCGCCCGCCGAGCTCGCGCAGCAGGAACCGCCGGACGTCGGTCGGCTCGGCGGGAGTGTCCTCGACCGCAAGCCGCGAGAGGAGCTCGCCGGCGAGCGGGTCCGCCTCCTCGACGGCTCGGTGCAGGTTCCCGTCGGCCTCGACGAGCGCCGCCAGCGCCGCCCGCTGGAGCGGGTCGTCGAACAGCGCCGGGTGGAGGAGGGGCAACATGGTCGCGGGGTCGGCGATGGCGAGGCGCAGCGCCTCGGTCTGCGGCGTGTCGGCGCGGGCAGGCCGCTTCGGTTCCGCCGTCACGCGCACCCGGGGCCGGGCTCCGCCGGCGCGCAGCGAGGCTCGCAGCCGGTCGGGGTCGAGGCGGCACTGCTCGGCGATGGTCATCACGTACTGGTCGCGCACGAACTCGTTGGGGTGCTCGGCCACCGCCGCCAGCGCGACCTCGGCCACCTTGCCGCGGCCCTCCGGTGTCTTGAGGTCGGCGGCGGCGAGGATGCGGTCGATGCGGAAGCCGAGGAACGGCTGGGCGTTGGCGATGGAGGCCCGCAGCGCCGCCGGATCCGAGCGGGCGAGATCGGCGGGGTCGCCGCCGGGCGGAAGGGCGGCGACGGCGACCTCCACCTCGTGCTTGCGCTCCCACTCGTAGACGCGGTCGGCGGCGGCCTGGCCGGCGGCGTCGGGGTCGAAGGCCAACACGAGCTTCGGGGCGAAGCGCTGGAGGGTCCGAACGTGCTCGTCGGTGAGGGCGGTGCCGCAGGTGGCGACGGCGCGGTGGAGGCCGACCTCGGCGAAGCCGATCACGTCGGTGTAGCCCTCGCAGATGATGACCTCGTTCTCCCGCACGGCCTCGTCCTTCGCCCAGTTCAGGCCGTAGAGGACCTTGCTCTTGCGGTAGAGCGACGTCTCGGGGGTGTTCTGGTACTTCGGCGGCCGGCCGCCGGGCATCATCCGCCCGCCGAACCCGATGGGGTCGCCCTGCACGTCGAAGATGGGGAACAGGACGCGTGCCCGGAAGAAGTCGTTGGTGCCGCCCACCTTGCTCTCGCGCCCGAGGCCTGCGTCGCGCAGCACCTTGGCGCTGAACGGCAGCGTCTTCACTAGCTGGTCCCAATCGTCAGGCGCCCAGCCGATCTTGTACTGGCGGACCCGCTCCCCGTCGAAGCCCCGGTCCCGCAGGTAGCGGCGGGCGGCGCCGGAGTCCGATCCGGTGAGCAGGCGCTGGTGGTACCACTCGACCGCTGCCGCCATCGCCTCGCGGAGCTTGCCGCGCGCCTCGCGGCGGTCGCCTTCGGCCCGGTCGGTGTAGCGGAGGGTGATCCCCGACTTGGCGGCGAGGAACTCGACCGCGCCGGCGAAGTCCAGGTGGTCGATGTCGCGGACGAACGAGATGACGTCGCCCTTGGCCTGGCAGCCGAAGCAGTAGAAGACGCCCTTGTCGGCGTTGACCGAGAACGAGGGGCTCTTCTCGCCGTGGAACGGGCAGAGTCCGCTCCAGTTGGCGCCCTGCTTCTTCAGCTGGGTGTGGGCGGAGATCACCGCCACGATGTCCGCAGTGTCTCGGACCCGCTGGACGTCCTCGTCGACGATGCCCATCAGCGCGCCGGTCCGCGCGCAGCGGACGGTGGGACGGCGGCCGGGATCATCCGGCGGACGGTACCAGCGCCGTTGCTGGCACCGTCCTCCGGATCAGTGGATCTGCCTCGACCGCCCCGGTCAGGTGTCCGGGTCGGCGTCGTCGCGCCCGAGCACACCGTGCTGGTCCGCGCGCTCGGGGACGCCGTCGCCGTCGAGATCGTCCCCGCGGCGCTTGCGCTCCTCGAGGGTGGCGTGACCCGGCATGTGGCCCGCCATCTCCAAGCGCGGGTCGCGCTTGTCGGCGATCATCGACGCCACGATCGTCACCACCAGGATGCCGAGGATGACGCCGAGCGAGAGCACCGTCGGGAAGTGGAAGTCCTTCGACGGGAACTCGAACTGCTCGGCCGAGAAGGTGAGCAGCATCTTGAGCCCGACGAAGGCGAGGATCGCGCCGAGGCCGTAGTGCAGGTAGCGGAACCGGTCCTGCATGCCGCCGAGCAAGAAGTACAGCGCCCGCAGCCCGAGGATGGCGAAGGCGTTGGAGGCGAACACGATGAACGGCTCCCGGGCGACGCCGAAGATGGCCGGCACGGAGTCGACGGCGAACACCACATCGGTGGTCTCGATCATCACCAGCACCGCGAACAGCGGGGTGGCGAGGCGCTTGCCGTTCTGGACGGTGAAGAGCTTCTGCCCATCCAGCTGGTCCGTGGACGGCACGATCTTGCGCACCGCTCTCAGGACCATGGATTTCTCCGGGTCGACCTCGGTCTCCTCCTGGAACGCCAGCTTGTAGGCCGAGTACAGGAGGATGATGCCGAAGACGGCGAGCGTGACGGTGAACTTCGAGATCAACGCCGAGCCGGCGAAGATGAAGATGGCACGCAGCACGAGCGCCCCGAAGATGCCCCAGAAGAGCACCCGGAACTGGTACATCTTCGGCACGGCGAAGTACGTGAAGATCACGGCCCAGACGAAGACGTTGTCGACCGACAGGCTCTTCTCGAGCAGGAAGCCGGAGATGTACTCACCGGCCGCCTTGGCGCCGACGTCGATGCCGTGGGCGCCGTCGGGGCCCACCCCCGAGGTCGAGCCGATGTACCAGATCACGGCGGTGAAGGCGACGCCGATCGAGATCCAGATGGCGGACTCGATGGCCGCTTCCTTGAAGTGGATCTCGTGGGGCCGCCGGTGCACGAGGAGCAGGTCGGTGACCAGCAGGAGCGTGATGAACGCCAGGAGCGCTCCCCACTCCCACAGGTGGATGTCGAGGTTGACGAACTTGGCGTTGGCTTCGGTGGAAGCCAACAGGAAGGCGTTCATGGGCGGTTCTGTGCTCCGGCTGTTCGGTGGATCAGGTCCTACAGCCGGAAGTCTCTCCGCTCCCGAGGGAACCGACCATCCCGGGCGCCGTGAGGGCACCGTGCTGACGTGATGGCCACGAGGGATACTCCCTCCCGGTCTGACCAGTGTACGGCGACCGCTACCCCGCCCGGCGCATCCGGATCCCCGTTCGTGCGAACGGCCCGGCGGACGGGTTCAAGGTCTGGTCCCTGCGACCGATGAGAGGAGGACGTCCAGGGCGGAAGAGGAACATGTACCTGTACCAACTCGCATGGGAGCTCGACCAGGAGCCACCGGCCCTCGCCCAACGGGCGGAGGCGCTCGGCCTCGGCACGCTCGACCCGTCCGATGAGCTGACCGCCGAGCAGGAGACCACCCTGCGCGCCTCGCTCGGCCACTCGGGCACGGCCGTCCCGGTGCCGGCGGCGGCGTCGCTGACCTTCACCACCCCCGTGAAGCCGCCGGAGCCGGCGGAGCCTCCGGCTCCGCGCCGAGCCACCGGCGAGCGCACCAAGAAGGTGGCGGTGGTCGCCGTCGGCGCCCTGGCGTTCGTGGGCGCAGTGGCGTTCTTCGCGTCGCAGGCCAGCCCTGCCGAGGAGCGCCGTTCGGAGCGCAACCAGGAGCTCGCCGCCTGGCAGGACGCCCCGCCGGCCACCGTCGCCCCCGAGGTCGCCGCCGCCGCCGACTTCCCCGCCGACCAGCCCCGGGACCGCGCCAAGCTGTGCGCCGCCTACCAGACCGCGCACGAACTGGAGACCTCCAGCACCGAGGTCGAAGAGAACGAGCTCGACTGGACCGAGTTCCGGGCCTGGGCCGCCGACCGGTCGGAGTGGCAGGCCGCCATCGACGAGATGGTCGACACCGGCCCGACGGACGCCGTCCCCGACATCCGGGACTACCAGAAGGTGCGAGCGCGCTACTACGCCATCATGACCCAGGTGTCCGACGCCCAGCTGCGAGCTCTCTCCCAGGGCGTCGAGCTCGGTGATCTCGAGGGCTACGAGCGCGCGGTCGACCGCGCCCAGCGCGACATGGACGCCTACCTCACCCCCATCTGCGGCCAGCCCAAGGGCTGATCCAGGCGTCAGCTGATCAGGCGACAGCTGATCGGCCGGTCAGAGGGCGAGCTTGGTCCGGACGTGCTCGACGATCTGGTCGAGCGGGACCCGGTCCTGCTCCATGGTGTCGCGATCTCGCACCGTGACGGCGTGGTCGTCGACGGACTCGAAGTCGAACGTGATGCACAGCGGCGTGCCCAGCTCGTCCTGGCGGCGGTAGCGCTTGCCGATGTTCTGCGTCTCGTCGTAGTCGCACATGAAGTGCGGCTGGAGGCGGCCCAGCAGCTCCTGGGCCGGGCCGGTGAGCTCGGGCTTCTTCGACAGCGGCAGCACCGCCACCTTGTAGGGCGCCAGGCGGGGGTGCAGGTGCAAGACGGTCCGGGTCTCGCCCCGGACCTCCTCCTCGTCGTAGGCGGCCATCAGGAACGCCATCATCGTGCGGGTGGCACCGGCCGCCGGCTCGATGACGTGGGGCGTGTAGCGCTCGTTGGTGGTGGGGTCGAAGTAGTCGAGCTTCTCCCCGGACGCCGTGGCGTGGGCGGTGAGGTCGAAGCTCCCTCGGTTGGCGATGCCCTCCAGCTCGTCCCAGCCCCACGGGAAGAGGAACTCCACATCCGCGGTGCCCGAGGAGTAGTGGCTGAGCTCGTCGGCCTCGTGGTCGCGCAGGCGCAGCTGCTCGGCGGGCATCCCCAGGTCGAGGTACCACTGGAACCGCTCGTTGCGCCAGTACTGGTACCACTCCTCCGCCTCCGCCGGCTGCACGAAGAACTCCATCTGCATCTGCTCGAACTCGCGGGTCCGGAAGACGAATTTGCCGGGCGTGATCTCGTTGCGGAACGACTTGCCGATCTGGGCGATGCCGAACGGCGGCTTCTTGCGGCTCGTCTGCAGCACGTTGGCGAAGTTGGTGAACATGCCCTGAGCCGTCTCGGGCCGGAGGAAGACCTCGGCGCCCTTGCCCTCGACCGGGCCGGCGTGGGTCTTGAACATCAGGTTGAAGTTGCGGGCCTCGGTGAACGAGTCCTTCTCCCCGCAGTTGGGGCAGGTGTGCGGGTCATCGAGCTTGTCGAGGCGGAACCGCTCCTGGCAGTTCTTGCAGTCCACCAGCGGGTCGGTGAAGTTCGCCAGGTGGCCGGATGCCTCCCACACGGCGGGCGGCGAGAGGATGGCGGCGTCGAGGCCGAGGACGTCGTGGCGGAGCTGCACCATCGAGCGCCACCAGGCGTCCTTCACGTTGCGCAGCAGCAGCACCCCGATGGGCCCGTAGTCGTACGTGGACCGGAAGCCGCCGTAGATCTCCGACGAGGGGAAGACGAAGCCGCGTCGCTTGGTGAGGTTGACGACCTTGTCGAACAACGTGGGATCGGGGGCTGGGGAGGACATGGGAGGTCACGATAACGGGCGCCGCCACACCGCCCGTCGTGCGTTCGACGGAGCAGCAGACCCCACTCACTAGGGTTCGGTCGGTGACGGCCCCCTCCGCCCACCCCATCGACCCCACCCGCATCGAAGCGCGGCGGATCACGGCCTGGATCATCGACCTGCTGATCTTCCTCGCCCTCTTCTTCGGCGTGCTGATGGCCACCGGCGGCGTCGACATCACCCAGAAGCAGTTCGACACCAGCCAGCAGGCCACGCGCTACTGCTCCGGGATCGACGAGGCCGAGGGCCGCCGAGCCTGCAGCGCCTACCAGGACGAGGCGGTCGTCGTCTACGTCAAGGGGTCGGCAAACGGCGTCTGGCTGGCCAACGCGGTGTTCTACGTGCTGCTCCAGGGGCTCACCGGCGGCAGCATCGGCAAGCTGCTGCTGGGCCTCCGGGTGGTCGACGTGCACGGACGTCGCGCCGGCGTCTCCAAATCGTTCGTCCGGACGTTCCTGTGGGTCGTCGACGCCATCACGTGCGGCCTGCCCGCCGTCGGCGGCACCCTCATGGTCATCAAGCCCGGGCACCAGCGCTTCGGCGACCGGGTGGCGGGCACCTACGTCGTCCGCAAGGAGTCGGTCGGCGCGCCGATCGTGATCCCGCCGCCCCAGTCCGCTGCGCCCCACGGCTTCCCGCTCCCGCCGCCGGGGTACCCGACCCCGCCCGGGTACGGCCCACCAACCGGGTACGGCCCGCCACCGGGGTACAGCCCTCCGCCCGGGGACAGCCCTCCGCCGGGGTACGCACCGCCGCCCACCGGCCCGCGCGACCCCAACGTCCCACAACCGGGCCCGGTCCCGCCTCGGGTGCTTCCGCCTCACGGCGGCTACGACGGGGGCGCACCCATGCCCGTGCCCGAGCGCCCCGCCTCGCGACCGTCGTTCGAGGCCCCCGACACCGACGGTCCGCACTGGGACGACGACCGCGACACCTACATCCAGTACGACCGGGCGGTGGAGATGTGGGTGCAGTGGGACGAAGGCGCCCAGCACTGGCGTCCGATCGAATCATGATGGTGGCGGTCACGGTCACCACCCAGCAGTCGAGGAGATGCCCACCCGCCCGGTGACCACGGCGGCCCGCTACTCCAGGAGGCCCACCGACCGCAGCCGCCGCTCCAGGTGGTGCTCCATCACCCGCGTGGCCAGCTGATCGACCTCGTGCGTGCCCGGCGACGCCGGCCGCTCGAGCGCCGTGGCCAGCCGACCGCCGAGGATCTCCTGGAGCATGTCCACCGCCTCCGGCGACACCCGGGTGCCCTGGCGGTGGTCGGTGCACAGCAGCCCGCCGACCTCGGGATCGAAGGCGACCAGGCCGTCCTCGCGCTCGCACGAGGCGCAGTGCTCGACCACCGGTCGGAAGCCCTCGAGCGCCAGCAGCTTCCAGTGGAACCCGGCCACCAGGAGCGGGCTGTTCTTGTCGGCGATGGCCTTCAGCCCCCCGACCAGCATCCGGTAGAGGTCGGGGTTCGGCTCCCGCTCGAGGGACAGCTGATCCACCGCTTCGAGCATCGTCACCGCCCGCGTCAACCGGTCGAGGTCCTCCCGGATCGCCTTGAAGTGATCGATCGACTCGGCCTGGGTCACGATGTCGAGCTCGCGCCCCTCGTACAGCTGGAGCGCCACGTGGGTCGGCGGTTCGAGCCGGGCGCCGAACTTCGACTTCGTCTTGCGGACGCCCTTCGCCACGGCCCGGACCTTCCCGTGGCGCTCGGTCATGAACGACACGATGCGGTCGGCCTCGCCGAGCTTGTACGTCCGCAGCACGACGCCCTGATCGCGGTAGAGGGCCATCGTGGACGGGGGCCTAGGAGACGGCGCCGAAGCGCCGCTCGCGCGCCTGGTACTCGCGGATGGCGTCGGCGAGGTGCTGCTTGCGGAAGTCGGGCCAGAGCACGTCGGTGAACACCAGCTCGCTGTAGGCCAGCTCCCAGAGCAGGTAGTTCGAGATCCGGAACTCCCCGGACGTGCGGACCATCAGCTCGGGGTCGGGCATCCGCGGGTCGTACATGCGATCGCGGATCGTCTTCTCGTTGATCTTGTCCGGCTTCACCCCGTCGGCGACCAGCTGCTTGACGGCGTCGATGATCTCGGCCCGCCCGCCGTAGTTGAACGCGATGGTGAAGGTGAGCCCGGTGTTGTCCTTCGTGAGGTCCGTGGCCCAGTCGATGCGCCCGGCGACGCCCCGCGGCACGCGCCAGTCCCGGCGCCCGATGAACTGGATCCGGACGTTGCGGGCGTGCAGGTCCTCGGCGTGGCGGTCGAGGATGCCCTTGTTGAACCCCATCAGGTAGCGGACCTCGTCGGCGGGCCGCTTCCAGTTCTCGGTGCTGAAGGCGTAGACGGTGAACCAGTCCAGGCCGAGCTCGATCGCACCGTCGAGCGTGTCGAACAGGGCCTCCTCGCCTGCGGCGTGGCCCTCGGTGCGCTTGAGCCCCCGCTGGGTGGCCCAGCGGCCGTTGCCGTCCATTACGGCGGCCACGTGGCGCGGGATGTTCTTCCGGTCGATTCCCGTGAGGTCCACGTTTCGCAACCTACCGTCCGCTGCGTCCGGTCACGGGACCGGGGGCCGCAGCGCGTACCGTCACCGGGGAGCCAGGCGCCGCCCGCGGTTCGCACCGCCTGGACTGCGGGTAGTCCGTGTCGTTCGGAAGGAGCCCGACCCATGATGGAGAAGCTGAGGCGCCTGGGCGATCGGTGGCCCTGGTTCGGGCGGCTGCTCGATGTGAACGACCGCGTCGGCGAGATCAACGGCGGCTCCGCAGCGTCCGCCATCACGGTGACGGTCTTCTTGTCCATCTTCCCGCTGCTGCTGGTCGTCCTCGCCGTGGTCGGCTTCATCGCCGCCGGCAACGAGGACCTCGCGTCCGAGGTCATCGACAAGCTCGGCCTCACGGGCCCGGCCGCCCAGACCATGACCGACGCCCTCCAGAAGGCGTCGGACAGCCGTCAGGCGGCGAGCGTCATCGGCCTGGCCGGACTGGCCTGGGCCGGGTCCGCCGTCGCCGTCGCCCTCCAGTCCGGAGTCCGGCTCCCGTGGCAGGAGCGCTCCAACGGCATCAAGGACCGGCTCCTCGGCATGGCCTGGCTGGTCGTGCTGGCGATCGGGTTCACCGTGCTGGTCTTCCTGAGCGGCGTCCTCGGCTTCCTCCCGGACTGGGCGCCGGCCCCGGTGGCGACCGTGCTGTCGATCGTCGTGAGCATCGGCATCGCCACGGTGGTGTTCATCTGGATGTTCTGGGGCCTCGGCACCCGGAGGGTCGGCTGGCGCGACCTCGTGCCCGGTGCGGTGGTGGCCGCCGTCGGCTTCGAGGTCCTCGCGCTCGTCGGCACCGTGTACGTGCCCCAGCTGATCAGCCGGTCGTCGGCGCTCTACGGCTCGATCGGCATCGTGTTCGCCATCCTCGCCTGGCTCGCCCTCTTCGCCCGGCTGCTCGTGTTCTCGTCGACGCTCAACGCCGTCCTCTACGAAGCGCACGTCGGCACGGTCGTCGTCCCGATCCACGTCCCGAAGCTCCCCGGCCCCGACCCCATCGGCGCCACCCGCGGCGGCGTCATCATCCGACCCGACGACCCCGCCGCCGCCATCCCCACCTGACCGCACCGGTCCCGTCCCCATCGCCGTCGCCGTCGGTGCGGACCTGCTGCCCGGTCCCGGGAGGTTCCCCAACTGACTTCGGAGCGGGTGGCTCCGGGTGGGTAGGTTCGGCCGGTGCCTCCGTCGAACCGTGCCGTCGCTGCGCTGGCCAAGCTGGCGGGTGCGGTGCCGGGCGGTGAGCGGCGCGAGCCGCAGGAGGTGATGGCGACGGAGGTGGCGGCGGCCATCAGCGACGGCCGCCACCTCTTGGCCCAGGCCGGGACGGGCACCGGCAAGAGCTGGGCGTACCTCGTGCCCGCCATCCTCGCCCGCAAGCGCACGGTCGTAGCCACCGCCACCAAGGCGCTCCAGGACCAGCTCGCCGGCAAGGACCTCCCGTTCCTCCAGGAGCACCTCGGGCGCGAGTTCGAGTTCGCCGTGCTCAAGGGCCGGTCCAACTACGTGTGCGTGCAGCGCATCGCCGAGATCTCCGGGGCAGGCCAGCTGGCGCTCGACGGCCTGGCCGATCGGGCCTCGCCCTCGGAGCTGACCGCGCTGAAGCTCTGGGCGGCCAGCACTCCGACCGGTGACCGCGCCGAGCTGTCCGCCGAACCCTCCCCCCAGGCGTGGGCCGCCGTCAGCGTGTCGGCCCAGGAGTGCCCCGGCGCCCGCAAGTGCCCCTCGGGTGATGCGTGCTTCGCCGAGGCGGCCCGCCGCAAAGCCGGCGAATCGGACGTGGTGGTCGTCAACCTCCACCTGCTCGGCCTCGACCTCGCCACCGAAGGCGCCATCCTCCCCGAGCACGACCTGATCGTGATCGACGAGGCTCACCAGCTCGAAGACATCGTGTCGGACACCTGCGGGTTCGAGCTGTCCGCCGGTCGGTTCCAGAACCTGGCCCGCGCCGTCCGGGCGATCCTCGACGACCCGGGTGCGGTCGATGAGATCGAGTCATCGGGCAGCACCCTGACCGCTTCGCTCCACGACCACGTCGGGCGCCGGCTCAAGGGCGGCCCGGACCAGCAGATCGCCGACGCGCTGACCCTCATCCGGGCTCGCCTCGACCGGGTCGCCATCGCGCTGCGCACGATCCCCGACAGCTCCTCGGAGGACGTGAAGACCCGCAAGGATCGCGCCGTGCAGCTCACCGGTCACCTGCAGGCGGACCTAGCCCTCGCCACCAGCATCCCGGACACCTCGGTGGCCTGGGTCGACGGCCCCGAATCGAACCCGCGGCTGCGGGTCGCGCCGCTCGACATCGCCGACCTGCTCCGGGACAAGCTCTGGGACGTCGGCCCGGTGGTGCTCACGAGCGCCACCCTCCCGCCGGGCCTGTCGGAGCGGCTGGGCCTCGACGGCGACGACCATCGGGCGATCGACGTCGGCAGCCCGTTCGACTACGAGCACCACGGCCTCCTCTACTGCGCCGCCCACCTGCCCGACCCGCGCGACGGCGGGTACGACGCCGCCGTCCACGCCGAGCTCCTGGCGCTCATCACCGCCGCGGGCGGCCGGACGCTCGGGCTGTTCACCAGCTACCGGGCGATGGACGCCGCCGTCGAGGCGCTGCGGGGCCAGCTCCCCGGTCCCCTCCTCAGCCAGCGCGACATGCCCAAACCGGCCCTCGTCGCCGCGTTCACGGAGGACCCTGCCACCAGCCTCTTCGCCACCATGGGGTTCTGGCAGGGCATCGACGTGCCCGGACCCACCCTCTCGCTGGTCACCATCGACAAGCTCCCGTTCCCGAGGCCCGACGAGCCGCTGCTCCAGGCCCGGCGGGAGCAGGCCAAGGCGGAAGCGTTCCGGACCATCGACCTTCCCCGCACCGCCACGATGCTCGCCCAGGGTGCCGGGCGCCTCATCCGCAGCCAGGTCGACCGCGGCGTGGTCGCCGTCCTCGATCCCCGCCTGGCCAAGGCCAAGAGCTACCGCTGGATCCTCCTCGACGCCCTCCCCCCGTTCCCGCGGACGAAGGAGCGAGGCGAGGTCGAGGCGTTCCTCGAGCGGATCGACGCCGAGGCCCGCTGAGCAGCGTCAGTAGCCGAGCCGCTCGAGCGCCCGGGACTTGCGCTGCCAGTCCTTGTCGACCTTGACGAAGAGCTCCAGGTAGGCGCCGGGCGGGAGCTGCCGGCGGACGTTGGTCCCGACCTCCTTGAGGACGCTCCCCTTCTTGCCGATCACGATCCCCTTCTGGGAGTCGCGCTCGACGAGGATCTCGACGCGGATGCGAGGCCACTCCCACTCGGTGACGCGCGCCGCGACCGAGTGCGGGACCTCGTCGCGGGTGACCGCGAGCAGCTGCTCGCGCACCAGCTCGGCGACCCAGAACGCCTCGGGGACGTCGGTGACCATGTCGTCGGGGTAGTACTGGGGCCCCTCCGGCAGGCGGTCGAGCAGGGCGGCCAGCAGCTCGGGGACGCCGGCGCCGGTCTTGGCCGAGATCGGGAAGTACTCGTCGCCGCCTGCCAGCTGCTCGGCGGCGGCGTGCAGCTGGGCCAGGACCTGGCCGGGGTCGGCCTTGTCGGTCTTGTTGACGATGACGATGGCGTCGGACGGGACCCGCTGGGCGATCCACTTGTCGCCGGGGCCGACCGGCATGGTGGCGTCGACCAGCAGGCAGACCACGTCGACGTCGCCGATGGCCGCGTCGGCCGCGTCGTTGAGCCGCTCGCCGAGCAGCGTCCGCGGCTTGTGGATGCCGGGCGTGTCGACGAACACGATCTGGGCGTCGGGGCGGGTCAGCACGCCGCGGACCTGGGTGCGCGTGGTCTGGGGCTTGTCGGAGACGATCGTCACCTTCTGGCCCAAGATGTGGTTCAGCAGGGTGCTCTTGCCCACGTTGGGCCGGCCGACGAGCGTGACGAACCCGGACTTCACGACGCCCCCTCGCTGATGTCGGCGCTCTCGGCCTGGTCGGCCGCAGCAGCCGCCTGGGCCGTGCTGGCCTCCTGGGCCCTGCTGGCCTTCTCGTCCCGGTCGCGCCGGCTGGCGCGGTCGCCCTTCTCGTTGGTGTCGGCGGCCTCGGGGTCGACGATCTCGATCTGCTCGATGCGCAGGCGCATGATCCGGCGGCCCTGGACCCGCTCGACGGTGAGCCGGGCGCCGGGCACCTCGACGGTGTCGCCGGTGGCAGCCATGCGGCCGAGCTCGGCGAGGACCAGCCCGCTGACGGTGTCGTAGTCGCCTTCGGGCAGGTCGACGGGGAGCTGGTCGTTGGCATCGTCGACGCTCAGGCTGCCCTTGATGCGCACCCCGCCGGTCGGGATGTGCTCAACGCCGTCGTCGGCGGCATCGAACTCGTCGACGATCTCGCCGACGAGCTCCTCGATGAGGTCCTCGAGGGTGACGACGCCGGCCGTGCCGCCGTGCTCGTCGATGACCACGGCCATGTGGAACTTGTCGGCCTGCATCTCGCGCAGGAGCTCGGCCACCGGCTTGGTCTCGGGAACGGCCTTGGCCGGGCGGACCAGGTTCCGCACCGGCTCGTCCTCGCGACCGTCGCGCTCGGCGCGCATCAGATCCTTGGCGAAGACCAGACCGATCACGTCATCGATGCCCTCACCCAGCACCGGGATGCGGCTGTAGCCGTTGAGGATGACGACCTCCATCACGTCGGCGACGCGGAAGTCGTGGCTCACGGTGACCATGTCCGGGCGCGGCACCATGACCTCGCGGACGACGGTGTCGCCGAACTCGATGATGGACTCGATCAGGTTGCGCTCGTCCTGGTCGATGGCGGCGGACTCGTGGGCCTCGGCCGCCACGGCGAGCAGCTCCTCCTCGGACACGTACGGGCCCTCCTTGAGGCCCTTGCCCGGGAGGATCACGTTGGTGATGACGATGAAGAACTTGGCGAGACCGCGCAGCGGAGCGAAGTCGGCCAGCCACTTCACCGGGCGGGCGGCACCGAGCGCGGCGCGCTCCGTGTGCTGGATGGCCCACGTCTTGGGCGCAGTCTCCGCGAGCACGTACATGACCGAGACGTTGGCCACGATGGCCGCCGCCACCCCCCAGGGGCCGAACAGGTTGCCGAAGAGGACACCGGTGAGCGACGCCTGCACGATCTGGCAGAACAGCACGACGAGCAGCAGGGCGTTGAGCCACCGCTCGGGCTGCTCGACGAGGTAGGCCAGGGCCTTGCCCCCGGGACGGCCCTCGTCGGCGAGGGCGGAGGCCTTGGCCTTGCTGATGCGGACCAGCGCGGTCTCGGCGACCGCGGTGGCGATCGAGATGATGATCAGCACGACGATGGCGACGGCCATCGCGATGTCCACCGTGTTCAGCTCCACCGCCAGGATCGGTCCGCCGCTCATCCCCGTCCCCCCGAGCTCGTTCGATCAGGGTCGGCCCCCCACGCGAGCGCGTGCGGGGCCTCGGGACTGCCGGGGTCGTCGTCGGGGACGTTCACGATGCCTTCCTGTGGAACTTCTCGAGCAGATCGCGCTCACGCGACTGCATCACCTGGGTCTCGTCGGGCTCGGCGTGGTCGTGTCCGAGCACATGAAGGATGCCATGCACGACGAGGAGGGCGATCTCATCGTCGTAGGTGCCGGCGTGCGAGGGCGCGTTGCGGGCGGCCACCGCCGGGCAGATGACCACGTCGCCGAGCAGCAGCGGAACGTCGTCGACGGGCCCGCGGTCGGGCCCGCTGGAGGATCCGTCGGGCGAGCGGCCGATCATCACGTCGTCATCGTCGATGGGGAACGCGAGCACGTCCGTGGGGCCCTCGTGGCCCATGAACCGCCCGTTCAGGTGCGCGATGGTGGGCTCGTCGACGAACAGCAGGGCCAGCTCCACATCACCGGAGACGCCCTGATCCTCGAGCACGTTGCGGGCGAGCGCCTCCCAGCGCTCGACCTCGATCGGCTGGGCCGACTGCTCGTCGGCGACGAATACCTCGATGTCGCCCTCGTCTCCACGGGTGCGGCCGCGGCCGCTCCTGGGCGGCGCCGGGCGGATCACGAGGGCACCGTCCCCGGGTTCTCGACCGCGTCGCGCTCGTAGGCGTCGACGATGTCGGCGACGATCCGGTGGCGCACGACGTCGCGCCCGGTCAGGCGCACGAACGCCAGGCCGTCGATGCCGCCCAGGATCCGCTCCATGTGGATGAGGCCGGACCGGCCGCCGGCCACGTCGACCTGGGTGCTGTCGCCGGTGATGACCGCCTTGGACCCGAAGCCGATCCGGGTGAGGAACATCTTCATCTGCTCGGGGGTGGTGTTCTGCGCCTCGTCGAGGATGATGAAGCTGTTGTTCAGCGTGCGGCCGCGCATGAAGGCGAGCGGCGCCACCTCGACCGTGCCGCGCTCGAGCATGCGGGCCCCAGCCTCGGCATCGACCATGTCGTGGAGGGCGTCGTAGAGCGGCCGCAGGTAGGGATCGACCTTGGCCATGAGGTCCCCGGGGAGGAAGCCGAGCCGCTCCCCCGCCTCGACCGCCGGACGGGTCAGGATGATCCGGTCGACCTCCTTCGCCTGGAGCGCCTGCACCGCCATCGCCACCGCCAGCCAGCTCTTGCCCGTACCCGCCGGGCCCACCCCGAACGTGATGATGTTGTCGGCGATGGCGTCGATGTAGCGCTTCTGGCCGCTGGTCTTCGGGCGGACGCGGCGGCCCTTGGCCGCCTTGAGCACCTCGGTGGTGAAGACCTCCGCCGGGTGCTCGTCGGCCTTGATCATGTCGATGGTCCGCGCCAGCAGCGCCGGATCGATCTCCTGGCCGGCCTGGATCAGCGTCACGAGCTCGCCGAACAGGCGCCCGACGCGGTCGGCGTCGGTGCCACCGATGCCGATCTCGTTGCCGCGGACGTGGACCGTGGCACCCGGGAAGGCCGTCTCCACCATGCGGAGCAGCTCGTCGCGCTCGCCGAGCAGCGGCCGCATGAGGTGGTTGCCGGGAACGTGGATGGTCAGTTGCGTGGTGGTCAAGGTCGGCCTTCTCGGGGAGTGCGTCCAGCGTACTGCCGGTGGACCACGCCCCCTTGGGGTTTGTGAGGTTCGCAGGCTCCTGCGACTGTCACGGCGCATCGCTTCCCGCCGGAGCCCGCCCGCCCTACCGTCCCGCCCATGGCGCAACCCGATGGCGACGGACGGGAGGGACCGACGGACGAGGCGCTGCGCGAGCTGCTGCGCGCCGAGCACCACCGATCGGAGATCGAGGCGCGCCGGCGCCGCAGTGAACTGCACCGTCAGGCGCTCGAATCGCTCACCCTGCTCGATGTGGCCCGGGAGCTGGGCCGCACCGGCCTCCTGGCCGACGTGCGGACCCGGTCGGGGCCGGTGCCGCTGTCCACCGTGGTCGAGGTCGGCCGGGACTACGTCGCGCTGCGCGGCAGCGGGCCGGTGACCCGCCTGGTGCCCGCGGAGGCGATCGCCTCGCTCGGGCCCGGGGCGGCACCGGCACCGGCCATGGCACCGAGGTGGGGCGCGCACGAGGCGACCACGCTCAACGAGCGCATGACCGACCTTGCACTGCGGCGACCCCGTGTCCGGATCGCCTTCGCCGGAGCGGGGACCGCAGGCCAGCTGCACCGCGTGGGCCTCGACCTGGTGGTGGTCACCCGAGACGACGGCACCGACGTGGTGGTGGCCCTCCACGCCGTGGACGAGGTGGCCCTGTGAGACCGGACCGTGGTCAGTCCTCGGAGTCGGTGCCCTTGTCGGCGGAGCCGACGACCTCCGGGTACAGGTGCTCCAGCGTCCCCGGCGTGATCCGGCTGGCCTCGATGAACAGGTCGACATCGTCCTGCTTGAGGCGGATGACGCGACCGAAGCGGTAGCCGGCGATCTGGCCCTCGTCGATGAAGCGGTACAAGGTGCGCGGCGTGATGCCGAGGTACTTGGCAGCTTCTGCCGTGCTCAGCCAGTGGATCGGGGTGGACATGGCAGCGATCGTAGCGCCCTCAAGCACTTTCATGACGAATCATGTTGCACCTTTGAGCTGCTGTGCGACCGTCTCTGCGTTCGATGCGGCATTTGAGCCACTTCGGTAGCATTCAGGTTTCGTCGGGATCCGAGCGGGCGACGCTGGACACATGCTCGATCGACCTGCTGCCAGCGTCGCGGTGGCCGCCTACCAGGAGCCCGTCCTCGCCCAGCATCGCGCGCCGGGCGTCGTCTGGTGTCGGACCGTGCCGGAGCTCGTCGTCCTCGCCCGCACCGGTCGGATCCGAGCGATGCTGATCGATGCTCACCTCGCCGGCCTGGACCTGAACTTGGTGGCGTCGCTCGGGGTCTGGTGCCCCGTGGTCGTCGTCGACGGCCGTGCCCCCCGGCCGCGATGGGAGGACGCCGGGGCCGACGTGATCCCGACGATGCCAACGGATGGCGCGTCGCTCGAGGTCGCCGTGGGCGGTCACGTCGCCCGCCGTCCCGCGATCGCGCTCGTGTCCGATCGAGCGGCCCTGGTCACCGTCGTGGAGGCGCCGAGCGGAGGGGGTGCGGGTGCCGCCACCGCACTCGCCCGCTCGCTCGCCGCAACGGGCCCTGGATCCGTGGTGCTCGCGGACCTCACGCTCGACGGCCTCCACCGATCGCTGCACGGGCTCAGCTCGAACCACGCCGGGCTCCCCGAGCTCGTCGCCGCCTCCCGCTTCGGCCCGCCCTCGACCGCCGAGGTCGACGCCACGCTGCACCCCGTCGCACCCGGGCTCCGCCTGCTGCCGGGCCTGCGCCGGCACCAGGACTGGATCTCGGTGGGCGGACATGCGGCCGGAGTCGCCCTGGGGGCGGTGCGGACCGGGTCCGCCGTCGTCGTCGCCCACGTCGACCGCGACCTCGAGGGCGAGGCGGACACCGGGTCGTTCGACATCGAGGATCGCAACACCTTGGCCCGCACCGCGGTGCGGGCGGCCGATCTCGTGATCGTGTCGGGCCGGTCCGGTCCCGCCGGGCATGCGGGGCTGCTCGCCACGCTCGAGTCGGTGGCTGCGTTCCGAGGGCCGAGCGAGCGCACCCTCGCGCTGGCGACCGGGAGCGCGAGGATCGCCCGCCGGAACCGTCGGTTCGACCTCCAGGCGCACGGCCGGGTGCTGCTCCACCGCGAAGGCGACCTGGTGGACCTGCGGCTCGGCCATGCCGTGCGGACCCAGCTGGCCGCGCTCGTGAGCGTTCCTCGAGCCCCGGCCGCGCCGACGCAACCCGAGCCGCAGCGGGTGGTGCCCGGCGCGCTCGGGCACTGGGCTCACGACATCGAGGGCTGGATCACACCCAGGGTGCCGCAGCAGCCGTAGCGCCGCTCGGCACCCGGCGGTGGGAGCGCGTGGACGCCGCTGCGCGCGAGGTGCGC
>JAOBWH010000128.1 GCA_025463265.1 Ilumatobacteraceae bacterium
GGGCTCGAGCTGGCCCGGGAGGAGCTTGCCGACCACGTGGCCGGCACGTTCCTGGAGGGCTCGCCGGTGGTGGAGGTCGCCGCGACTCAGGACCGGGGCCTCGACGAGCTGCGGGCCCAGCTCGACCTGCTGCTCGACCGCGCGCCCGAGCCGGTCGAGCGGGGCCGGCCCCGGCTGTGGGTCGACCGGTCGTTCTCCATCAAGGGGGCGGGCACCGTCGTCACCGGCACCCTCGGCGGCGGCTCGCTGGCGGTGGGCGACTCGCTCTCGGTGGTGGATCGGGAGGGTCGTGCGCTGTCGACCCGGGTCCGTGGGCTGCAATCCCAGGAGCAGGCCCGTGACTCGGTCGGCCCCGGCCAGCGGGTGGCCGTCAACGTCACCGGCGTGCACCACGACGCCCTCGGCCGGGGCGCGGTGCTCGTGCGGGAGGGGCAGTGGCGGCCGACCCGGCGCTTCGACGCCACCGTGCGCACGCTGCCCGGCTTCGAGATCGGCAACCGGGGCGCGCTGCTCGCCTACCTCGGCACCACCGAGCAGCCAGTGCGACTGCGGCTGCTCGAAGGCCGGGAGCGCATCGAAGGTGGCGAGTCCGGCGCCGTGCGGGTGTGGCTGGAGCGACCGCTGCCCCTGCTGCCCGGCGACCGCTTCGTCCTGCGCGACACCGGCCGTTCCGCCACCGTCGCCGGCGGCGAGGTGCTCGACCTCCACCCGACGCTCCCTGTCTCTCGTGCCCATCCGGACCGCTCGGTCGAGCGGGTCATCGCCGAGCGCCAGTGGATCGAGGTCGACGAGCTGGAGGCCCTCACCGGCGTGGCCGTCGAGCCCACCGTCGGCCACTGGGTGGTCGCGCCTGCGGCGTTGGCCGCGGCTGCCGAGGAGGTCTTGGCTGCGGTGGACGCGGCGGGCCCCTTGGGCGCCGACGTCGCTGCGCTCGATGAGCGCCTCCGGGCGGTCCTGCCGACGGTCGAGGGTGTCGTTGTCGAGCGTGGCCGCGTCACCCGAGCCGGCGCCGTCGACCCCCTCGCCAACCACCCCTGGCTCGCCACGCTGGAGGCGTCGTTGTTCGCGCCACCGCCGCCGGATGACGTCCCCAAGCCCGAGGTCCGCGACCTCGTCCGCCGAGGCCTCGTCGTCGAGGAGGACGGCTGCTACTTCGCCGTCGCCGCCCTCGAAGAGGCACGGCAGCGCATCGCCGCCCACTTGGAAGCCAACCCCCCCGGCATCACCATGAGCGACCTGCGCCAGCTCCTCGGCACCAGCCGCAAGTTCGCCGTCCCCATCGCGACGCTGCTCGACCGGCGTGGCGTGACGGTGCGGCAGGGGGATGTGCGGGTCGCGGGGCGACGGATGGATGCGCCAGTGGTGGCGGTGCCGAGCGGCTGAGAATTGACGGCGGCCGACCCGATCTCTAGTGCTTGAGAGCGTCCCGAACGGCTGCGCCGACGGCGTAGGCGACCGGCGGAGGAACGGCATTTCCAATTTGGCCCAACGCGGAGTACAGAGGTCCCGAGAACCGCCACGAGGCTGGAAAGCCTTGAAGCAATGCAACCTCTTCCAGGCACATCCGATAGTCGCCCGTCTTCGTCGGAAGTAGCGAGGCTCGCTCGTGATCCGGGGCGACACCGCTAGGCCAGATTCCCAGCTTCCGCCATTTCGCCTGCGAACCCGAGCTGTTCAAAATACATGTCGTGTGATGGGGTCCCGTCAGTCCGCTACGAATTGTCGGGCCGAGAGCGTCGAACCCGATGTCATGTAGACCAAGAGCGGCTCGCGCTCCCATGCAGACTCGAACCTGGGCGTCCAGAGTATCTGACTCGTCTTCCAGCCTAAAGTCGCCTTCCGGAACGACGAACGCGTCGGCTGACTTCTTGGAGCGGAAGCCGACAAAAAACAGCCGCCGGCGCACTTGTGGCACACCGAACCGTTGTGCCCGTAGCTCGAACCTCCGAATGCGGTACTTGTCAGCTAGTGGCTTATGGATCGCCGTCTCGACATAATCGGAGAACTTCGCTGAGCCGAGCGCCGGGACGTTCTCGGCTACGAACGCGAGCGGGCTAACGGCAAGCACAGCACTTACCAGGGTCGGCCACATGTCTCGGGCGTCCGCCGAACCTAGCTGGTGGCCAGCAGTCGAGAACGGCTGGCATGGGGTACCTCCATGGAGGACGTCAACGCGGCCCTTGTACTGAGACCACTTCACTCTGGTGACGTCTCCACACTCACCCGAGAACACCGTCCACTGCGGACGTTGCGCGGCGAGAGTTTTGCCACCATGCTCGAGCAAGTCCCACCAATGGACCACGGCGGTCCACCTCGCCTACGAGGGCGCTCAGGCCGAGCCAGTGATCACGATGGTGCCGGGAGAACTCGTCTGCACCGTCCCGATGGCCGCCGCGCGATGACCGGTCGCTGCCAACGCCGCCAAGGCCACCTCCAACTCCGACGGCGACACCCCGAACAGCAACCCACCCGACGTCTGCGGGTCCGCCAACAGGTTGCGGGTCAGCTCGTCGCCGCCTTCGACCGAGGCTCCGCACCAGGCCAAGTTCCGCGCCGTCCCGCCAGGAGAGGCGCCCGCCGCGCACAGCTCCCGGGCCCCGTCCAACAACGGCACGGCCGAGGCGTCGACCACGGCCGACATGCCGGACGAGCGCAACGCACGGGTCAGGTGGCCGAGGAGGCCGAAGCCGGTGACATCGGTGGCGCCCGTCGCGCCGGCTTCCAACGCGATCCGGGAGGCGTCGGCGTTGAGGGTGGTCATGGCGGTGACGGCGTCGGCGAGCTGGGCGTCGGTGGCCGTGCCTCGCTTGGCCGCGGTGGTGATGACCCCGACGCCGAGGGGCTTGGCCAGCACCAGCACGTCCCCGGCCCGGAAGCCGCTGTTCTCGAGCATGCGCGTCGGGTCGACCTTGCCGAGCACGACCATCCCGTACTTGGGCTCGGGGTCCTCGATGGAGTGGCCGCCGGCAACGACGAACCCGGCCTCGGCGGCCACCGCCGCACCGCCGGCCAGCACCTGCCGGAGCAGGTCGACGCCGAGGGCCTCGGTGTTCCAGGCGACCAGGTTCAGCGCCAGGAACGGCGTGCCGCCCATGGCGTAGACGTCGGACACGGCGTTGGTGGCGGCGATACGGCCCCAGTCGAAGGCATCGTCGACGATCGGGGTGAAGAAGTCGGTCGTCAGCACCAGGCCGTCGTCACCGAAGCGCCAGACCGCGGCGTCGTCGCCCGTGTCGGGACCCACCAGGAGATCGGGATGCGACGGGGCGAAGCCGGCCAGCGCCTCGGCCAGGATCGTCGGCGCCAGCTTGCAGCCGCACCCGGCCCCGTGGCTGTACTCGGTGAGCTTCACTGCCATGGCCGGAGTATGGCGGAGGTGGACGGGAATCGAACCCGCCAGGGGCCTCAACGACCCCTCACCCGCTTTGAAGGCGGGGGCTGCCACCAGGTCAGCGGACACCTCCGCTCCGGAGACTAGGGGCGGCCGGCCCGTTCGGCGTCGCCCAAGTGGTGGGTGGCTTCGTGCAGCGCCTGGCGGGCGATCCAGGTGACGTCACGGTCGACGCCGGCGTAGACGCCCGTCCGCCCCCACGCCTCAGGCCCCAGCCCGTCGAGCAGCCACGCCAGCAGGTCGGCGCCAAGACGGATGCCGTCGATCACCTGCTGGACCGGCTCGTGCTCGTACCGAGCCACCGCCAGCCGCTCCTCACGATGGATCGGCGCGAACGTCGGATGGTCCTCCAGCAGGGCAAGGAGGACGCGATCCCGGATGTTGAGCAGCACGTCACGGGTGTGCGCCCCGTACTCCAGCGGCGACCACACTTCGGGAGCAGGCCGAGTGCGGAGCAAGGTGTTGTCGCCGACGAGCCGCTCGGCCCAGCCGAGGGCGTTGGCTCGCAGCGTCGGGCCGATCGTCGCCGGGCTCACGTCGTCGAACACGAAGCCGCACTGGCAGTCCATGAGGGCAGCGTGGGTGGCTCCGCCCCAGTCGTCAACGTTGCGTGGTCAACGCCTGTCCGCTTTGCCCGATAATTGTCACACCCCCATGGGAGAATGTTGGGGTGATCGGGGAGCTGGCCGGAGCGATCGATGCCCTTGCGGCAGTTGATGTTTCGGTGCTGGCCGACAGTGATTCGGTGGTCGAGTTGTTCCGGCAGCTGTCGCGGTTGGAGGCGGTGGCGGTGCGGGCGGCGGGGTTGTGGGACGCCAATCGCGAGTGGGCTCCGGCTGGGGCGAAGTCGGGGGCGCAATGGTTGGCGACCGAGACCCGGCTGCCGAAGCAGGCGTGTCATCGCCGGTTGCGCTTGGGGCGTGAGCTCCGAACGTTGCCGGTGGCCGAGGCGGCGTGGCTTTGCGGTGCGATCGATGGGGCGCACGTGTCGGCATTGGCGGCCGAGCGCAATGACGTGACGGCCGAGGCGATGGCCCGGGACGAGGCGCTGCTGGTCTCGCAGGCATCCCATCTTCGGTACGCGACCTGGCACCGGAGCCTGACGTATTGGCGTCAGCTGGCCGACCCTGACGGGGTCGAGGTCGACGCTGAACGGCTGTATGCCGACCGGCAGGCCAACGTGGCCCAGACCTTTGGTGGGGCCTGGCACGGTGACTTCCTCCTCGACCCGATCGGCGGCACGGTCTTCAGCAACGAATGGCGCCGGATCGAAGACGAGCTGTTCCAGCTCGACTGGACGACAGCCAAGGAACGGCTCGGCCGGGACCCGGCGCTGGCTGAGCTGGACCGCACCCCGGCCCAGCGTCGGGCCGACGCGCTGGTCGAGATGGGGGTCCGGGCCCGCACCGCCCCCAGGAACGGGAAGCGGCCGGCGCCGCTGTTCAGCGTGCTCGTCGGCTACGAGACGTTCGCCGGACGGATCTGCGAGCTGGCCGATCAGACGCCGGTCAGGCCCGGCTCGCTCCTCCCGTGGCTCGATGACGCCTACATCGAGCGGGTCGTGTTCGACGGCCCGTCACGCGTGATCGACGTCGGCGTCACCCGCCGGTTCTTCACCGGGGCCACCAAGACCGCCGTGTCCCGCCGCGACCGCGAGTGCTACCACCCCATGTGCGACGTCCCGGCCGAAGGCTGCGAGACCGACCACATCGAACCGTCCGCCGCCGGCGGGATCACCCGCCAGGACAACGGCCGCCTGGCCTGCGGCTTCCACAACCGCCACCGCAACCGGCCACCGCCATAATCCCCAGCGGCCGGGCCGGCCGCGCGGTGAAGGTGGGTCATGGCCACGGGGGAGCAGCTGACGGAGACGGACAGGACGCGGTTGCGCCGGAAGCGGGAGCGCAGCTCGTTCGACCGTGCCGTGGTGCACGCCGTGCTGGACGAGGCCCTGGTGGGCCACGTCGGCGTCAGCACACGGCTCGGGGGCCGGTCGTGCTGCCGATGACCTACGCCCGCATCGATGACCACCTCTACCTCCACGGCGGGGTGGCGAACGACCTCCTGCGAGGGCCCACCGATGCGCCCGCCGCCTGCGTCACGGTGACGTTGCTCGATGGGCTCGTCTTTGCCCGCTCGGCGTTCCACCACTCGATGAACTTCCGGTCGGTGGTGCTGTTCGGCGACCTCGAGCCGGTCACGGACCCTGATGAACTGCGCCGGGCCTCGGCCGCCTGCTCGACCACCTGGCGACTGGTCGCTCGGCCGAAGCTCGACCGCCCACCGACGCCGAACTGCGGGCGACCAGGTTCCTCCGGCTCCGCATCGAAGAGGGCTCGGCCAAAGTCCGCACTGGCGGAGCGATCGAGGAGCCGGAGGACCTCGACTTGCCGGTGTGGGCCGGCGTGCTCCCGATGAGGCTCGTGCCGGGCGAGCCGGAGGCGGATGGTGGGCCTGCGCCCTTGCCTTCGTACCTCTCCACCATGGCCACTGCCCTGCGGCTCCGAGCGCCACGGCTCGAGGACGAAGCCAGTGCCCTGCGTGCCCACGCGGAGCTGGCCGAGGTGGACTTCACCTTCCTCCTCGGCTGGGACGGCGGGCCCTGGAGCGAGTACGTGGATCGTTGCCGGGCCCGGAGTCGCGGTGTCGGCGTCGACCCGGGCATGGTGGCCTCGACGTTCCTGCTCGCCGAGCTCGGTGGCGAGGTGGTCGGCCGGGCGTCGGTGCGCCACGAGCTGAACGAGACCCTGCGGCGCGAGGGCGGGCACATCGGCGTCGGCGTGCGACCGGTTTGGCGAGGAAGGGGGGTTGGCACCGAGATCCTCCGCCAGAGCCTGCTCGTCGCCCGATCGGTCGGGATCGAACGGGTCCTCGTCACCTGCGACGACGACAACGTCGCGTCGGCGGCGATGATCGAACGGTGCGGCGGAATCCTCGACTCGGTCGTCCAGTCAGCGGCGGGCCCGGCGCCGGTCCGCCGCTACTGGATCGACTGAGGCGACCGCCCCAGCACGACGGGGGGCACCTCGGTACGGTGCCGACCGATGAGCGACCAGACACCCGCAGCCGAGGACGTCACCGAGGACACGCCGTTCGTGCCCGAGGACGACACCTACCACCGCGCCTCCACCGATCCCTTCTGGGTGGAGACCACGTGGTGGTGCTTCAACATCCCCGAGCGCCGGCTCGGGATGTGGCTGCACGCCGGCTACCACACCAACCGCGACCAGGTGACGTGGCGCGTGTTCGCGTGGGACCCGAGCGGGGCCGATCCCGGTCGGCTGGCGTACTACAAGAACAAGCCGGACCTCCCGATGCCGGCCGACGCCGACCTGCGTGACCTCACGTTCCCGAACGGCGGGTTCCGGGTGAAGATGCTCGAGTCGCTCATGGACTACGAGATCACCTACGCGGACGCCGAGCAGGACTTCTCGCTGGAGATCGAGCACCGCAGCGTGCACGCGCCCCACCGCTTCACCCCGGGCGAGGCGCCGGCCATGTACAACCCGCACCTCGACCAGCTCGGCCACATCACCGGTGAGCTGGTGCTGCACGGCGAGCGCATCCCCATCGACAGCTGGTCGGTGCGCGACCGCACGTGGGGTCCGCGAGGCGGCCACCACTCGCAGAGCCAGAAGTCGGAGTACGTCCGGGGCGAGTACCGCATCTCCGATCCGGGTGGTCCGCGGTGGCGCCAGGTCGAGCGCGAACGGGGCCGCGGCCGGATCCAGTACATCTTCGGCCACGTCGACGACCAGACCGGCTTCCTCAGCTTCGTCCGGCCCCAGGACGGTGACCGTCACGGCTGGTCACCCATGAACATGGGCTGGCTGCTCAAGGACGGCCGCTTCACGCGGCTGGACAAGACCAAGAGCCGCATGAAGAACTACCGCGACCCCGACACCGGCCTCTCGCAGCACATGGAGGTGCTGTGCGTCGACCGCGAGGGTCGCACGATGGAGGCCGAGGGCGCCGCGGTCAGCCACATGATCGAGAACGGCGCCGGCTCCAACGCCCTCATGCGGTGGGAGATGGAGGGTCAGGTCGGCTGGGGCGAGGACCAGGACGGCTGGCGGGTCGACCACTTCCAGAAGATGCGCAACGCCCTGCGCTCCTACCACTGACCGGGGCCGGTCAGGGGATGGCGGAGCCGAACCCGGTGATCTGGCTGGCCGCGGTGGCCAGCCAGTAGCCGCTGGCCGCGTCGTTCAGGGCCAGGCCGACGACCGGGCTGGGTGAGGGCGACCCTCCGGTCGAGCCGAAGAACTTGGCGTCGCCGAAGGTGAACACCCCGCCGTCGGTCGCGACGAACTCGTACCCCGCGCCGCTCGGCGTGACGGTGATGCCGGTGATCGGCTTGGCCAGGGCTACCGCGCCGGTCGATCCGAGGAAGGGGGCGTCGCCGTGGGTGAAGATGCCCCCGTCGGAGGCGACCAGCCAATAGCCGTTGCCCGAGGGCGTGGAGGCCATGCCCACCACCGGTCGGTTCAGCCGGACCGAGCCCTCCGACCCGAGGAACTTGGCGTCGCCGAAGGTGAAGATCCCTCCGTCAGACGCCACGAAGAGGTAGCCGTTGCCGGACGGGCTCGAGGTCATGCCGACGATGGGTCGGTTGAGCCGCACGTTCCCGGTCGAGCCCAGGAACCGGGCGTCGCCGAAGCTGAAGATGCCCCCGTCGCGCGCGACCAGCCAGTAGCCCTTGCCCGACGGCGTCGGTGCCATCCCGACGACGGGCTGGGCCAGCGCGGTGCCGACCAGCGAGCCGAGGGCCGGCGCCCCGCCGTGGGCGTCGACCCGGCCGTTGCTCCACACCGTCCAGTAGCTGGCGCCCGATCCACCCGGTTGGCGGGCCACACCGACCACATCGGTACCCGTCGGTGCTGTCCACGAGCCGGTGCGGCGGCTGTCGCGACGGAACTGGGGCCAGCCGAGGGTCCCGAGCCTGGCCGACGCCGGCAGTTGCCATCGGGTGATCGTGCCGACGCCCGACGCCGAGGTGCCGGCGGCCACGACGTCGAGCCGACCGTCGCCGTCGAGGTCGGCGATGGCCGCCGAGCCCTGGAAGCCGACACGCGTGTTCTCGCCCAGGTTGTAGAGGCGGGCGCCCGTGGCGCCGCTGACCACCGCGATCCAGGCGCCGGT
>JAOBWH010000157.1 GCA_025463265.1 Ilumatobacteraceae bacterium
GCTGCTGGTCATCATCGGCCTGGTCGTCGTGCTCGGCGGCTCGGACGACGGGGGCGACACCAGCGCCACCAAGGCCACCGTCGTCGAGAAGGACGCCGACGGCGTCGACATCAGCGACCTCGAGGACCCCACCACCACCCGCCTCACCACCACGACGGAGGCCACCACCACCACGGAGGCCACCACCACGACCGACGCAGGGCCCAGCGACGGCCGGGTCGACGTGGCCTCGGGCACCGGGATCTCGTGGACGATGGCCGAGGAGCCCGAGGACGCCGGCGTGAGCAACGCCGACGGGACCGGTCAGGTCTGGACGGCCGACGCGGGCGAGGGCACCACCGAGACCGTCGAGGTCAAGGGCCTCGAGGCGTCGACGTTCGACGTCGACGCCGAGTTCGCGGCGATCGCGAACCGGTACAACGGCGACCTGTCGCCGGTCGAGGAGTCGCACATCGCCCAGGTGCCCGGCCGCACGGCCAGCTTCACCGGCACCGTCGACGGGGGGCCCGTGGTGGGCTACCTGGTCGCCGCCCAGGTCGGCCCCCGTGGCCTGATCGTCATGGTCATCCGCGAGAGCGACGACCTCCAGGACCTCTACCTCGACTGGTTGAAGCTCCCGGGCTCGTTCCAGATCGCCGAGTAGCGACCTACTGGACCCAGTTGGCGCCGTTCGCCTGGAGGTGGGCGATGGCGGCGCGGGCGTCGCGGCCGCGGGCGAGGCGGAACGTCTCCTCGTCGATGACCATGACCCACAGGTACGTCACCGGCTCGCCGCGGCGGCGCAGGCCCTGGAGGTCCGGCATCGGGTACCGGCTACCTGCGGGCGGGTTGGCGGTGAGCAGCACCGCCGCCTTGTCGGCGCCGAACGGCGGGTAGTTGCCGGGTGATCCGCCGATCGTGTGGCCCTCGCCCAACCAGGTGCAGCGGCCGAACGGGATGGTGGCGAGCGAGCTGAGGAGCTCGGCGCCCGCCTGGTCGGGGATGGACCGGGCGACGGCCAGCTCGATGCGGCCGGCGCGCTCGGGCTCATCGACGTACTGCTCGACCCCGGCCATGCGCTGGGCCGACAGGCCCGTGGTCGCCGTGACCCACACGGGCATCTCGCCGACCCGGTGACGGGTGGCGATCAGCTCCGGGAAGCGGGCCGTGCCGAGCGGCCAGGCGGCCTCCTGCGGTCCGGTGCGGTTCTCGATGTGGGCCAGGCCGGTGGCGCGGACCTCGTTCCAGGCGCCGGCCTCCCGCCAGGTCCAGAACTCTCGTGACTCGATGACCTTGGCCTCGAGCGCGTGGTTGGCGTCGCGGGTCAGCTCCCACGCCAGGCCGGTGCGGCCCCGGGCGTAGCGGGAGTAGCCGTAGAAGTCGCTGCGACCGGCCCATCCGGGGATGGCGGCCAGCACGCCCTCGGCGTCGACGACGGCGACCGCGTCGCCTTCCTCGAACCACACGAGGCTCATGGCCCGGCCCAGGTCCGGGCAGCCCTCGGGGAAGCGGGTGCCGCCGGCGCCCATCCGGGGCGGAGTCCCGTTCGGCGACACCACCGAGGCGTCGGTGGGTGCCGGGAGGTAGTTCGCCACCCACACCGCAGCGGTGGTGGCCGGCGTCTGGCTCACGAGGTCTTCGAGGTAGAGGTACAGGTCGCCGTCGCCGCGCAGCAGCGAGGCTCGGCGGGTCAGGTACGGGCTGGTCTCTTGGAGCAGGAGCTCGGGCACGGAGGTCTCCGTTGGGGCGGTGCCGGACGGGTCGATCGGACGGATCGGACATCGGACCCGGTGTCTATCGGCCCCAGCTTGCCTCAGCTGAGCACGGCCCGAGCGACCAGGTCGGTGCCGAAGGCGGTGAGGATCGCCAGGTAGAGCAGCCCGGTGGCCGCCATCACCGCCGAGTACTGGCGCTCCTTGAGCGCCGCCCGGGTGACGAGCAGGAGGCCCAGGGTGGTCACCGCACACGTCGCCCACATCCAGCCCAGGATGCCGCCGTAGTCGTCGTCGATCGATCCGCTGAGCACGGCGAGCATGCCCTGCGAGACCGGGATGACCATGATGAGGACCTCGAACGGCCAGATCCGTTGGGTCCAGCGCACCAGCTCGAGCAGGGGGCCGCGGGCCAGGCCGGGCTGCACCAGGTACCAGTGGCCGAGCAGCATGGCGTCGGTGATGGCACCGAGGAACGCGGCACCGATGAGGATGCGGGCCACCGACAGCCAGGCCGGCGAGCCGGCGTCGATGCCGGCGGCCACCAGGCCGATCACCCCGATGGCCGGGGCGATCAGGTCGAGCGAAGGCGGGAACTCGGGAACGTCCCGGTCGAAGCGCTCCTCGTCCTTGTCGATGCCGGTCATGGCGGCGACGCGCGCGGTCCGGCGCTCGACCACCTCCCGCTGGCCGGCCACCCCCGCCGCCCGTCGCTGGTACGACACGAAGTAGGCGTACGCCGTCGCCAGGACCACGCCCACCGCCGCGGCGTCTCGCACCGGTACGGGATGGAGGAACCGGCTGACCAGGATCGACGCCGCGGCCATGAGGCCGAAGGTGATGCGCATCGTCCAGCCGTACCCGATGCCGACCTCGCGGCGCCGGGTGGTGACCCAGGTGAAGAACAGGCCGCCGACCGCCCACTGGAGGAGGAAGGACGCAGCGTCGAGCTCGATCATGGCGTTGTCGAGGGTACGGAGCCTGCTCGGGGTCGGGCCAACCGGGGGCTACGGTTCCGCCGATGACCGCTGCCGCCCAACGCCCCCACGCCCTGCTCGTGGGCTCCGCCGGCGGCCACCTGGCCCAGCTCGTGCGCCTCCAGCCGTGGTCCGACGGGTGCATCCGGACGTGGGTCACCTTCGACAAGCCCGATGCCCGTTCCCTGCTGGCCGACGAGGCGGTGATCTGGGCGTACCACCCCACGACGCGCAACGTCGCGAACCTGCTGCGCAACTCGGTGCTGGCGGTCCGCCACGTCCGCCGGCTCCGCCCCGACATCGTGATCTCCACCGGGGCCGCCGTCGCCGTGCCGTTCTTCCTGGTGGCCCGGTTGCTGCGGATCCCCACCGTCTACGTCGAGGTGTTCGACCGCATCGACTCGCCCACCCTCACCGGCCGGCTGTGCCGACCCATCGCCACCCGGTTCTGCGTGCAGTGGCCCGAGCAGCAGGAGCACTACCCCGGCAGCATCGTGATCGGTCCGCTGCTGTGAGCCGCATCCTGGTCACCGTGGGAACCGACCACCACCGCTTCGACCGCCTGATCGGGTGGGTCGACCGCTGGGCGGCGGCGCACCCCGATGCCGACGTGCTCGTCCAGCACGGCACCGCCGATCCGCCGGCGCACGGGACCGCCGTGGTGATGCTGGGCTACGACGAGCTGGTGGCCGAGATGGCCCAGTCCGACGTGGTGATCGCCCAGGGCGGACCGGCCACGATCATGGACGCCCGCTCGGTGGGCCAGCGTCCCATCGTCATCCCCCGGCTGGGGCGCTTCCAGGAGGTCGTCGATGACCACCAGGTCGCCTTCACCGCCTGGATGGCGGCGAAGGACCTGGTGTGGCTGGCGGGCGACGAGGCCGAGCTCCACGACCTGATCGATGCGGCGCTCGCCGAACCGTCTCGCGTGAAGATCCCGCCCGAGCGGGGCGCGTCGGCCGCCACCATCGACGCGTTCCGCGCCGTCGTGGATCCGCTCACGGAGCGACGGGCGGGGCGTCGGCCCTGGCGCCAGCGGTCTCCCGCCGGGCCAGGGTGACGTTCCCCCTCGAAGCGGTGCACCTCGCTGCGGTCAGGAAGCAGGGCACCGAACACACGCTGAGCTAGAGGGCGGCGACCTTGCGGCGCCGGATGACCAGGACGCCGGCGCCGAGGGTGACGAGCGAGGCGCCGAGGACGACCGTCCCGGTGGCATCGCTGCCGGTGATGGCGAGGCGGGTGCGCACCGGGGTGACGGCGACGGCCGTCTTCACGCCGGCGGCGGGGGGCTGCGGCGTGGTGATGATCGTGGTGGGCGGCGGCGCCGTGTAGTCGGGGTTCTCCGTGGCACCGGCAGGCGCCGCGGCCCACATCAGGCTGGCGACGACGAGGGCGATGGTCAACGACAACGTGCGGCGCAGCGACATGCCGTCACCCTACGCGGTCGGACCGCACCGGTCAACACGCTGCGTGAGGTGCTTCAGCCGCCGTCGAGGCGGATCGTGCGGCGCCGGTCGCGCCCCAGCTCCCGGCCGTCGACGGTCCAGGTCGTGGGCTCGATGCGAGCCGACGGCTCGACGGTGATGTGGTCCACGCCCTCGGGCAGGAGGGCGCGCACCACGACGGAGCCGGTGGTGCCGCGCCGCAGGGTGACCCGGCCGCCGACGACCACCGTCGGCCCGTCGCCGCCCTGGAGGAAGACCTCGGCGCCGGTCATCTCGACGCCGGTGGTGCCCGCCGGAAGGTTGACCACCGCCAGACCGGCGTAGTCACCCGCCTCCAGCCCGTCGACGTTGGGCCCAACCAGGTAGGCGGGCCCGCTTCCCGGCGTCCGGTTCTCGATCTCGTAGGTGATCGTGAGCTCGCGGCGACCGTCGACGCGCTCCTCGGACCCGATGGCCACCGATGCGTCCATCCACGAGTCGGCCTTGTCGGCACCGCGGTTGAGCAAGCCCACCGACAGGCTGTCGTCGCGGAGGTGGCCGTCGGCGCCGACCTCGGCCCACGCCTTCGCCGCCCCCTCGTCGGCCGACCACACCATGAGGTGACGGCCCTGCACCGCGTCCGAGAGCTCGGTGGCCAGAGCTTCGAGCTTCCAGTCGCCCGCCTCGAGGCGATCGAAGATGACCCGGGCGACCGCACCGAGCTGGTCGCGCCGCCCGCCTCGGTCACCGTCGAAGCGCCGGTACTGCTCGCGCAGGAGCTCGCCCCGGACGTTGTCGGCGGTGTAGCGCACGCCGTCGACCTCGACCGGGCCGACGACCCGCAGCAGGCCTCGCAGACCGTCGACATCGACGAGGATCACGCCTCCGACGTCGCCGCCGCCCGCCACCTTCGCCCAGTTGTCGGCGGCGAGCGCCGCGCTCTGGGGGAAGTCGGCGGTGAGGCCGACGTTGCGCAGGTCGCGTCCCGTGTCGATCCACGGCCAGTTCGCCGCCAGGTCACCGGTGCCGGGCACGGATCCGGGCGGCAGCACCAGGTCCGCCGTGGGCCGGACGTCGCCCAGCTGCATGCGGCCGTGGTCGAAGGCGAGCTCGGCCGCCGAGAGGGCCATCCCCGACCCGTTGCGCATCTCGGCGTTGTTGGCGCCGAGGAGCAGGTAGGGGGTCGGGCCGTCGAGGATGTCGGCGACGGCCAGGCTCGTGCGCTCCAGGCGGGCCGCCGCACCGGCGGCCTCCACCCGCTGCTCGTCGAGCTCGGCCACTGCGTCGCCGAGCGGCCCGATCAGCGCGTCCGGCGAACCCGGGTCGATCTCGTCGAGGGCATCGTGCGCCGTCGCCGCCGTGCGGGCCAGATCCCGCAGCGTCTGCACCCGCTCGGGCCCTGCCGTGCGGGGTCGCTCGGTGATGGTGACCAGCGAGGCCAGGGCCTCGTCGGCTGCGGCGGCGCCGTCCTGGGAGGCGTCGACCACCTTCTGGGCGGCGCGGAGGTGGCGGGACACGACCGGCACCAGCTTCAGCGGCGAGAGGACCGGGCTGTCGACCTTGGCCTCGGCACGGTCGAAGTGACGGGTGGCCGAGGCCAGCTGGGCGCGGCTGGACGGGGCGACCAGCGTCGAGATCGAGGCCTGGCGCCGCACCTGGCGCAGATCCCGGGTGCCGGCGGCCATCTCGCTGCGGGCACCCACGAGCAGCCAGCACACGGCACCCAACCAGACCACCACCAGCCCAGTGACGACGAGGACGACGATCCGCCGCCGAGACCAGCTCCGCATTGCCGCGGATCGTAGAGCTTGGTGCCGATAGGAGCGACGTCAGTCCCACCAGCCGCCCGTTCCACCACCCTTGGTGACCCGTCGTGACCATCAGACCATCATCCGCTACGCTCCGTGACAATGTCTGAGCGCACCGCGAGCGAGACGGTGCTCCGGCCGATCTCGGCCGAGGGCCCGGAGCCGTCGACGACCTCCGCCGTCGCCGCGCCCCAGGCGCCGGCGCCCCGGTCTGCGTCCTCGCTGCGCCCCAAGCTGCTGCTGATGGCCGCCGATGCGCTCGCCATCGTGACGTTCACCACCTTCGCGGCGGTGCTGGTCTCCCGTCTCGACCTCGGCGCCCTCCACGCCGCCAAGCAGCTGTGGTGGACGTCGGTCCTCACCATCCCGATCTGGCTGGGCGTCTTCGCCAAGCAGCGGCTCTACAACACCCGGTTCATCGGACGGCGCATCGACGAGTTCCGCCGGGTGGTCAACGCCTCGCTCCTCGGCACGCTGGCTGTCGCCGTCGCCGCCAACATCGCCGGCATCCTCCCCAGCCGCGGCGGTCTCGTGGTGCTGTGCCTCTCGGCCGTGGTCATCGTGACCATCGAGCGGGAGATCGCCCGGCGGATCTTCCTCCGGCTGCGCTCCGGCGGCCAGATGGTGCGATCCGTCGTCATCGCCGGCGCCAACCCCGAGGGCCGCGACATCGCCGCCATGCTCCAGAGCGAGCCGTGGCTCGGCTACGAGGTCGTCGGGTTCGTGGACGACAGCGTCCTCACCCTTGAACCGGTCCCCGGCGTGCCGCTCCTGGGCGGGGTGAGCGAGCTCCCCGGCATCCTCCACGAGTACCCCAACGCCAGCGTCATCGTCGCCGCCAGCGCGGTGGAGAGCGCCGTGACCAACCGGCTCGCCCGCGACCTCCTCGACCAGGGCGTCCACGTCGAGCTCTCGTCCACGCTGCGAGACATCTCGTCGCAGCGCCTCACCGTCCGGCCACTCGGCCGCTTCCCGATCGTGTACGTGGAGCCGGTCACCCGAGGCGGGTGGCGGGCCTGGGCCAAGCGGACGTTCGACTTCATCGGCGCCGGCGCCCTCCTCGTGGCCACCGCACCGATCATGCTCGTGGTCGCCGTGGCGGTGAAGCTCGACTCGAAGGGCCCGGTGCTCTTCCGACAGATCCGCGTCGGTCGCGACTCCGAGCCCTTCCCGGTCCTCAAGATCCGCACGATGGTGGTCGACGCTGAGGCCCGCCTCGCGGAGCTGCGCGAGCTCAACGAGGCCGACGGCCCGCTCTTCAAGATGACCGACGATCCCCGCATCACCCGGGTCGGCCGGTTCCTGCGGGTGACCTCGCTCGACGAGATCCCGCAGCTGTGGAACGTGGTCCGCGGCGACATGAGCCTCGTCGGGCCCCGGCCCGCCCTCCCCCACGAGACCGAGGAGTGGGATGCGCTCCTGACCCAGCGGTTGCGGGTGAAGCCGGGCATCACCGGCATGTGGCAGGTCAGCGGCCGCTCGGACACGTCGTTCGAGGACTACACCCGGCTCGACCTGTACTACGTCGACAACTGGTCGCTCGCCACGGACCTGGCGATCCTGGCCAAGACCGTCCCGGTGGTCATCCTCCGCAAGGGCGCCAAGTAGGGCCGTTCCCGTCTGGGACCGTCCCCCGGAGACCACTCGTCCGGGACCACCCGTCCGGGACTACCCGTCGACGACCACGAGCGCGTGGTCCGCGAGGTTGAGTGGGTCGGGGCCGGCGTCGGCCGCCGCGACGATGTCCTCGAGGCGCATGCCCCACCCGCCGGCGGTGTAGATGCCGGGCTCCACGCTGAACGCGTGGCCGGGGGCCAGCGGCGTGGCGTTGCCCGCCACCACGTACGGGTCCTCGTGCTCCTCCACCCCGATCCCGTGGCCGGTGCGGTGCATGAACCGGGGGCCGTAGCCCGCTTCGGTGATGATGCGCCGGGCCACCGCGTCCACCTCCTCGCAGGGGGTGCCGACCGTGGCCGCCGCGACCGCCGCCTGCTGAGCCTCGAGGAGCACGGCGTAGGCGTCGGCGACCTCGGCCGGAGGCTGCCCGATCGACACGCAGCGGGTGATGTCGGAGCAGTAGCCGGTGCCGTCGGGGGCCGCCATGGTCCCGCCGAAGTCGCACAGGACCACCTCGCCCGCCCGGATCACCCGGTGCCCCGGCTCGTGGTGCGGGCTGGCGGCGTTCTCGCCCGCCGCCACGATGGCGAAGTTCACGCGGTGGTGGCCCTCGGCGACGAGCCGGTTGCCGATGTCGGTGGACACCTCGGCCTCCGTGCGGCCCACCAGCGCGATCGCGCCGGCCTGGAGCTGGGCGGCCACCCGGTCGGCGGCGTGGGATGCGGCGCGCAGGGCGGCGATCTCCGCCGCGTCCTTCACGGCCCGGATCGGCCCGGTGACGTCGCTGGCCTTCGTCCACGTGGCCGACGGCAGCTGGCCCTGCAGATCCACCAGGAACCGGGCCCAGGTCTTGTCGCCCACGGCGAGCGACCCGGCGCCTCCCACCAGACCGGCCACGATCGCGATCGGGTCGTCGGTCTCGTCCCACGGCCGCAGCGAGAACAGGTCCGGCTTCTCGACCACCCGGGGCGCCTCGAGCCGGGGCACCACCAGCGTGGCGTCGCCGTCGACCGGGACCACGAGCATCGTGAGGCGCTCGAGCGGCATGGCCTCGTAGCCGGTGAGCCACGGCAGGTCCGGTCCGACGGAGAGCAGCAGCACGTCGGTGCCCTGTTCGGCCATGGCGGCACGGACCCGGGCGAAGCGATCAGCAGACATGGCGTGCAGGTTACGGGCGGACCACGAAGGTCACGGCAGCCCGGCGTGGGGCACGTCGACCGTGGTGGTGAACAGCACGGCCTCGTTCGCGGCGACCCGGTTGTGCTCGAAGAAGTCGGGCGCCGAGCACAGCAGCAGCGTCCGGCCGTCGTCCCCGCCGAGCTGGCAGGCGTACACGCCCAGACCGCCCGGCACGGTGATCTCGTCGACGATCTCCCCGCCCGGCGCGACCCGGACGCAGCGGTTGCCGAGCGCATCCGCAGACCAGATGTGGCCCTCGGCGTCGAGCGTGCAGCCGTCGGGCGACACCTTGATCTGGGCCATGCCCTCGGCGAAGGAGCTGGTGGTCGGCAGCTCGCCGAACGCCGCCCACGTCCGCCGGTTCGACAAGGTGCCGTCGGCGGCCAGGTCGAAGGCGGTGTAGCGGTTCCCCATGGTCTCGCCCACGATCAAGGTGGAGCCGTCCGGCGTGATGACCGTGCCGTTCGGGAAGTAGAGGTCCTCGGCTGCGGTGGTGACGGTGCCGTCGGGGTCCACGCGGATGAGGGGCGCCGTCGCCGGATCGCCGCCGCCCATGAGGTCGAAGCCGAAGCTGCCCACGAACGTGTGCCCGTTGGCGTCGGTGACCAGGTCGTTGAGGTGGCCGCCGACCATGCCGGCGAGATCAGCCAGCACCGACAGGGCACCGTCGGCGAAGCGCAGCACCTTGTGGTCCTTCATCGAGGAGATCACGAGCGACCCGTCGGGCAGCCAGCCCAGCCCCGACGGCTGCTGCTCCACCTCCACGACGACGGTCTCGGAGCCGTCGGTGCCGATGCGGGACACGGTGTGGCGGTAGAAGTCCGACACCCACCAGGTGCCGTCGCGCCACCTCGGTCCCTCGAAGAACCTCCCACCCTCGAACAGTGCGGTCACATCCCGTTCAGCCATGCGGCCGAACGTACCGGCCTCAGTCCGCCAGTGCTGGGAGACCGTCGATCGAGGTCTGGTTCTTCTGGCGCCGGTAGTCGGCCAGGCCGTCGGGGCCCTTGCGCTCGGCCCAGTCGTCGAGCGTCGACCGGGGGCCGATCAGCTCCATCCTCGGGATGCTGTAGCCGCACGAGGTGGTCACCTCGGCGACGTCGAGCGTCACCACCGAGCGGGTGCCCGGGTTGGGCGGGAACCGACCGGCGAGCTCGTCGAAGCCGTCGTCGCCGGGCAGCACCGGGCGGCCCCGGCCGAAGAGGCGGACGATGTTGGGCTTGGCGCCGAACGAGGTGAACATGACCGTGAGCCGCCCGTTCTCCCGGGTGTGGGCGATGGTCTCGGCGCCGCTGCCCGTGAAGTCGAGGTACGCCACGGAGTTGGGGCCGGTGACGCGGAAGCTGTCGCCGCCCTTGGGCGAGACGTTCACGTGCCCGTCGACGCCGAGCGGGGCGGAGGCCACGAAGAAGACGGGCTGTTCCTCCATCCACGAGACGAGATGGTCGGGGATGGCGGGGAAGCTGCGGCCCATCACACCAGGCTACGGGCGGGCGGGGTCCGTGCCGGCACCGGTTCAGACGCCGACGTTCATCGTGATCGTGTAGCCGTCCGCGACGCTCCCCTCCCACGCAGGGACCTGGGAGGCGTAGCCGTCGGCGAACACCATGTCGGTGTCCAGGCTCACCCGTTCCATGTTGCCCACGCTCGCCGAGTAGCGATCGTCGGCGGCGTACACCTCGTCGCACACCTCCTCGGGCAGGGCGATCTGCGAGGTGCGCAGCTTCTGGCCGCCCGAGGTGGCGTCGTCGAGGCTGCTCCACACCTCGAAGTGGACGTGGGGCCAGCGGCCGTCGTAGCAGGCGGGCCAGATGCTGGTGAACGTGAGGTTCCCGTCGGCATCGGCCTCCTGCACGCCTCGGAGGTAGTTCTGGTCGGTGACGCCCGGGGAGTAGAGGGAGTAGCCGCCCTCGGCGGTGCAGTGCCAGAGGTACAGCGCGCCGCCGGCGAGCGGGGTGCCGCCGGCTCCGACGTCGAGCAGCGTGAGCTTCACGGTCATCGGGACGCCCTCGGCGGTGCCGGAGGCATCACCGAACGAGCGGGTGATGTCCTGGCGGACCACGCTCTGCTCGGTGAGCACGTCCGGGCCGTTGGTGCCGTCGGCCGGGAAGGGACCGCCCGTCTCCTCGGGCACCGCCGCCGTATCGTCCGCCGCACCCGTCGAACCTGACGGGGACGACGTGGACGACGGGCTGGACCCGCTGGTGGTCGGCCTGGACCCGCTCGTGGTCGAGCTGGACCCGTCGCTGCCGCTGGATCCGCACGCCGCCAGTGCGACGCCGGCCGCCCCGACGGCCAGGACCCCGAGAGCCCGGCGCCGATCGACGAGCGTGGCCACGTCGAACGCCAGGCCCCGGTCGTGATCCTCCGGGTGCTCGTCGATCAGGTCGACCGGCGCGGTCGTCGGGACGGGGCTGGGCGGGCGGTGGCGGGGACGGCGGGTGCGCATCGGGGGCTCCTGGTTCCTGGTGTGGGGACCATGGTGCTGCCCGATCCTCCGGGGACGCCTCCGATGCTCCTGGGAGTTCGCTGGGAGCTCGGAGCCGAGAGCCGGTGTCAGCCGAGGGAGACCGGGACCACGGTCTCCACGGCCGCCGCGTCGGCGGCCTCCCGGGCGTGGTAGCTGCTGCGGGTGAGCGGGCTGGACTCGACGTGGCCGATGCCCAGCGCCTCACCGATCCGCTTGAGCTCGGCGAACTCCTCGGGCGTCACCCACCGCGCCACCGGGAGGTGGTTGGTGGTGGGCCGGAGGTACTGGCCGATGGTGACGATGTCCACCCCGACGGCACGCAGGTCGACGAGCGTGGCGATCAGCTCGTCGAACGTCTCGCCCATCCCGACGATGATGCTGCTCTTGGTGGTGAGCCCCGCCGCCTCGGCCCGGGCGAGGACCGACAGGCTGCGGGCGTAGCCGGCCGACGGGCGCACCGCGCGCTGGAGGCGGGCCACCGTCTCGATGTTGTGGTTGAAGACCTCGGGTCGGGCATCGAAGAGGATGTCGAGGCTCGCCGGGTCGCCCTTGCAGTCCGACACCAGGCACTCGACCTGGACCCCGGGGGTGCGGCGACGGATGGCGGCGACGGTGTCGGCGAACTGGGTGGCCCCGCCATCGGGCAGGTCGTCGCGGGCGACGGTGGTGAGCACCGCGTAGCGCAGGCCCATCTGCTCGACGGCGGCGGCCACCCGCTCGGGCTCGCCGGGGTCGGGCTCCTCGGGGTGGCGCGTGTCGACCAGGCAGAACCCGCACGCCCGGGTGCACCGCTCGCCGTTGATCATGAAGGTGGCCGTGCCGTCGCTCCAGCACTCCGAGATGTTCGGGCAGCCGGCCTCCTCGCACACGGTGACCAGATCGAGGTTCCGCATGGTGCGCTTCAGCTCGAGGTACTCCGGTCCGAAGTTGGCCTTCGCCCGCATCCACTCGGGCTTGCGCTCGGCGATGTCGATGCCCTCGCCCACGCCCGCCTGGGCGAGGCGGCCGAGCAGCCGGACCGAGGTCCCGGCCGGCTTCACCGGCTCCGCCGCCCGCTGGGGCTTCACCACCGCCCCAGGTCCGGCACCGAGCGAGAACGGTGCCAGGTCACCGTCGCGGTGCCGCCACACGACGTCGTGGCGATCGGTGCCGCCGCTCCCCCACCGTTCGGTGGCACGGGCGACGACTGCGTCGACCACCTCGGCCATCGACGCATCGATGCCCTCGGCCCGCAGCGACGTCACCGCCTTGTCCGGGATGCCGCACGGGACGATGTGGGTGAACATCGCCAGGTCCGGATCGACGTTGAGCCCGAAGCCGTGCAGGCTCCGGCCCCGGTCGACCCGGATCCCGATGGCGCAGATCTTCCGCGGGTTCCCGGTGCCGACGCCGACCCACACGCCGGGATAACCGGGCAGCCGGTCGGCGCGCAGGCCGAGGTCGCCCAGCGCATCGATGATGAGCTGCTCCACCGCGGCGACGTGGGCCTTGGTGTCGGGCTTGGTGCCGCCGTTCTTCCCCGGCAGGTGGAGGATCGGGTACCCGACCAGGTGACCCGGCCCGTGGTAGGTGATGTCGCCGCCCCGGTCGCTCTGCACCAGCTCGGCCCCGACCGAGGTCGGGTCGCGCAGCACGTGGGCACGGTCGGCGTTGACGCCGAGCGTGTACGTGTGCGGGTGCTCCATCAGGAGCAGGTGGTCGTCGGGCGACGAACGGTGGATGCCGTGCTGGAGCGCCAGCGCGTCCTGGTAGCGGACGCGGCCGAGCCAGCGGACGTGGAGCGGGCGGGCCGCGGCCATCGCGCTAGAGCTCGGTCTCCCAGTCCCGGGTCTCCAGGATCTCCTTGACCTTGGCGAGGAACTGGGCGGCGTAGGCGCCGTCGAAGGCCCGGTGGTCCCAGCCGAGCGTGAGGTTGCCGACCGAGTGGATGGCGATGCTCTCGGCGCCACTGGAGTCGGTGACGACGACGGGCCGGCGGGCGACGCCGTCGGTGGAGAGGATCATCACCTGAGGCTGATTGATGATGGGCAGCAGGAACGCGCTGCCCGTGCTGCCGACGTTGGTGATGGTGACCGTGCCACCGGTGATCTCGTCGGCGGCGAGCCGGCGGCTCTTGGCCCGTCCCGCAAGGTCGGCGACGTCGCGGGCCAGCGCCCGCAGCCGGCGGTCCTGCGCCTCGTGCACGACCGGGACGATGAGACCCTCGTGATCGAGGTCGACGGCGATGCCGAGGTTCACGCTGCCGTGGACCACCAGCTCGCTCTCCTCGCCCATCGAGGCGTTGACGTGCGGGAAGTCGGCGAGGGCGTCGACGAGGGCCCGGGCCACGAACGGGAGGTACGTGAGCGACACGCCCTCCTCGGCCTTGAACGCCGCCTTGTGGGCGGTGCGCACCCGGTCGATGGACTCGTAGTCGACCTCGGTGCTCACGTACACGTGCGCCGACACGCCCAGGGAGCGGACCATGTGCTCGGCGGTGATCTTGCGGATCTTGTTCAGCGGGACCGTGGTGTCGACGCCGGTGGGCGTGGGCGCCCTGCTCGGGAGCGGGGCCGACGGGACCACCGCCGGAGCCGGTGCGGACGGTGCTGCTGCAGGGGTCGGCGGCGCAGGC
>JAOBWH010000185.1 GCA_025463265.1 Ilumatobacteraceae bacterium
TCGATGTCCTTGGCGACGGAGACGCCGTCCTTGGTGATCGTGGGTGCACCCCACTTCTTCTCGAGGACGACGTTGCGGCCCTTCGGGCCGAGCGTTACGGCGACAGCGTCGGCGAGCTGGTTCATGCCGGATTCGAGGGCACGGCGAGCCTGCTCGTCGAAAGCGATGATCTTGGGCATCCCTGGGTTCTCCTGGAGACGGATGGCGTGTTCGCTCGCCGCCCCGACCGGAGCAGCTAGCACTCCCCTAAGGAGAGTGCTAACAGCCAACCACTTCCAGCCGCCGTTAGCAACCGCGGGCCGAGACTGCTAACGCACGGCGCCCCGACACCGGGCGGATCGGACCGATTCCCACGCTCCGCGGCGGCATTCGGGTCGAACGACCCATGTCACGACCACGCTCCGCACCCGATGGAGAAGGGTCGCAACGCTCCGGCGAGGCGACGTGTGCGGGCGGGCCCGCAGCAGTTGGAGGGAGACTGCTGCGAGCCCGCCGCCAACACCTGGACGTCGCCGGTGGGGCAACGGGCCGCTCGCAAGGCCGCACCGACCCCCACCGGCCACGTTCGGCCACCCGCCTCAGCGGACCGCGGCGTCACCCTGCTCGTGCGTCGACGGAGGCGGCGGCCGCGAAGCCAGCCACGCCCCCGACGACGCACAGCACCACAGGTAGTCGGCGACCCAGGGCACCGGCAGCGCGAGCAGTAGCCGCCACTCGTGCTCGGGCGACGGGAACGGCACGACGTCGAACAAGACCACGTAGCCGAACACCACGAGGAACCATCGCTCCCGCAGCCGTTCACGCCACTCTTTGAGCGACACGATCCGCCAAGGGATTCGTGGTGCAGACAACCGGCCCCAGTCCCGGGTTGCGATCGCTGACCAGATCGCATAGTCCGCTGCAAGGACTGAGAAACCAACCGGTAGCGCCCACCACCTGCCCCGGCCGAACCAGGCGACCGCTAGGCCGAGGGCCAGAACGACACCGAGGCTGCCCAGCCGCTCCCGCCACCGCCACGACGACAGCTGACACTGCTCGAAGCTCAGCCATCGGAATCGCCCTTCTGCTACCGGCTTCACTTGCAGTACTTGCCCGTGTAGATCTGCGGTACCAGCACCCTTGGCTGTCCGTATTTCGGATACTTCACCTTCAAACAGTGCCCCGCTCGGTCCCGTGCCCGGATGGCTTGGAGGACGAGCGCTCCGAACTGCAGCGCACAGGCAGCGCCGGCCGCCCTGTTCACGATGGCCAGCGTGCCGCAGGCCATCGTCAACCCGACGGAGCCCCCGCCCGCGATGTCCTTGGTGGCACGACGGCCGAAGTAGTAGGTACACGAGATCGTTCCACAGGTGTTGGGGTCGGCGACGACCGGGTAGGGGGCGCCCTGGTGATCGACCGTCTGGACGAGGGTGCTGCCTTCGAGGGTGAACCAGGTCGGGACGGGGGTGCCGTCAGCGTCGAACGCCCAAGCGGGCATCACCGTGGCCGCAGCTTCGGCCGACCCCGGCAGGTGGACCTCGATGAGGCCTCCTTCGACGAGGAGGAGCTCGGCGCCCTCGCCGCCGACGTCGACCGGGAACCGGTACTCGGTCGGGGCCTCAGGTCCATCGATGACGATGAGCGCTTGCACTCCGTCAGTGGTCGGCCGGGCGACCACCGACGCATCCTCTGCGACGTCGCCGTAGACGACGTTGCCGCCGACCAGCTCACCTTCGGAGCCGGACCCGGGAACACCGAGGGTCACGGGCGGCCCAGTCTTCGCGTCGATCATCCAGCCGCCGTCGGGGTCGAGTGGCAGTTCGACGTCGACCGTGCCGAGGTCAGCGACTGCTCGCCCGGCGTCGTCCGCTACGGGAACCGTCGGTTCGCCCGCTGCTGCGTTCGCCACGCCGGCGACCGACACCGCACCGCCGGTCGGTTCCGGTGACGCCTCCGCCACGGTGACCGTGCCCAGGCTGGCGGCGACGACCGCCAGCCCCACGATCGCGGTCCGGGCGCGCTTCATGATGTGCTTCATGCACGTTCCCTTCTGCCGGGCGGGCCCACGGGTCCGCACGGGTTCCGGCCGAAGGGGTGGGCGTCAGGCGACGCCTCGGCACCGAATGACCGTATAGTGACGCGACGCCTAGGTCAAGAGGTTGCGCACCCAGCGTCCGAAGCGATGACCGAGCGCGTGTTGCCCTGAGCACGGAACGCGAGACCGCTCTCAGCCGGAACGGCCTGTCCTGCCGACCGGCGTAGGTGTGGAGCTAAGGGGTCAGCAGCCGCCGGCGACGGCGGGGATGATGCTGACGGTCTCGCCCTCGGCCACCGGGGTGTCGAGTCCGTCCCGGAAGCGGACGTCGTCGTCGGCCACGTAGAGGTTGACGAACCGGCGCAGGCCGCCGTCGTCATCGAGCAGGCGGGACTTGAAACCGGGGTGCGCGGCCTCGAGCGCAGTGAGCACCTCGCCCACGGTGGCGCCCTCGAGCGCAACCTCCGAAGCGCCGCCGGTGAGGGTGCGCAGGGTGGTGGGGACTCGGACGGTGACGCTCATCGGAAGGGGACCTCGGGTCGTGCTGGACCCGGCGGCCACCGGGCTGCGGGCGATCGTAGTGGCGGCCCCGATTCGTTCCACCATGAGGGTGAGCCCCGGGCTGTCAGGTTGGCGTGGGGATGCCTTCACCGTGGCGCAATCCTGACGACCCGAACGATCCGTACCGTTGGGCACGAGGTCCGACGGGAGAAGCGCCCGTCTTGCCCAGAAGGGGTCCAACGATGACGATGACGCCCATGACCACGTCGAGCGACCAGCGAGGGGTGCGCTCGCATCCCGAGCGTGCGTTCGACCTCGCCGACGTCCTGGCGGAGAAGGCGGCCACCGGGACCACGGTCTCGGCCTGCATCCCGGCCCGCAACGAAGACGCCACGGTCGGCTTCGTCGTGGCGGCCATCCGCAGCGCGCTCATCGACGCCGCCATCGCCGCGCACGGCACCGCGCTCGTCGACGAGATCGTGGTGGTCGACGACCACTCCACCGACGACACCGCCGCCGTCGCCCGCGCCGCCGGTGCCCGGGTGGTGGACGCTGCCTCCGTGCTGACCCACCACGGCGAAGGCCACGGCAAGGGCGAGGCCCTGTGGAAGTCGGTCCACGAGTCGTCGGGCGACATCGTGGTGTGGGTCGATGCGGACATCGTCGACTTCGACCCCGACTTCATCCTCGGCATGGTCGGGGCGCTGGTGTGCGACACGGAGGTCGACTTCGTCAAGGGCCACTACCACCGGCCCGAGGCCGACGGCATCGGCGGCGGTCGCGTCACGGAGCTGCTCGCCCGCCCCCTGCTGTCGCTGTACTTCCCGGAGCTGGCCGAGATCGCCCAGCCGCTGGCCGGCGAGTACGCCGGGCGCCGCACGCTCCTCGAGCGGCTGCCGTTCGTGGTGGGCTACGGGGTCGACGTGGCCCTGCTCATCGACGCCATGCGGGTGGCGGGCATCGAGCGCATCGCCCAGGTCGACCTCGGGGTGCGCCACCACCGCAACCGCACGCTCGACGAGCTCGGCCCGCAGGCGCTCGCCGTCGGCCAGGCCATCTTGGACCGGGCCGGCGTCCGACCCGACGGCCTGGCGGTCCTGCACCGGCCGGGCCGGGACCCGTTCCCCGTCCCGATGCACGAACGCCCCCCGCTCAACACCCTCTGACTCCTGCTGGCTCGGGCCGGCCGCCAACTCCGGCCGGCTCCAGCAGGCTTCTGGAGGGGAACACCTGGCAGCTCGATGCGGTTGGACCACGTCCCCGCAACGAGGAGCCCGTCATGGTGCAAGCGATCTGGAACGGCACGGTCATCGCCGAGAGCGACGACACGGTCATCGTGGAGGGGAACCACTACTTCCCGGCGTCGGCCGTGAAGGCCGGGCTCATCGAGCCGGTCGACACCACCACCGTCTGCCCGTGGAAGGGCACGGCCAGCTACTACGACGTCGTGGTCGACGGCCAGCGCAACGCCGGGGCGGCTTGGTACTACCCCGCCCCGAAGGACGCCGCCGCCGAGATCAAGGACCGCATCGCCTTCTGGCGAGGCGTCACCGTCACCCCAGGCTGAACCGTCCCGAGGTCATACCGCGCCGAGAAGCAATGACTATCCGTCGCCACATTCGGACATTGTTGATGGTTGAGGAGATTTCCCGGTCTCAAATCGGACATCTCAGCCCTTTCCGTTGCGCCCATCCCAACGCGTTGGCTACGTTCGACCGCCGTGACCACGCTCAAAGGCTTCATCACCGGGTTCCTCCTTGTGGTTGCGGCAGGTGCGGCGACCGTCGCCTCTGCCGCCGGACCGGGCACGGACCCCGCACCAAGCCGAGGCACGATCCCGGAGCAGGCGTTCCGAGCCGACGGCTCGTTGGACGTGTCGCTGGTGCCCGACCTCGTGTCGGTGGAAGACGATCATGGCGACGTCATGGGGTATGCACGCAGCGCTGATGTCGCGTCGCAGCGGTCGGCACCGACCTCGGCGGTCGACGTGTGGGACGCCAGCGGAAAACGACTGGTGGGTCACGTGTACCCGGACGGCGTTGGCTTCCTGTCCATCGCCGATGAGCACGCTCGCAACGTCGATCCCCACGACCCGCCCGAGTCCGGGTATGCACCCACCACCGTCGTGGGATGACGAGGCTCAGACCCAGACGGCGATGGGGCGGTTGGTGAGCGTGTCGGTCTCGGTCTCGTCGCCGAGACGGAAGGCGGCGCCGTGGGCGTGGCGCCACGCTGACCAGCCCGCTGCGGCGGCGTCGAACACGTCGTCGACCGGCACCTCGCCCGCCAGGCCGATGGCGGCCGGGATGACGATCGACGGGGTGGCGCCGGCGAGGCGGGCGATGCGGTCGGCGGCACCGTTCCAGGTCTTCTTCGACGACGCCACGAGGCTGTCGCCCATCGCCCGGAACGACGCCTCGGGGAAGGCCTCGACCACTCGGGGATCCGCAGCGACGGCCGCCGCCTCGCGGACCCGGGCGAACAGGCCGAAGCCCTGGCGCGAGATGGCGTCGAGACCCATCGACCGCAGGGTGCGGTTCACCTCGTCGTAGTCGTCCAGGTGCACCACCGCAGGGTGCGGGGCGGGGAAGACGCTGGACCGGCGCGGGCCGACGAAGGCCCGGGCGGCGACGTCGGCCGTGCGCTTGGGCCCATCGACGAGACCGATCGGGATGTCGACGCCGATCGCGCCCACCACCCCCGTGGCGTCGGCTGCTGCGATCAGCTCGGCGAGGGTGGGTGCGACGTGGGCGCCGGCGAAGCCGTGGTCGTCGACGACGACGCCGACCCAGCCAGCCCGGCCGGCGGCATCGACACCGAGGCCCCGCACCGCCTGCGCCCCTCGGTCGGTCAACCGCCCGCCAGGGCGGCCTTGACCAGGGCGGACACCTTCTTGCCGTCGGCCTTGCCACCCACCTTGGCCATGGCCGCCTTCATGGCCAGCCCCATCTGCGACGGCTCGCCGAAGCCGCCCTCGGCGAGCGCCTCGGCCACCAGACCCTCGATCTCCTCGTCGGAGACGGGTGCCGGGAGGTACGCGGCCAGCACCTCGCGCTCGGCCAGCTCCCGGGCGGCGCTCTCGTCGCGCCCGCCGGCGGTGAACGCCTCCGCCGCCTCGTCGCGCCGCTTCGCCTCCTTGGCCAGCAGGGCGGTGACCTCGTCGTCGCTCAGGTCGCGGACTTCGTCACCGGAGACCTTGGCCTCCTTGATGGCCGCCAGCGCCATGCGCAGGACGGACAGCTTGAGCTCGTCGCGCTCCTTCATGGCAGCGGTGAGGTCGGTCTGGATCTGGTCGGCGAGCATCGGGATCTCCTAGAGCGCGAAGCGCCCATCGTGGCCGATCCGTCCCGGCTCCGCCCACCGAGAACGAAAGTTCGAGACGAGCGTGGATCTCGGGGGGAGGTGACCGGAGGTGCCCGTAGCCTTGACCGGATGCCTGCCCGCCCGTCGCTCCTCGATCAGCGAGGGGTGGAGGCGATCTTCGTGCCCGGCCGACCGGCGCGGACGGGACGCCTGGCCCTCTGGCACGCCGACCGGACGCCGGACTCGTTCACCGACACGATCGACCTCGTCATCCCCGCTGGGGACACGGTCCGGCAGCGCACGGTGCCCGCCACGTTCGTGGACCTGACCGAGGTCCTCGACGCCTTGGTCCAGCTCCCACCGGACGCCCCAGCGGGCCGATCCGTGCACGACTGGGCGGCGGCCGCACACGGAGCGCTGCACCTCATCGCGCGGGGCCGGCTGCTGCCAGCGGTCGACGAGGAAGGGGTGGACAGCTGGCGGATCGGCCCGCTCGACCCGGAGGACCTGGCCGCACGCGACGCCCTCGGCGACGCCCTCGCACCCACCGGCCACGCCTCCGCCCTGGCCGGGACGGCGCCGCGCCGGGTGGCGTCGCCGCGCTGGCTCGTGGCCCGGTTCTGGGACGCGGTGGCCGACAGCTACGTCCGGACCGCGGCGGCGCCCCTCGCCGCCGGGCACGAGGCCTTCGCCGCCCGGCCGCGCATCACCCTCGTGCCGCCGGCGGCCGAGCCCGACGGGGGCGCCTCGGTCCTCGGGCTGGACCTGGCCACGGCCACGTGGGGCGGGGCCACCACCACGAGCTGGCTCCAGTCGACGTCGTCGTCGGCCGAAGCGGACATCACCGTCGCCCTGCGGCTGGAGGACACCGGCGGCCTCGCCATCCCCAAGGCCGACGACGATCCCGATCCCGACGACGAGCTGGCTTCGGCCATGGCCGAGACCGAGCCGGAGCTCGCGCCGCTCGGGGACCTGGCCGACGCCCTCACCTTCCGAGCCGTGCTGGAGGTGGGCAGCGTCGCCGACCGGAGCCTGGTCCTCGACGCCGCCGACCTGTGGGCCGCACCCCGGGCGGTGGCGGAGCGCTTCGGGGCCGCGGTCGAAGACTCGGTCCTGCTCACGCTGCGTCGCGGCGCACGCGTCTGGCCGCCCGTCGGGCGGCTGCTCGACGAGGCCCGGCCCGCCGAGCTGGAGCTGAGCGGCGAGGAGGTCGAGGACCTGCTCGGGACGGTGGCCACCGACCTGGCCGGCGCCGGCATCGAGGTGCGGTGGCCGGCAGGCGTCCTCCAGTCGGTGGACCTCAAGCCGGTGGTCGCATCGGACAGCCTCGGGTCGGACCGGCCGTCCGGGCTCAGCTTCGATGCCATGTGCGAGCTGCGATGGGACGCCACCATAGACGGCCAGCAGATCAGCGAGGACGAGATGGCGCTGCTGGTCCAGGCGAAGCGGGGCGTGGTGCGCCTGCGCGGCCGGTGGGTCCGCGCCGATCCGGCCAAGCTCGCCCGGCTCCAGCAGCGCCGCAAGGTCACCGCCGGCGAGGCCCTCGCCGCGGCGCTGAGCGGCGAGCTGGTGGTGGACGGCGAGGAGATCGCGGCCGAGGTCCAAGGCCCCCTCGCCCTGCTCGGGGACCGCCTCCGCAACGTGGAGGACCGCCGGGAGTGGGTGGTCCCGGCCGGCCTCGACGCCGAGCTGCGCCCCTACCAGCACGATGGCGCAGCCTGGCTCACCGAGATGGCCGACCTCGGCCTCGGCGGTGTCCTCGCCGACGACATGGGCCTCGGCAAGACCATCCAGTTCCTCGCCCTCCACCTGGCCCGCCACCAGGCCGGCGCACCCGACCCCAAGCCCACCCTGGTCGTGTGCCCGGTGTCGGTCCTGTCGAACTGGTCGCGGGAGATCCACCGCTTCGCCCCCGGCACCCCGGTGCTGCGCTACCACGGCACGACCCGGTCGCTCGACGACCTGCGCTCCGACACCATCGTCCTCACCACCTACGGCGTGGCCCGCCGGGAGGCCGCCGCCCTGGCCGCCCACCCGTGGGGCCTCATCGCCGCCGACGAGGCGCAGGCGATCAAGAACCCGCTGAGCCGCACGGCTCGGGCGCTGCGGACCATCCCCGCCGACGCCCGCTTCGCCCTCACCGGCACGCCGGTGGAGAACCGGCTCGTGGACCTGTGGGCGCTGCTCGACTGGACCACGCCCGGTCTGCTCGGCTCGCTCGACCGGTTCCGCCGGGAGATCGCCGTTCCCGTCGAGCGCGACCGCGACCCCGACGCGGCGGCGTCGCTCGCCCGCCTCGTCCGGCCGTTCCTGCTCCGCCGCCGCAAATCCGATCCGGACATCGCCCCCGACCTGCCGCCCAAGACCGAGACCGACCGCGTCGTGCCCCTCACCACCGAGCAGGTCACGTTGTACCGGGCCACGGTCGACGAGATCATGGCCGAGGTCGAGAAGGCCGACGGCATGAGCCGGCGCGGCCTCGTGCTCAAGCTCCTCACCGGGCTCAAGCAGATCTGCAACCATCCGGCGCAGTACCTCAAGCAGGACGGTCCGATCCCGGGACGGTCCGGCAAGCTCGAGGCCGTCACCGAACTGGTCGAGACCATCACCGACGAGGGCGAGTCCGTCCTGGTGTTCACCCAGTTCGTGGCCATGGGCCACCTGCTCGAGCGCCACCTGCGGACCGACGGCCGCTCCACGCAGTTCCTCCACGGCGGCACACCCGAGGCCAAGCGGGGCGAGATGGTGGACCGGTTCCAAGCAGGCGAGATCCCCGTGTTCGTCATCTCGGTCAAGGCGGGCGGCACCGGGCTCAACCTCACCCAGGCCACCCATGTCATCCACTACGACCGCTGGTGGAACCCCGCCGTCGAGGACCAGGCATCCGACCGGGCCTGGCGCATCGGCCAGGACCGACCGGTCCAGGTGCACCGCATGGTGTGCGAGGGGACCATCGAGGACCGCGTCGCCGCCCTGCTCGCCGACAAGCGGGCCATCGCCGACTCGGTCGTCACCTCCGGCGAGGGCTGGGTGTCCGAGCTGGGCGACGATGACCTGCGGCTGCTGGTCGCCCTCGGCACGGAGGTCGACGATTGATGGCGGCCCGGCAGTTCGGCGCCACGTGGTGGGGGCGGGCGTGGGTCGGCGCGCTGGAGGAGCGCGCCGCCCTGGACCCCGGCCGCCTCGCCCGCGGCCGCACCTACGCCCGCCAGGAGCGCGTGGCACGCGTCGAGATCACCGCCGGCCGCATCACCGCCCTCGTGCGCGGCAACCGGGTCCTCCCCTACAAGGTGACCGTCGAGGTCCCCACCTACGACGACGCCCAGTGGGAGTCCGTGGCCGGTGCGGTCGCCGACCGGGCCGCCCACGCCGCCGCCCTCCTCGACGGCGAGCTCGACCCCGCCCTCGCCGAAGCCGCCGCGGCCGCGGGCGTGGCGCTCTTCCCCGGTCCCGGCGACCTGAAGCCCCGCTGCTCCTGCCCGGACTGGGCGGACCCCTGCAAGCACGCCGCCGCGGTCTGCTACCTCGTGGCCGATGCCCTCGACGCCGACCCGTTCGTGCTGTTCACGCTGCGGGGCACCACCAGGGAGGCGCTGCTGGGCCTCGTGCGGGCCCACCGGGCCTGGGCCGCCCAGCGTGCCGCGTCGGGTACCGACCCCCGAACGCCGGCCGAGCGCCCGGTCGCGGGTCCCGGCGGCACGGGTCGCATGGTCGCCACGGCGTTCGGGGGCGGCGCCGTCGTCGACCCCGGGATGATCGCCCGGGAGGCGTGGTCCCGGCCGGTGCCTCCACCGCCGGACCGGCGGGACTTGCCGAAGGAGCCCGGTGCCCCGGCGACCTGGCCCGCCGACCCCCCGCGCGACGCCCCCTTCACCGCCGTCGGCCTCACCGATCTCGCCACCGACGCCGCCCGTCGGGCGTGGGCGCAGCTCGCCGACGGCGCACCGAGCCAGCTCGACCTCGACGAGCAGACCGACCTGGCCCGCCGAGCCGCCGACCGCCTCGGGAAGCTGGAGGGCCTGCTCGAGCTCTCGCGCCGCACCGGCGTGTCCAGCGCCCAGCTCACCCACCAGGCCCTGGCCTGGCGCAGCGCCGGGGCCGAGGGGATCGAGGCCATCGAGGAGGCGCTGTGGCGTCCGCCGTCGCCCGTGATCGATCAAGGGCTCGACGCCTTCGACCAGGCCGGCATCGACCCCGACGAGGTCCAGATCCGCAGCAACCGCCTCACCTGGGGCGACATCCAGCTGCGGGTCACGAGCGACGGCCGCTGGTGGCGCTTCGAGAAGCGGGGCCGGACCTGGGAGCTCGTCGAGCCCCCCAGCGATCGCCCGGACGACCTGGTGTCCAGCTGACGTCCCTACGGGCGGGGAAGCTGGGGGAGGGCGGCGTCGAAGAGGCTGGCCTCGAGGCCGTCCAGCACCCGGTCGACCTTCTGGTGGGCGCGGATGCGCTTGGTGAGCGGGAGCACCTCGGCCACCTCGATGGCCGAGGTCACCTCCTCGAGCGCGGCGAGGACCGGGTCCAGCGAGCGGGCCAGCTCGGGACGGCCCTCCCCGAGCGACAGCACAGAGGCACGCAGGCGCTGGACGCGCCGCTCGAGCTTGCGACGACCGAACCGGTCGGTCCAGGAACTGGGCGGCAGGGCCACGCCGCCGGGCCCCTCGAGGCTGCGCGAGGCGGACCGCTCGGCCCGCCACTGGTTGGCGTTGTCGGTGAGGGTCCGACCGTGCTTGGCCAGCTGGGCCCGGACCTCGGGATCGCTCAACCGCTGCAGCGCGATGAGCCCCAGCGAGATCGAGATCCGCTTCAGGTCCTTCTTCGAGGACTTCTTGGACGATTGGTCATCCATGGTCCCCAGCCTGCCAGGGATCCACCGGCAAAACCGCAGCAATGGCGGCCCAGAGGACCGGGACGGTCCCGTCCCTGGGACGCCCGGGCCGATCAGCGGCGGGTGCGGAGGATCTCGACGCCGGGGCCGGTGAGGTCGTCGAGGAACGGGGTGCGGCCGGCGAGGGCGCAGATGATCGACCGGGCCGGGCCCTCGACGCGCGCCCCGGCGCCGAGCTCGACGTCGAGGTCGGTGGGCGCCAGCTGCAGGCCCTCGGCATCGACCGCCCCGAACCCCCGACGGGCCTTCGCCGAGGTCAGGAACGGCAGCGAGATGGCGAGGGCCTCGGCGGCCACCGCGTGCAGGCGTCCGAGCGGCTGGAGGATGTCGCCGCCGTGGACGATGGTGTCGGTGAGCGGTGCCTCGGGACCGAACCCGGGCGGCGTGAAGTGCGAGTCGGCGTTGGCCCGCAGGCCCTCGACGCATCCGGCCGGATCGAGCCTGGTGGCCAGGTCGACGGCGACCTTCTCGTTCGCCTTGTCGAAGCTGCCCCGGGCCTTCACGATCTCGATCACGAAGGTCCCCTTGCCGACGGCGAACGGGGCGTTGAGGTGGGCGGCCACCTGGTGCGCGGTCCACGCCCCGCACAGCGACGGCTGGTTCCAGTCGTCGGCGCCGAGGCCGTCGAGGGCGTCGGCGAGCGAGCGGCGCTCGGCCGCGATGAGGGCGAACGGATCCATGGGGCGACGCTACGGCACCTGCTGCGGTCGGCGGCTCGTCGTCGCCGGTCTGCGACCATGTCGGGATGCCCGAGCCCGAAGCCGACCGCTCCCCCACCGCCGCCGCAGGCTGGCTGCTGGTCGCCGACCACACCGTCCTCGACATCGACCCGATGATCGAAGCCGTCGGACAGGTCTACCGCTACCCGGTGGCCGACGCCGAGCGGGCCCAGGCCATGGAGCCGGGCCAGCCGTGCTTCCTCCTGCGCACCGACCGGTCGAAGGTCATCGGCCTGTGGGCCGTCGGCGAGATCGTCGGCGAGTCCGCACCGCTCGAGGATGACCCCGACGGGCGGTGGGCCGCCGAGGTGGAACTGCTGCCGCTGGAGAAGGCCATCGCCCGGACGAAGCTCGCCGGCCACAAGGCGCTCGCGGCCGGGCCCGTGGCCGACGCCACGTTCGCCGACACCCCGATCGCCCTCGGACGCGGCGAGGTGCGGGCGTTCGAGACCTTCGACTTCTTCCTGGTGGACCCCCGCCCCGATCAGCTCGACGCCCTCGACGACCTGCTCGCCGCCGAGGACCCGACCGACGGGGCCCCCTCGGCCTGAGCGCCCGTTGCGCCCGGCCGCACCGGGCCTGGCCGGCTCAGCCGGCGCGGTCGGCGAAGGCCGGAAGGTGGATCTGAGCCCGGATGAGGTCGCGGAGCGGGGTGCCGCCGACGAGCCCGGCCACGAACGCGTCGCGCTCGACGAGGGTCGGGGTCTTGCCCCGCAGGTGGATGAAGATCACCGCGGCCGACGTCTTGTCGACCTGCTTGGTCTTGTACTCGTTAGACTCGGAGAAGTTGATCATCACCTGGCCGCGGGTGGCCGTCTTGGCATCGAGCTTCTTCGTCCAGTAGCTGATGCCGGTGGGGTCACCGGGGCGCTGGAGGACATCGGAGTAGATGTTCTCCACGAACTTCCGGTTGGTCAGCGAGCCGTAGCGGCGGACGAACTCGGTGGAGGTGGCGAAGCTGTTCGAGATCCTCGACAGCGTCCAGCCAGCACGGCGGCGGCCCAGCCAGAAGTTGAGGCCGCCGGCGTCCGGGATGCGGTTCAGGTAGGCGGAGTAGAGCCGCACCGTGGGGTCGACGTTCGTGGTCGCATCCGGCGCGCCCCGAAGGGCGATGACGAGGTCGGCGGGCAGCTTGGTCCCGGCGTCCAGCTGGGCGAGCCACGAGGTCGCCTCGGCCGTGGTGGGCGCCTTGCCGGTCAGCCAGGTGACGATCTCGGTGACGGCCACCGAGCCCGACGACCAGGGCAGCCACCACTGCGGCGTGACCGCGTTCGATGCGGCCGAGTCCGAGCCGGTCCCCACGCCGTTGACTGCGGCGACCTTGAAGGTGTGGGCCACGCCGTTGGCGAGGCCCGTCACGGTGGTGGAGGTGGTGCCGGCGGCGACATCGATCGGCGCCTTGGGCACGCCGGCGGCGTAGGGGGTCACCCGGTAGCCGGTGATGGTCGAGCCGCCGTTGCTGGCGGGGGCGGTCCAACCGATGGAGGCCTCGCCCTCGCCGGTGACCGCAGCGGTGCCGATGGTGGGTGCGCCGGGGGCGGTGGCCACGGGGCTGGCGACCGTGATCGAGACGGTGCCGGAGTCCGACAGCGCCCCGTCCGACGCCGTGAACGTGAAGGAGTCCGGGCCCGAGTAGCCGTTCGTCGGCGTGTAGGTCAGGTTCGGCGCCGTGCCCGAGAGCGAGCCGTGCGCCGGTGTGCTGGTCGCAGCGAAGGTGAGCGGGTCACCCTCGCGATCGGTGCCGGCCAACGTGATCGCCTTCGCCGTGTTGTGCGCCACCGACACGACCTGATCCGTCGCCGTCGGCGCCGCGTTCGGCGCCTTCACCACGGTCGTGATCAGCACCTGGTTCAGGTTCGTGGGGGTGCACGAGGCGGTGAAGTTGCCGGCGAAGTAGCTCGCCTTGGCGGTGATGCCCGTGGGCGCCTTCCACTCGATGGTCCGCGGCGGGCCGGAGACCGTGGTCTTCATCTTCACGTCCGGCACCGTCGGCGTCGGCCCGCCGTTGGAGATGACGACGCTGCCGGTGAAGGTGGCGGTGAGGATGCTGCCGCTCACCGACCAGCTCTGGCTCGTGAAGCTCGATGGGGTGAACGTCACGTCGTCCACGGTGACGCCAGACGGGATCGGGACGGTGATCTTCACCTCCTTGACGGTGATGTCGACCGGGACGTCGACCGCCGGGATCGGGACGTTGAGGGTGTTGTTCACCACGCCGCCGATCAGCACCGGGTCGACGTCGTCGGTGGCGTTGACGTTGGCCGTCGCCGTCGTGGTCCCGAGGATCGGGATGCCGGTGCACGTGGCCTCGACCGGTGTCGGCCCATCGGCCGACGCGGTGCCCGGCGCGACCAGCACCACACCCGAACCGACCACGAGTGCCGCCAATGCGGCCGCGAGCACGCGACGTGAACCCATTGCATCTCCCCCCGGAGCGTCGTCCCCTAGCGCCGACGACCGTACCAGCGACCGGGGGGACCCGCTGCGAGGGCATGATGGGCCCGATGGCAGATCACGGCGACTCGAAGCGGGCATCGACCGCCGCTGCGATCCTCCGGGCCCTGTCCACACTGGCCCCCGACCGCCGGAAGACCGGCTACGACGTCGCCGGGTCCGGGCCGACGGCGATGGCGTGGCTCGGCGCCCTCCCCAGCAACGCCGATGACGGCGACCCGCTCAAGGCCGCGGGCAACCTCCCCGGCGCGCTGATCATCGACCCGAGCGATCGTCTCCAGGCGCTGCAGCGCTACGACGCCCTCAACCCGGACGCGGTCGACCTGCGGCTCGGGTGGCTGTGGGTCGTCGGCACCGTCCGCATCGGCGGCGAACCGGTCCTGCTCCGGCTCCCGCTGCTGAGTCGGCCGGTGCGGGTGGCTCAGCTGGGCAACCGGCGGCACGTGCAGCCGGTCACCGCCTGGGACCTGTGGCCGCTCGTCGAGGACCCAGACGTGGCGTCGCAGCTGGAGTTCGACGCTGCGTTCGGTGGCGGAGCGCTCGACCCCGGCGTCCAGCAGGGTCTCGTCGACAAGCTGCCCGTGCTGCGCTCCTGGGTCCAACGGGTGCTGGCGGCTTCCGGGCTGCCGTCCACCGACCAGGTGCTGTCACCGACCGACCCGGAGCACCTGCCCGTCGATCGCCTCCACGCCGTGGCCGGCTACGGGATCTACGCCGACGTGGACGCCGATCCGTCCCGACCGAAGGAGACGCTCGCCAACTGGAGCGTGAACCCGGACGCGTCTTCGAGTGCGTTCGGCACCCTCTACCTCGGCCCGCCGGCCGGTTCCCTGGAGCCGGGGGCGGCGGGGAGCACGCCGATCACGTGCCCGTTCCCCCTCACCGAGCACCAGCGCGATGTCGTGCACCGGGCGGGGCGTGACCCCATCACCGTCGTCTCCGGTCCGCCCGGCACCGGCAAGAGCCAGACCGCAGCCGCCGCTGCGCTGCACGCCATCGCAAAGGGCCAGTCGGTCCTCGTCGCCACCCAGTCCACGATGGCGGCCGACGTGCTGGCCGAGCTGCTCGACCGCGTCCCGGGGCCGACACCCGTTCTCTTCGGCGGCAGCGAGCGCGGGGCGGTCCTGGCGCAGAAGCTCGCCGACGGGATCGGCGCGCCCGGCACGTCCGACGCCCGCGGCCAGGAGCGCGAGGCGACGGCGCGGGCCGGCCGGCTCACGGCCGCAGCCGCCACCGATCTGGGCGATGTGGCGGCCGACGCGCAGTGGCGCCAGCTGGCGCCGGAGCTGCCCCTGCTGATCGAGGCGGCACCCCGCCTGTTCGACACGCCGGCCACAGCGTCGGTCGCCGACGCCCGCAAGCTGGTGCTGCGGAGCCA
>JAOBWH010000012.1 GCA_025463265.1 Ilumatobacteraceae bacterium
CGACCTCCTCGCCTCGCAGCGGATGGAGGCCGACTTCCTGATCGCCAGTCGCATCCCTCCACCGTAGGGAGGTGACCGCCCGATCCGCACCCCGGATCGGAGGTATGGGACCGGCGGACCGGGGGTACCCGACGCGGTCGGCGACGGTCGCCGATCGGGGGAGGAACCATGCGCAACCGTCGCACGTACCAGGCCATCGCGGCGACGCTGGTGGGCGCCATCGCCGCCATGGCGGGGCTCACCGCCTGCGAGCCGGCGCCCGACACCTATGTGGCGCTCGGTGACAGCTACGTGTCCGGCCCGCTGATCCCGGTCCAGGGCTCCAACCCCGGCGGCTGCCTCCGCTCCTCCCGGAACTACCCGTCGCTCATCCGGTCCCAGATCAAGGCGACCAAGTTCACCGACGTCAGCTGCTCGGGCGCCACCACGGCCGACCTCTTCGCCCCCCAGGACGTGCAGCCCGGTCCGGCCAACCCGCCCCAGCTCGATGCGCTGAACCGCCAGACCAAGGTCGTGACCATCGGCATCGGGGGCAACGACATCGGGTTCACCGACATCGTCGTGAACTGCGGAACCTCGCTGCCCGGCGACCCCGGCTGCAAGGGCGACTACGTGCACGACGGGCGCGACGAGCTGAGCGAGGCGATCGCCCGCACTGCGCCGAAGGTCGACCGCTCGCTGAGCGAGATCAAGCGCCGGGCCCCCCGGGCCAAGGTGTTCGTCGTCGGCTACCCGACCGTCCTCCCGGCGACGGGGACCGGCTGCTACCCGCGGGTCCCGATCCTGCCGACCGACGTGCCGTACCTCCGGTCCAAGGTCCAGGAGCTGAACGCCATGCTCAAGGCCCGGGCCACGGCGGCGGGGGCCACCTACGTGGACATCACCGCCGTGAGCGTCGGACACGACTTCTGCCAGGTGCTGGGCAAGTGGGTGGAGAGCCTCGTCCCGACCACGGCCGCCGCCCCGGTCCACCCGAACGCAGCGGGCATGGCCGGTTGGGCGCCCACCGTGGCCGCCCGGATCAACCAGGTCGTCACCACCTGATCGGTCGCCTCAGGCGGCGAGGGGGACCAGGCCGTCGGTCGGCCCAGCGGTCGAGGCGGCACCGGCCGTGGCGGCCACGTGCGCGGCCGCAGGGCCGGCGAGCACCCGCCCGCCGCGCCGGCGGCTCGGGGCGATGATGCCCTCGGCGCTCGCCGTGCGGTGCGACCACGCGATGGTCACGGCGATGGCCGAGGTGGTGATGGCCAGCCCGGTGATCTGCTTGGCCGCGAGGAAGGTCGTCAGGTCCAGCGACAGCAGCAGGACGAGCGTCATCGACGCCGTGGCCAGGTTCACCCCGGCCCACAGGACCGTGAGCCCGACCATGAGGCGCCGCACCCGCGGGATCTCGGCCTGCTCCGGCGTGATCGGCCAGAAGTCGTGGGCCAGCTTGGCGATCAGCGGCCGCCCCAAGGCGATGGACACGAGGAACACCCCGGCGGTGATCACCGTGCCGATGATGGGCTGGGCGAAGTACACGAACGTCGAGCCGCTGCCCACGGCGAGCGCGGTCCGGATGGTGATCCCGACCGAGGCCAGCACCAGCACGCCCGTGACCTGGGACCCCTTCCAGAGGCGTCGGCCGAGGCACCCGTAGGTCCAACCGATGGCCACCAGGTACGCCACGCCGATGCTGCCGAACGTGAGGGCCGTGTAGAAGAGGGCGCTGGGGATGAACGAGGCCTCCAGCAGCCGGGGCCCGCCCCGCCTCACCACGGATGCCACGATGACCCGCTTCGACAGCTCGGGCGGCTCGGCCGGATCGGCCCGATCGGTGGGGGCCTCGCTGCTGGGTTCGGCGGTCGCTGGAGCCCGGTCCACGCAAGACCATCGGCCGACCCGAGGCGCACCTGAGGCGGCGCCCCTCGGAGGCCCCAAGATGAGCCACGCGGCCCATCCTCCATCCGGCCCACCCGCCCCCGGCCCGCACCCACCTCACCCTCGACCCACCGCTCAGCCAGGGTGAGCGAGCTCGCGGTAGGCGGGGAGGACCGGGGCGAGATCCTCGGGCGGGGAGCCATGGAGGATGACGCCGTCGACGCCCAGGTCGAGCTGGGCGCGGATCGCCTCGGCACACCGCTGCGGGCTGCCGGTGGCGGCGGGGGCCAGCCACTCGTCGGGGAGGAGGCCGCCGATGTGGGCGAGCTGGTCGGGGTCGGCCAGCACGTCGATGGCGCCCGGGAACGTGGCCACGAGGGGATCGGCTCGGAACCGCTCGAGGGCGGCCGGGTCCCACCCGTTGGTGCGGACCAGGAGGTCGCCGTAGCCCTGCAGGTAGGTGGCGAGGCGGCCGACGGTCCGCTTGAGGCGGACGTCCTCGTCGATCGTGTCGGGGACGGTGGCGAAGCACGACCAGATGCGCACGTCCGCCGGGTCCCGCCCGGCCTCCTCGGCGGAGCGGCGGACGGTGGCGACCGCCCGGGCGGCGGTCTCGTCGGTGAAGAACGTGTGGAGCACGACCTCGTCGAAGGCCCGCCCGGCCAGGCGCAGGCTGTTCGGGCCGAACGCCACGAGGAGCAGCGGGATGTCCTCGTCGAACGACGAATCGAGGTGGAGCACGGGGTACGACCCGATCGGGCCGTCGTGGCCGAAGATGGCCTCGCCGTGCCACAGGCGGCGCAGCACGCCGGCCATGTCCTCGAGCTGGGCGGTCGTGATGGGCTCGAGCCCGTAGGCGCCCTGCAGCGCGGCGATGCCCCGCCCGAGCCCGAGCGTGAACCGCCCGCCGGTGAGCCGGTGCACCGTGGTGGCCATCGACGCCGTCACCAACGGGTGGCGGGTGTTGTGGTTGGTTGCGGCGGTGGCGATCTGGATCCGGGTGCTGACCGCGCCGGCCGCCCCGCACAGCGAGGCGGCCTCCTTCACGTTGAAGCGCTCCGAGAGGAAGCACGTCCCGAACCCGAGCTGCTCGCCGAGGCGGACCTCGTCGAGCAGCGGCGCCGGCGTCGTCGGCCCGCCCGCCAGCCCGTAGAACCCCAGCTCGGGCAGCACCTGGTCTCTGGTCGACTCGCTCATGGGGCGACCGTATCCATCCCGCCAGCCCTGCCGGTAGGTTCGGCGCCATGGCAGGGATCCGGTTCGGGGTGTTGGGCGCAGCGCGGATCGCGCCGCAGGCGATCATCAAGCCGGCGGCGGGCAGCCCCGACGCCGACGTGGTGGCGGTGGCGGCCCGAGACCGGTCGAAGGCGGAGGCGTTCGCCAAGGAGCACGACATCGCCCACGTGCACGACAGCTACGCCGCGCTGCTCGCCGACCCCGAGGTCGACGCCATCTACAACCCGCTGCCCAACGGCCTGCACGCCGAGTGGACGATCGCAGCGTTGGAGGCCGGCAAGCACGTCCTGTGCGAGAAGCCGTTCGCGTCGAACGCGGCGGAGGCCCGCACGGTGAAGGCCGTCGCCGACGCCCACCCCGACCTGGTGGTGATGGAGGCGTTCCACTACCGCTACCACCCGTTCGCCGCCCGGCTCCAGGAGATCGTCCGGAGCGGCGAGCTCGGGGCGATCGAGCG
>JAOBWH010000045.1 GCA_025463265.1 Ilumatobacteraceae bacterium
CGTGGACGGCGGCGCCGGGCGGAGCGATGGCCGCAAGGCCCCGGCGGCCCCGCCACGACACGGCGAACACCGAAAGGTCCACGTCGGGCCGCCCGGCCAGGCCGTCGACCACCTCGCGGACGAAGACGCCGACCCCGGTCAACGGGGTGAGCAGCGATGTGACGTCGACGCTGACCCCCAGCGATGAGCTCGACACCCGACGAGACACGGCACTCCTGACCTGAAGAAACCGGCCCAGGTGCCGATCAGTTCCATGGTGGCACCCCGCAACATCAGGAGACGGTTCGTGTCCGAACGAGCAGGCAACCCGACGAAGCGACTGCGACGCCGCAAGCGGCGGCTGCTCGCGACCCTGCCCCTCGGCGTGGTCGCAGGCATCGCCCTCAGCGGCCTGCCCGCCGCCCCGGTGGCCCCCACGCCCGGCACGATGCACTCCGAGATCATCACGCTGAGCGGACCCCAGGGCGACCCGACGCCGAGCCTCACCTCCTCGGCTCTGCGCGACGCCCCAGCCGCCGCCGGCCCCGGCTGGTCCGCGGCCATCGACGTCGAGGACGGGACCCAGTCGGTGGCCTCCAGCTGGCTCGGCGCCCCCCAGGGCGTCATCGCCGTGCGCGGCAACGCCCCCGACGGCTGGACCGAGTGGGTCGAGCTCGAGTCCGAGCCGGCCGAGCAGCCCGACGACAGCGCGCGCAACAGCGGCGGCATGGCGTGGTTCGGCAGCGAGGGCGTCACCGAGGTCGAGGTGAAGGTCATCGCCGGCACCCTGCTGGACCTCGAGGTCCAGCCCATGCGCTACGACGCCCCGTCGGACGGAGCCAGCTTCGGCACTTCGTCGGCCGGCGCGGCGACCGCCCAGCCGGAGATCCTCCCGCGGTCCAGCTACACCTCGAAGGGCTGGGCCTACGGCAACGCCGGATGCTCGGGCGGACCGTCCGCGGCATCGGGCGGCGTGAAGTTCGCCGTCGTCCACCACACCACGAACTCGAACACCTACGCCGCCTCCGACGTGCCCGCCATGCTCGCCTCGATCTACACGTACCACACCGGTACGAACGGTTGGTGCGACACGGGGTACAACTTCATCGTCGACCGCTTCGGCCGGATCTGGGAGGGCCGCTCGGGCGGCATCACCAAGGCGATCGTGGGTGGCCACGCCCAGGGCTTCAACACCGGCAGCGTCGGCGTGTCGCTCCTCGGCCAGTACGAACCGGGCGCCTCGCCCACCTCCGCCAGCCCGACCGCAGCCGCCCTCGCCGCAGTCGCCAAGGTGGTCGGCTGGAAGCTGAGCCTCAACGGGATCGACCCCACCGGGACGGTCTCGGTGACCAGCGGCGGGTCGAACAAGTACCCGGCCGGGACCGTCGTGAACCTGAACCGGGTGATCGGCCACCGCGACGTCGGCCAGACCGCCTGCCCCGGCGCCAACGTCTACAGCCAGCTGCCCGGCATCCGCACCGCGGCCAAGGCGTACCAGGGCGGCGGCACGACCACCACGACGACCGCCCCGGTCCCGCCTCCCGCCTACGCGCCGTTCTTCACCGCCGACCAGCTCGTGAAGCAGCAGTACCGCGACGTGCTGCGCCGCGACGCCAGCTCGGACGACCTGGCCTACTGGGGCTCGCGGGTCGGGAACTCGTGGAGCCCCGGGCAGTTCATCGCCTACATGGAGACCTCGACCGAGGCCGACAACCGGGTCCACGCCGTCACCCGGCTCTACAAGGCGTACTTCCTGCGCAACCCCGATCACTCCGGGTTCACCTACTGGCTGAACCGCCGGGGCGAGGGACGGAACCTCGCGTCGATCTCGCAGTCGTTCGCCACCTCGTCGGAGTTCACCCGCCGCTACGGGTCGCTCTCCAACGCAGGGTTCGTGGACCGGGTGTACCGCAACGTCCTCGGGCGCCCGGCCGACGCCGGCGGCACCACGTACTGGAAGAGCCGCCTCGACGGCGGCATGCCCCGGGGCCAGGTCATGGCCAACTTCTCCCAGTCGAGCGAGTACCTCCGCCGCACCAACAACGGCGCCTACGTCGTCGGCATCCACGAGGCCCTGCTCCTGCGGGCCCCGGCCGCGAACGTGTACGCGCTCTACGAAGCCGCCCTCACCAACGGCTCCACCACCCTCACCAACCTGTCCAACACCCTCTTCGACAGCGCCGAGTACCGAGCCCGCTTCGAGTAGGTCAGCGGCGCTTGGTGGCGGCGACCAGACCGCTCAGCTCTTCTTGGATGGCCGCGAGCTCGGCCTGGTGCTCGGCTCGTTGACGGGACAGCTCGGCCCGGAGCTCGGCGACCTCGGCCCGGAGAGCGAGCTGGTCGTCGGCGGTGGCCTTGACGACCTCGTGGCGGGCCTTGGCGACGACGGGCGCGGCCAGCGCCCTCGCCTTGGCCTTGAGGCCAGCGCCGGCACGGGGATCCTGGTCCGGGGTGGTCACGCCGACGATCCTCCACCATCGGCGGTGAGCACCGCCAGCGCGTCGGCCACGCGGGCTCGCGTCGGGGACCCCGCCGGGGTGGTGAGCTCGGCCAGCCGGTCGTCGACGTGCGCCAGCGGACCCCGGGGCGTGGGGGCGAGGCCGAGGCGGCGCGCCACCTCCCGTGCCGGTCGGCCGAGGTCCAGGTGGTGC
>JAOBWH010000160.1 GCA_025463265.1 Ilumatobacteraceae bacterium
GTGCTCGATGACACGGGCCGCAAACTGTCCAAGAAGCTGCGCAACTATCCCGACCCTGAGGTCGTGTTCGAGACCCAGGGCGCTGACGCCCTGCGCTGGTTCCTGCTGTCGTCGCCCATCCTGCGCGGGCTCGACTTCCGCATCGAACGCGACGGTGCCGGCATCGCCGAGGTCGTGCGCCTCGTGCTCAACCCGATCTGGAACGCCTTCCACTTCTTCACGCTCTACGCCAACGCCGATGGTTACCAGGCACAGTTCCGCACCGATGCGTCCGGGGAGCTCGACCGCTACCTCCTGGCCAAGACCCGCACGCTCGTCGATGCGGTCACCGCCGCCATGGACGCCTACGACATCGCCGGGGCGTGCAACCAGATCACGGCGTACCTCGACGCGCTCAACAACTGGTACATCCGCTCCAGCCGCGAGCGCTTCTGGGCACCGGGGGCCGCCGGCCCCGCCGACGGCACGGCCCCGACCGGCCTCGCCGACGCCAAGGCCGACGCGTTCGACACCCTCTACACCGTGCTGGTCACCCTCTCGAAGGTGGTGGCGCCGCTCCTGCCCATGCTCGCCGAGGAGATCCACACCGGGCTCACGGGCGAGCGCTCGGTCCACCTCGCGGACTGGCCCGACGCGTCCGCCCTCCCTGCGGACCCCGAGCTGGTCCGGGCCATGGACGAGGTGCGGGCGGTGTGCTCCACCGCCCTCGGCCTGCGCGAGGAGCGCAAGCTCCGCAGCCGCCTCCCGCTCCCCTCGCTCGCCATCGCCGGGGATCGAGCCGCCGCCCTCGAACCGTTCGCCCACCTCATCGCCAACGAGCTCAACGTGAAGGCCGTCGAGGTGTCCGCTGACCGCACGGCGTACGGCACGGAGGTCGTGCGGCCCAACCCGCGGGTCCTCGGCCCTCGGCTCGGCAAGCAGGTCCAGGAGGTCATCAGAGCCGCCAAGGCGGGCGACTGGACGCGCTCAGATGATGGCGCCGTCGTGGTCGGCGGCCACCCCCTCGCCGACGGTGAGTACGAGCTGGTGCTCCAGACCGCCGACGACGTGGCCGCGTCGCCGGTCCGCTACGTGGACCCCGAGGGCCGCACGGTCGACACCGGGCTCGTGGTGGCGCTCGACGCCAACGTCACGCCCGAGCTCCACGCCGAGGGTGCCACCCGCGACCTCGTCCGGGCCGTGCAGTCGGCCCGCAAGGAAGCCGGCCTCGACGTCACCGACCGCATCGCCCTCACCCTCCAGCTCCCACCCCAGCAGCAGGCGATGGTGGCCGCCAACCAGGCCCACCTCGAGAGCAGCGTCCTGGCCACCACGGTCACCTACACCGACGATGCCCAGCCGAGCAGCTGCCTGCTCGACGGCACCGAGGTCACCTTCGGGGTCACCAGGGCCTGACCTGGGGGTCAGAGGCCGGCGACGTAGCTCTTGAAGCCGGGGTCCTCGAGCAGGTAGGTGAAGGCGTCCATGGTGTTGTACTGGAGGCCCTGCCCGGAGTTGGCGATCATAGCCGCCAGCTGGGCATCGTTCTTGGACCCGTGGCCGAGACGCCAGACGATCGCGGTGATCATCAGGCCCTTCGACTTGGTCACGAACTCGTTGCTCTCGGAGAACTGGGCCATCACCGCCGAGCGCTTGAACCCGCCGTTCAGCTTGTTGATCCAGTAGGTGCGGCCCGAGGCGTCCGGCGACCGCTTGAGCACGTTGTTGTAGACAAGGTCCACGAACTGCGCGTTGGTGAGCTTGCCGTAGGTGGTGGTGAACTCGTTCGAGGCGGTCATCGCTGCGGCGATCTCGTTGAGCGTGGCCCCGGCACGGCGCTTCTTCAGCCAGTAGGCGAGCCCGCTGGGATCGGGGAGCCGGTTGAAGACCGCCGTGTACAAGCGGGCGACCGGAAGGGCCTCTTCGATCCCAACGCCGGCCCGCTTCAGCATGATCCAGCCGGGCTGGAAGTAGTGCCCGTTGCGGTACTCGTCGACGGTGGCTGCGTTCTCTGCTGCGGTCGGAGTCCGGTCGGCGTAGATCTTCATCGTCGCCCGGGTGAGGTGCGTCGTGGAGGTGAACGCCACCAGCGGCAGCTGGTAGCTGACGATGTACGTGCCGTCGGCGGTGACCGAGCTGGCGTTGGTGTACCCGTCGATCGCCACCAGGGACTTCTCGGTCACCACGTCGCGGAGGAAGGAGACCGTGCTGGTGCGGTTGGCGTTGGTGGCATCGTCGTTCTGCGCCCGCAGCGTGCCGTCGGGCTGGTAGACGGCGAGCCGGGTGTCGAAGTCGCTGCCTGCCGTGAAGACGTTGATGCGAGCGGCGTGGGACTGGGAGATGTCCAACGTCAGCCAGACCGACTTGGCGGCGGCCTGCCCGGCGTGGGCGGGCTCACCGGGCTCCTTGGTGGACCAGCAGGTGATGCCGCTCTTGGAGAAATCGGCCCCTCCGAACACCTTGGGGTTGGCCTTGTTGTCGTTGCTCGGGGGCGACGGCACCCAGTCGTGGGCGCAGTCGGTGGCCGCGCTGGCCGGAACGGGAGCGAGGGCGACCACCACGAACGCAGCGATGACCGTGCCGACGAGGGTCCGGCGGGCGGAGAGAGCGGACACGGATTCCTCCAGGGGGAAGGACGGGGAGACGGATGGCGTCTCGCGCCAGTGTCCACCCCATCGGGCGCGTCCGTCCCGGTTCACCGGTCCCGTTCCGGTCCCAAAAAGACCGCGCAGCGGCAGCGGTCAGCAGCGACCGTGCGCCGACTCGTCGTCCACCAGGTAGACGGCGATGTCCTGCTCCTCGTCGGGCTGGTCGTAGGCGGTGCGCGTGACGAGCCGGCCGCCCTCGGGAGCGGGCTCGTCGGACCGCCGGATGACGACCATGGCATCGCACCGGCGACCCTGGGCGCCGTAGACCGTCCCGGTGCCGACGCGGAAGTTGCGGATCATGACCGGCCACCGCCCGGCGTGACGGAGGCTCCAGGCCAGCGCTGGGGTCAGGACCACCTCGTAGCGGCCCGAATCGGCGAGCCGGATCCGGTCGCCGGGCCGCGTCGCCGCCACCAGGTCCTCGCCCGCGATGCGGGCCGGGTCGATCATCCAGGCCGCATCATCCGTGCGCGACACCGAGACGGCGAACAGGGCCACCACGACGACGGCTCCGACCGCCGCGCCGATGCGGATCCGCCGGGCGGGCGCAACGCGGGGCAGGACGTCGAAGCGCATGACGGCGAGGGCGAGCACCAGCCACGGGACGAGCCCGGCCGTGACGATCCACCGCAGCGAGTAGGGCGCCACGATCAACCGGTCGAGCGGCAGGCGCGAGCCGGTGGCGAGGGCGGCGACCGTCAGGCCGAGCCCGATGATCGTGCCGACCAGCACCTCGCGCGAGCGGCGGCGGATGGCGAGCCAGCCCACCGCCAGCAGCGCCAGCGCGAGCACGGCCGTGCCGAGGTAGGCGGCCGGTCCCGCGTCGACCCGCAGCTCGTTGAGCTCGGAGATCTGCGAGCCGGCCGCGCGGCTGAACGCCGGGTAGAGGCCCGATGCCCGCCACCACACGTTGACGGCGATGGCCGGTCCGAAGGTCTCGTCCTTCGCGCTGGCCGCCTCTCGGACCAGCTCGAGGTTGCCGGGCGAGGAGGTGAACTGCTCGGAGAGCGGGAGCGCCCAGCAGATGAGGGCGGCGACGAACGCGGACCACGCCGGGCGCAGCCGCTCGCCACGACTCGCCGGCCGGATGCGATCGGCGTCGTCGTCGTCCACGGCCACCGCATCGTCGGCGTTGCCGTTCCCCGGCCACCACCCGCCGACCACCGCCACGGCCAGCAGCACGAGCGACGGCGGCAGGTAGGTCAGGTGGGTCTGGATTAGGAACGACGCCAGCACCACCGCGGTGACCAGCCACCACCGCCGCCCCAGCGCCACGAGCCAGCAGACCATCACCAGGGCTGCGAACGGCGCCAGCCCGGCCCACGGGTTCCAGACCTCGACGTAGGTCCCTGCGCCGCTCGCCCGGACCGTGCCGACCAGGCCGACGGCCACGATCACGGCGAACCACCAGCCCCCGATCCGTCGGGCGGCGTGCAGGGCGACCCCGAAGCAGGACGCGGCGAGCAGCCCCATGGTCAGCGGCAGCGTCCATCCCGGCCCGAAGCGCGCCGCCGGGGCCAGGACGAGGTACAGGAACGGCCCGGGGCTGAAGACCTGCTCGGCCCCCTCCCCGCCGGCCAGCGAGTACTGCCCGACGAGCGGCCGGTGGGCGCTCCACATGTCGTAGGAGCGAGTGACGATGGTGGCCGCGTCGGCCGTCGGGACCCACTTCGCCCGGGCTGCGTCCAGCACCGCCAGCAGGATCGGCAGGCACACCGCCGAGATCAGCGCGGCGAGCGGCACCCAGCCGCGCTCGAGGTCGAGCGCGCCCCTGCCCCGGGACAGCTCGTCGCCGCCCTCGTCCCCGTCACCCATCGGCGCCATGCTTCCACAGCCCGTGCCCCAGACGCGCCGCAGCCGCTGCCCGGAGGCAGCGGCTGCTGGCCGTGCGGTGAGCGCCTGACGGCGCCCGGTCCTACTTGAGCTCGACGGAGGCGCCGGCAGCTTCGAGGGAGTCCTTGGCCTTGTTGGCGTCTTCCTTCGAGGCCTTCTCCAGGATGGGCGAGGGGGCGCCGTCGACCAGCTCCTTGGCCTCCTTGAGGCCGAGGTTGGTGAGGGCGCGCACCTCCTTGATGACGTTGATCTTCTTCTCACCAGCAGCGGTGAGGATCACGTCGAACTCGTCCTGCTCGTCCTCAGCGGCCGCAGCACCGCCGCCAGCGGCGGGGGCAGCGGCAACGGCGGCGGGAGCAGCAGCGGTCACGCCGAACTTCTCCTCGAACGCCGACAGCAGCTCGGAGAGCTCCAGGACGGACAGGTTGGCGATGGAATCGAGGATCTCTTCTTGGGTAGCCATGTTCAGCTCTCGCTTTCGGTGTCGGCCGACGCGTCGGCCTGATCGGTTTCGGTGTCGGTTGCTTCGGCCGTGGCCTCGGCGGGGGTCGCTTCAGCAGGGGCCTCGGCCTCTGCTTCAGGAGCGTCGGCCTCGGCCTCGGGCTCGGCCGCAGGGGCCTCCTCCGCAGCGGGGGCCGGGGCATCGGCAGGAGCGCCGGGAGCGCCACCCTGGTCGATGAGTGCCTTGAGGCCGTACGCGAAGTTCCGCGGCAAGGCCTCGAGCAGGCTGGCGAACTGCTGCATCGGAGCAGCGAGCAAGCCGGCGAACCGGGCGAGGAGCACCTCTCGGGGCTCCAGGTCGGCGAGCGCCTTGATGTCCTTGTCGCTCAGGATCTGATCGCCGAGCAGACCACCCTTGACCACGAGGGCCGGGTTGGTCTTGGCGAAGTCCTGGAGCGCCTTGGCGACACCGACGGCATCGCCGGTGACGAAGGCGATGGCGGTCGGTCCGGTCAGCAGGTCGTCGAGCTCCAAGCCCAGCTCCCGTGCGGCGATGCGCACCAGGGTGTTCTTGTAGATCTTGTACTCGCCTCCCGCGTCGTGCAGCGCACGACGGAGATCGGCCGTGGCCGCCACGTTGAGCCCGCGGTATTCGGTGAGCACCGCGGCGGACGACTCTTCGAGCTTTCCTCGGACCTCGTCGACCACAGCGACCTTTTCCGGTCGGGGGTTCTCCATGGGCACCTCCTCTCATCTTCTCTTCGGTGGGTTCTGGAGCAGGCGCCCCAGAATGCGAAATGGGTGTCCGCGGTACGCGAACACCCATGAAACAGACGAGAACTTGATTCGTCCGCCTCATCTGGCGGGCCTGGGGGCCCATTGAGCGCCCGAGGGCGCACCGGAGGTCTTCGGCGTACTGCAGGTTGTGCGGGGGTCACCGTAGCCGGTGACCCCCGGAAGCTCCTAGACGGGGATCTCCGGCTTGAGGCGGGTGCTGTCGATCTTGACCCCGGGGCCCATGGTGGAGCTGACCGAGATCTTCTTGAGGTAGCGGCCCTTGGCCGACGCCGGCTTGGCCCGCTGGAGCTCGTCGAGCACGGCCCGGAAGTTCTCCTCGAGCGCCTCGGGCGAGAAGCTGACCTTGCCGAGGGGCACGTGCACGTTGCCGTAGCGGTCGGTGCGGTACTCGACCTTGCCGCCCTTGAACTCGGCGACGGCCTTGGCCACGTCGGTGGTGACGGTGCCGGTCTTGGGGTTGGGCATCAGGCCACGGGGGCCGAGCACCCGACCGAGGCGGCCGACGATGGGCATCTGGTCGGGGGTGGCGATGGCCAGGTCGAAGTCGAGCATGCCGCCCTCGACCTCGGCGGCGAGGTCCTCGGCACCGACGAACTCGGCGCCGGCCTCACGGGCCGCCGTCGCGGCGTCGCCCTGGGCGAACACGGCGATGCGGACGTCCTTGCCGGTGCCGGCGGGCAGGGCCACAGTGCCGCGCACCATCTGGTCGGCCTTGCGGGGGTCGACGCCCAGGCGCACGACGAGCTCGACGGTCTCGTCGAACTTGGCCGGGGCCAGGGCCTTCACGTGGCCGAGCGCCTCAGCGATGCCGTGGACGGCCTCGGTGTCGTAGCGCTTGATCGCGTCGGAGTACTTCTTGCCTTGCGCCATGGTTGGCTCCCTCAGGGTAAGGCCGCCGGGCGAGGTCGTCCCGGTCGAGCCGTTTGGGTGGTGTGGAGATTCGTGATCACCCGCGGTGGCGGGTGCGGTGTTCGGGTGGTCAGTTGACCGAGAGGCCCATCGAGCGGGCGGTGCCCTCGACGATCTTCTTGGCGGCGTCGAGGTCGTTGGCGTTCAGGTCGGGCAGCTTGACCTTGGCGATCTCTTCGATCTGGGCCGAGGTGACCGAGCCGCCGGACTCCTTGCCGGGGTTCGACGACGCCTTGGGGACACCGGCGGCTTCGAGCAACATGCGCGACGCCGGCGGGGTCTTGGTGATGACCGTGAACGAGCGATCTTCGAAGATCGAGATCTCGACGGGGACGATCTGCCCGCGGCTGGCTTCGGTCTGGGCGTTGTACGCCTTGCAGAAGTCCATGATGGCCACACCGTGCGGGCCGAGGGCGGTGCCGACGGGCGGTGCGGGGGTGGCCTGTCCAGCGGGGATCTGGATCTTGACGACGGCCTTGACCTTCTTCTTGGCCATAACGGCTCAGTGCTCCTAGCGATCTTGGTGAAATCAGCCGATCTCGGTGATCAGCGATGGGGTGAAACGGCGAATCTGGTGACGAACCAGCCTAAGCGCGCGGCTCAGAGCTTGGCGATTTGGCTGAAGTCCAGCTCGACCGGCGTCTCTCGGCCGAAGATGTTGACGAGCACCTTGACCTTGAGCTTGTCCTCGTCGATCTCGACGATCTCGCCGCTGAAATCGGCGAACGGGCCTTCTTTGACCCGGACGGTCTCGCTGAGCTCCCACTCGAGGCGGGGGCGGGCGGGACGGGACCCGGCGACCGGCGTCGACGTGTCGCCGCCCTCGGGGATGGTCAAGAACGTCTCGACCTCCTTGCGGCGCAGCGGCGAGGGCTTGGTGCCCTGGCCCACGAACCCGGTGACACCGGGGGTGTTGCGGATCACGTACCAGGAATCGTCATCGAGGAAGCAGCGCACCAGCAGGTAGCCGGGGAACATCTTCTTCTGGACGACGACCTTCTTGCCGTTCTTGAACTCGGTCACCTCCTCCATGGGGATGACCACCTCGTGGATGCGGCCTTCCATGTTCATGGACGAGGTGCGGGCCTCGAGGTTCTGCTTGACCTTCTTCTCGTACCCCGACTGCGTGTGCACGACGTACCACTTGCCGGGCCGGTTGGCCGGGTTGTCGATGACCGGAGCGGGCTCGGCGATCAGCTCCTCGGCATCGATGGCCGCCGGGGCGGCGTCGAGGATCTCCCCCGTCTCCGGGTCCACCGCCGCCGGTGCGTCCGTCGCCGGTGCGTCCTCGACCGCTGCGTCGGCGGCGCCGTCCGCGTCGGGCTCGGCGACGGGCGCCGCCACGTCGTCGGGCGCGTCGACGGTCTCGGCGACGTCGTCGGTGGGGAGGTCAGTGTTGTCGAGGCTCATGTGGGTGGCACCGTTACTGGTTGATGATCCAGAGGACGGCTTCGGAGAAGCCGTAGTCGAAGGCGGCGATGAGCGCCGTCATCACGATCAGGAAGACGAGGACGATCCCCGAGAGGCTCAGGGTCTCCTTGCGGGTGGGCCAAGCGACCTTGCGGAGCTCCGCGTTGACCTCGCGCACGAACTGGCGGGGCTTGGTGCGCGGCTCGCGGGGGGCCGTGGGCGACGGGGCCTTGCGCCGCTCCGCCTTCTGGTTGCCGTCCGCGTCAAGCTGACCCTGCTTCTGCAGCAGCCGCTTGTGCTCTCGGTTCATCGCCATGAGTGGCCTCGGCGCGTTGGGGATCGGGATGGGGGAAAAGCAGGGCAGGAGGGACTCGAACCCGCAACCGCCGGTTTTGGAGACCGGTGCTCTACCAATTGAGCTACTGCCCTTGGGGGTTCTTGCTCGGCCGACCACCTTACGCCGTGCCCGGGAGGGGGCCAATTCGGGTTTCGCTCCCCCGTCGGCGGTGGCCGCCGGGGCGGATCGTGCCAGGCTGGCGGGGTGGACCCCTCCGATCCGCCCGTCGCCGACGCCACCACCAAACCGGTAACCCTCCTGTCCCCAGACGGGTCAGAGGGTGCGATGCGGCTGGTCCACCCCCCGAGCGCCAGCCTCGACGAGCTCGTCGAGGCCGCCCAGGCCGGTGATGCCGCGTCGTTCGAGGAACTGGTGCGGCGGACCTCGGCGGACACGTTCACCTTGGCCCGCCGACTCGTGTCCGACGACGAGGACGCCCGCGACGTGGTGCAGGACGCCTACCTGCGGGCCTTCCGATCGATCGGCAAGTTCCGCGGCGACGCCCAGTTCACCACGTGGCTCTACCGGATCACGGCGAACTGCGCCTCGACGCACCTCGGGCGGCGACGGCGCCACCGCCACGACGAGCTCGACGAGGAGGTGGACGTGGTGGACCCGAAGCCCGAACACGACCCGCAGGTGGCCGCCGACGGCGCGCTGCTCCGCAGCCAGCTCGAGGCCGCCATCGCCGACCTGCCGCCCCGCCTCCGAGCGGTGGTGGTGCTCCGCGACATCTACGACCTCAGTCACGCCGAGATCGCCGACGAGCTCGGCATCTCGGAGTCGGCCGCCAAGGTCCGCCTCCACCGGGCGCGGCGCCGGCTGCGCACCCAGATCTTCCCGCTGGCCGGCGATGGAGCCCGCATCGAGCCCGAGGAGCACGCCCATGCGGTCTGAACGGGTCCGAGACCAGGCCGCCCGCATCTCCGCGTCGTGCGAGTCGGTCGCCGACCGCCTCCCCGGCGTCATCGACGGCACCGCCGTGCTCGACCGCTCGGACCGCCGACACGTCGAGGGCTGCCTGCGCTGCCAGGCCGAGCTGGCGCAGTACCGCAAGCTCCTCCGGGCCATGCAGAGCCTCCGCAGCGCCACCGTCCCGGTTCCATCGGGCCTGGTCACCGACGTGATCGCGCACCTCGAGGCCGCAGGTGAGCGCCGGGCCGTCCGGGCTGCGCTCACCGGCCGCAAGGTCGCCTACATCGGCGGCCTCGCCGCGGCGGCCACCGCCGCCGGGGCGGGGGCCGCCATCGTGTTGGTGAGCCGTGGCCGCAAGGGCCGCCTCCCCCTCGCCGGCTGACCGCCCCTGACCTGGAAACGGCAGATGGGGCGCCCGGAGGCGCCCCATCTGGACCATCGTCCGCCGGGTCGGGCCCGGCGTGCGGGTCCTACTTGAGGATCTCGATGACGCGGCCGGCGCCCACGGTGCGGCCACCTTCACGGATGGCGAACCGGAGGCCCTCATCCATGGCGATCGGCGCGATCAGCTCCACGGTCATCGACGTGTTGTCACC
>JAOBWH010000168.1 GCA_025463265.1 Ilumatobacteraceae bacterium
ACGGAGGGGAAGTCGAGCCAGATCGACGTCCCGGTGAGGCGGGGGGCGGTGGCGACGAGGAACCCGTGCTCGCTGATGATGGTGGCGCCGAGCCGCTCGAGCCCCGAGATGTGCATGTCCAGACCGCGGGAGCCGATGGCGTCCCCGCCGGGCCGCGCGACCCGGGCCGATCCGCACCGGGCGACCAGGGGGCCGAGCACGTTGATCGAGGCCCGCATGCGGCGGACCAGGTCGTAGTCGGTCTCCGTCGACGGATGGTCGGGGACGTCGATGACCACGCGCCCGCCACCGCCGCCGTCCCCGATGCGCTCGTAGCTGACCTCGCACCCCAGCCGCCGGAGCACCTCGCTCATGATCGTGACGTCGAGGATGTCCGGGACCTCGTCGATGATGGTCCGGCCGGCCGCGAGCAGGGCCGCGGCCATGAGCTTCAGCGCACTGTTCTTGGCACCGGTGACCCGGACCCGGCCGGTCAGGGCCGTACCGCCGGTCACCTCGAAGCACTCCACCCGATCACCCTACGGCCCGCACGGCCGGCGTCCTGACGACCTACGCTCGCGGGCATGACCGTCCGGCTCACCCGCATCTACACGAAGACCGGCGATGCCGGGCAGACGCACCTCGGCGACATGAGCCGGGTCGAGAAGACCGACCCTCGGCTGGCCGCCTTCGCCGACGTGGACGAGGCCAACAGCGTGCTCGGCGTGGCCCTGGCGCTCGGCGGACCCCCGGCCGCCATCGCCGATCTGCTGCGCAGCGTGCAGAACGACCTGTTCGACGTCGGCGCCGACCTCTGCACGCCGGTCACGCCGGACCCGGAGTTCCCGCCGCTGCGGGTCACGCCGGCCTACACCGAGCGGCTCGAGGCGGCCTGCGACGAGTACAACGAGGTGCTGCCGAAGCTCGCCAGCTTCATCCTTCCGGGCGGCACCCCGGCCGCGGCCCTGCTCCACCAGGCTCGGGTGGTGGCCCGGCGGGCCGAGCGGAGCGTGTGGGCGCTGTTGGCCGCCGATCGCGACCGGACCAACCCGGAGACGGCGCGCTACCTCAACCGCCTGTCCGACCTGTTGTTCATCCTGGCCCGGACGGCGAACCCGGGTGGTGACGTGCTCTGGGAGCCCGGCGCCCACAGCGGCGCGCACGCCCAGCGGGCGGGGACGGCGGACTGATCCGAGCTCAGCTTCTCGGTGGTGCGGACTCCACCCAGGAGAGGAAACCGGTGACCGTGGAGGGGTCCATGGCCAGCTCGCGCGGGCCGTCGGAGGTGGTGCAGGCCAGGACCACCAGGTCAGGCGGCAGCGCGAGGTCCTCGCGGGTGGCCCCCCGCTGCGACTCGACGCGCAGATCGGCCCGGCTCAGCCGCTCCTGAGGGCGCACGGAGAGGGACAGGCCTCGGTACCAGAGCAGCACGTCCCCTCCGTACCAGGCGACGCCGACCGACCAACGCGACGTCCCGGGACGTCGCAGCCACACCGTCACTGCTCCCAGACCGGAGAGCAGGAAGCGACGCCGGAGCAGGAAGACCACCGCCACGAGTACCACCGCACCGACGAGCAGGACCAGCAGGACGGTGGTCATGGCGGGCACGCGGGAGCGCGGCGCTGCTCAGCGGGACGAACTCAGGCGCTCTCGCCCGCCGCCCGCAGGCGGGACTGGGCGCGACGGGCGGCGTCGAGAGAGTCGTCGTCGTCCTCGCCCGCCTCCTCTGCCCGACGCAGCGCCTCACGGGCGCGCTCCACGTCGATCTCGGTCGATATCTCAGCCGTCTCGGCGAGGATCGATACCCCGCGCTCGGTGACCGACAGGAAACCGCCGTGGGCGGCCACGATCACGTCGTCGCCGGACTCGGTGCGGATGGTGACCACGCCGCCCTCGGCCAGCTGACCCAGCAGCGGCGCGTGCCCGGGCAGAACGCCCAGCTCACCCTCGGTGGTGCGGGCGATGACCATGCGCGCCTCGCCGGACCAGATCTTGCGCTCGACGGCCACCAACTCGACCTGCAGGGTCGCCACGACACTCCTCAAGATCCACGGACGGGCCCCAACTCTAACGCCGGGGTCGCGCGCACCAGCCCGGGGTGTCGGGACGCAGGGTCTATGCGGCCCGGCGGTACAGGAGCGTCCAGCGACCGACGCGGACCCACGGGTGCCGGACGGTGGCCGGTGACGCCCATTCGTCGATGCAGAAGCGCGCCACGTCGGCGGGCTCCTCAGGCGCGTAAGGAGGCCAGGTCCAGCCGGCCTCTGAGCTGTTGCCGACCGCGGGGTTGCCGTCCACGTCTTCCCTCACCACGACGCCCGCTGCTCGGGCGCTTCACCACCGATGGTCGGCACGTCGGGTACCGACCAGCAGCACACTAGCGGCGAACCACCCGATCAGGTGACGTCGCGGCCCTCCCGCAACGGATACGTGATCTCGAGGGGCTCCGGACACCGGAAATGGGCCCCGCTGCAGGGCAGCGGGGCCCGCCTCCTAGTCCTTCTTGAGCTTCTCCGCGTTCTTCTCCGGGTCCTCGAGACCGCCCTGCATGAAGAACGCCTGCTCCGGGAGGTGGTCGTAGGTTCCCTCGGTGAGCGCCTTGAAGGCCTCGAGGGTCTCCGAGAGCGGCACGAAGGAGCCGGGCTGACCGGTGAACGCCTCGGCGACGAACATGTTCTGCGACTGGAAGCGCTCGATCCGCCGGGCCCGGTTGACCGTGACCTTGTCCTCCTCGCCCAGCTCGTCGATGCCGAGGATGGCGATGATGTCCTGCAGCTCCTGGTAGCGCTGCAGGATCCGCTTCACCGTCTGGGCGATGTCGTAGTGCTCCTGGCCCACGTACTGGGGGTCGAGG
>JAOBWH010000189.1 GCA_025463265.1 Ilumatobacteraceae bacterium
CCCCACCTCGCGCGCCGCGACCTGGGCACGCGCCGCAACCCGCACGACCACCAGCCGCACCCCCCGCAACGCTCCCCGCGTTCGAGCCACCGTCGGAGCCGATCCCGATGGCCACCCTCGAGAGCCGGCCCCCACGACGCTCCCGGGCCTGGATGGTGGTCGTGGTGGTGCTGCTGCTCGCGGTGATGGCCGGGGCGTTTGCCCTCCAGGGCGACGAGGATCCCACCAGCGCGCCCACCACGAACCGCCTCCCGGTGACCTCGGCCGCCTCCTTCGACCCCCAGGGCGACAACGGCACCGAGCACGAGGAGCAGGTCCTCAACGCCCTCGACCAGAACCCCGACACCGCGTGGCGCAGCGAGAAGTACGGCGACCCCGAGGCGATGGCGGGCAAGGACGGCGTCGGCCTGATCCTCAGCCTCGACGGCGTGCACGACATCGGCCAGATCGACGTTCGCACCCCCGACGCCGGGTGGAGCGGCCAGGTGTACGTGACCGACGGGGACGCACCCGATGACCTCGCCGGCTGGGGCGAGCCGCTCGCCTCGGTCCAGGGCGCCGACGCCGGCCTGACCCGCCTGGACCTCACCGACGCTCGCGGGAGCCAGGTCCTGGTGTGGTTCACCCGCACCGCAGACTCCGGCGAGGTCGCCGTGTCGGAGATCACGGTGCGCGCCCCGTGAGCAACGTGACCGCCCTCGACGACGAAGCCCGGCTCGTCGCCTCGGCCCAGGCGGGCGACCGCCGGGCGATGGACCGCCTCCTGCGTGCCCACCAACCCCAGATCCACGCCGTGTGCCGCCGCATCACCGGCAACGACGCCGACGCCCTCGACGCCACCCAGGAGGCGCTCGTCGCCATCGTCCGCGGCCTGCCCCGCTTCGACGGACGAGCCAAGTTCTCGACGTGGGCCTACCGGGTCGCCACCAACGCCTGCCTCGACGAGCTCCGGCGTCGCAAGCGCCGCCCGATCGTCGGCCTCCCCGAGCACGACGGCGCCACCGTGGAACCGGTGGACCACTCGACCCCGGATCCCGGGGACCAGGTCGGCGACCGCGACGAGATCGATGCCGCCCTGGCGGCCCTTGCGCCGGATTTTCGGGCTGCGGTGGTACTTCGGGACCTCTGCCAGCTGGACTACGCGGAGATCGCCGAGGTCCTGGAGATCCCGGCCGGTACGGTGCGCTCGCGCATCGCCCGGGGCCGTGCCCAGCTGGCCGACCTCCTCCGAGGGAACCAACCTGCCGCCGACGAACGTCCAACCCCCACGCCATGACCGATCCCACCACACCTTCCGACGACGACCTGTCGCTCGCCCTCGACGGCGAGGCCGATGCCGAGCTGCAGGCGCGCATCGACGCCAGCCTCGAGGCGCTCGCCCGCCTCGAGGAGCTCCGCGCCGCAGCCGCGCAGGTCGCAGCGCCCGTCGCGCCGCTCGACGATGACACCGTCGACACCCTCATCACCGCCGCCCTCGACACGCCGGTCGCACCCCCGCGGGTGGCCGCCCGACGACGCCGAGGCGCCACCCCGTGGCTGGTCGCGGCGTCGGTCATCTTGCTCATGGCCGTCGGCCTGAGCCTGGTGTGGGCCGGGCGCGGCAGCGAGGACGACCAGGCCGGTGCCAGCCGCACCGCCAGCGGACAGCAGGACACGAGCGCTGGTGACGGCGACGCCGAGTCGTCGTTCAGCGGGACCGGCTCCTCGTCGGCGGAGGCCAGCGACCCCCCTGCGGATGCCGCCACGCCGGGCGGTCACGGCAGCCCGACCACCGTCGTTCCCTCCTCCTCCGCCGAGCTGCCGGTGCTGTACCTGGGGTCCTACGACGATGCCGACGAACTCCGGACGGCCACCGCCACCTCGTTTGCCGATGCACTGAAAGCCAGCGGCACCGCCCTGCAGTACGACACCACCGAGCCGGCCGACGAGCAGACGGGCGCCACCACCCGGACCGAGGCCGACATGCCGTCGGCCAAGGCCGTCGACCGGTGCGCCCAGCAGCTGCAGGTCACGCTCAGCATGAAGGCCGGGCCGCTCCAGACGGGCTACGCCACCGTCGACGACCGATCGGTGCTCGTCTACGAGTTCGCCGCCGCCTCCGCCCGTGACGGCAAGGAGACCACCCTGGTCGCCGCCGTCGGCGTGGATGCGTGCGACGAGGTCGTGATCTTCGAGCGCTGACCTCAGCAGCGGTCACCCGCTCGGGCGGTTGGCGTCCGTGCCCGACGGGTAGGGTCTGCCGTCATGGTTGCACCCACCACACCGCCGCGCGGCAAGGTCCCCCAGGGCGTGATCCCGGCCGAGTGGCCGGCCCAGGCGGCCGACACCATCGTCGACACGATCTCCAAGGTGCGCGACAAGACCACCAAGCCGGTGCTGCTCGCCGCCCGCGGCCTGGTCTACGGCCTGGTCGCCGGCGTGGTCGGCACCATCGCCTTCTTCCTGCTCCTGTTGATGATCGTGCGCTGGTACGACGTCTGGGCCCCCGGCCCGGTCTGGCCGATCTACGCCTTCTTCGCCGTCCTCTTCACCTTCGGCGGGCTGTTCGGTCTGCGCAAGGCGAACGCTCCCAAGCCGGCCACCGAGCTCTGATCCAGACCTGACGGAGTCCGGTCGCCGCCGAGCCGACCGGGAAGGTTCCGACCGGTCTCGGCGTTGAACATCCACGCCCCCGACCGCTTCGGAGTCTCCGTGCCCACTCGCCACCACGTCGTCATCATCGGTTCCGGCCCCGCCGGTCTCACCGCGGCCATCTACACCGCCCGCGCCAACCTGGCCCCGCTGATCCTCGAGGGCGAGCCCTCCTCCACGTCGGACCAGCCCGGTGGGCAGCTGATGCTCACCACCGAGGTCGAGAACTTCCCCGGGTTCCCCGAAGGGATCATGGGTCCCGAGCTCATGGAGAACTTCCGCTCGCAGGCCCTGCGCTTCGGCGCCGAGGCTCGTCAGGAGAAGGTGTCCCGGGTCGACTTCACCGGGCGCCCGTTCCAGCTGTGGGTCGGCGACCCCACCGCGGCCGAGCCCACCTACCTCGCCGACTCGGTCATCGTGTCCACGGGCGCCCAGTCGCTCATGTTGAACCTCCCCCGCGAGGGCGAACTGCTCGGCCACGGCGTCTCCACCTGCGCCACCTGCGACGGCTTCTTCTTCCGGGACCACCACATCGCCGTGGTCGGCGGCGGCGACTCCGCCATCGAGGAGGCCACCTTCCTCACCAAGTTCGCCGACACCGTCACCTTGATCCACCGCAGGAACGAGTTCCGGGCGTCGAAGATCATGCAGGAGCGAGCGTTCTCCAACCCGAAGATCAACGTGCGCTGGGACAGCGAGGTCGCCGAGATCAAGGGCGACACCAAGCTGTCGGGCATCACCCTGCGCAGCACGACCACCGGTGAGCTCGAGGACCTCGACGTCACCGGCCTCTTCGTGGCCATCGGGCACCGCCCCAACACCGACCTGTTCAAGGGCGTCTTGGACATGGAGGACAACGGCTACCTGATCACCGGCCCCGGCTCCGCCACCAACATCCCCGGCGTGTTCGCCTGCGGCGACGTCCAGGACCACACCTACCGCCAGGCCATCACCGCCGCCGGCTCAGGCTGCATGGCCGCCATCGACGCCGAGCGCTGGCTCGAGGACCAGGCCGACCACGCCTGATCCCGCCGGGAATCTCCGGCGCCCCGATCTGGTTGTACCCGTACGAATCACCCAAGGAGACCACCATGGCAGACGCCATCAGCACCCTCACCCAAGCCAGCTTCCCCGAAGCCATCGCCACCGCCGACAAGCCCGTTCTGGTCGACTTCTGGGCCGAGTGGTGCGGCCCGTGCAAGCGCATCGCCCCGATCCTCGACGAGGTCGCCTCGGAGAACGGCGAGAAGCTCACCGTGGCCAAGGTCAACGTCGATGAGAACCCCGACATCGCCCGCCAGTTCGACATCATGAGCATCCCCACGCTCATCGTGTTCCAGGACGGCCAACCGGTCCACCGGTTCCAGGGTGCATCGGGCAAGGCCGGGCTGCTCGAGCAGCTCAGCGACTTCATCTGAACCACCGCCCCCCACACCGCTGAGCGAGGCCGGACCTACGGGTCCGGCCTCGTTCGCGTCACGGTGCTCGGGCCGGCCGAATCGCGCGCCGGGTGCGCAGGCCGCTCCCCTGGGTAAGCCTCTAGTGACAGAACGTCACTGGTGTCGCCTCACGGCGACCTCCGAGCCTCAGCGTGAACCGCTCAACGAGGCCGAGGGTTTCCCACATGGTTTCCCACACCTGTGGATAAACCCATGGAGGATGGTGAGGGTCGGCGCGCTCGCGCACCTTCGACCCCACCTCGAGCGCGGCGCTGCTTCAGGAGGCGGAGGCGTCAGGCGCCGTCGTCATGGCTCGGTAGATGCGCTCGAGATCCTCGAGACTTGCGAAGTCGATGGTGACCCTGCCCCGCTTGGCACCCATCGAAACCTTGACCCGCGTATCGAGCCGATCGGACAGCAGGCCCTCGAGCTCGAGCAGCCCGGGCGCCCGGAGGCGGCGGCCAGCGACGCCTGCGCTCGGCTTCGACCCCGTGTCCCCGCCAGCATCGGCGCCGTCGGCCGGGTCGGGCTCGCCGGAGCGGGCCCGCACCGCCTCCTCGACCTCCCGCACGCTCAGCTGCTCGGCGACCGCTCGGCGCGCCAGGGCCTCCTGGAAGGACCGGTCCGGCGTGCCGAGCAGAGCGCGCGCATGCCCAGCGGACAGCTGCCGGTCGGCCACCAGCTTCTGGATGCCGGGCGGGAGCTGGAACAGCCGGAGCATGTTCGAAACCCCAGACCTGCTCTTGCCCACCCGCCGGGCCACATCCTCGTGCGACAGGTTGAACTCTTCGATGAGCTGCTGGTACGCCGCCGCCTCCTCCATGGGATGCAGGTCCTCGCGGTGGAGGTTCTCCACCAGCGCCTGCTCGAGCGACAACGTCTCGTCGATCTTGCGCACGATGGCTGGGATGGTCTGCAGGCCGGCCCGCTTGGAGGCTCGCCAGCGCCGCTCCCCGGCGATCAGCTCATAGCGGTCGTGACCGGCAGGCCGCACCAGGATCGGCTGCAGGACACCCAGCTCACGGATCGAGTCCGTGAGCGAGACGAGGGCTTCCTCGTCGAACTGCGATCGAGGCTGGTGCTGGTTCGGCTCGATCTGGCTGACCTGGAGCTCGCGCAGCGTGGCATCGTCGCTGGGAGCTGTCAGGTCGTTCGGGATGAGGGCGCCGAGCCCCTTGCCGAGTCCGCTACGCCGGGCCACCGCTGACCTCCTTCGCCAGCTCCCGGTAGGCGACGGCGCCACGGGAGGTTGGATCGAACGCCGTGATGGGTTGACCGAAGGACGGGGCCTCCGACAAGCGCACCGTGCGGGGGATCATGATCTTGCACACCTTGTCGCCGAAGTGGGCCCGCACCTCCTTCGCCACCTGGTCCGACAGCTTGGTGCGAGCGTCGTACATCACCAGGACGATGGTGGAGATGTCGAGGGACGGGTTCAGGTTCTTGGTCACCAGCCCCACGTTCCGCATCAGCTGGCCGAGGCCCTCAAGGGCGTAGTACTCGCACTGGATCGGGACCAGCACCTCTGAGGCCGCCGCCATGCCGTTGATGGTGAGCAGGCCCAGCGACGGGGGGCAGTCGATGAGGACGTAGTCGTAATCGTCCCGCACCTCTTGGAGTGCGTGCTTCAAGCGCAGTTCCCGGCTGAAGGCCGGGACCAGCTCGATCTCGGCGCCAGCGAGATCCAGGCTGGCAGGAGCCACGAAGAGGTTCTTCACCGAGGAAGCCTCAACGCAGTCCTCGATGGGGACGTCGCTCAAGATGACGTCGTACATCGACGCCTGCAGGCCGCGGATGTTGATCCCGAGCCCGGTGCTGGCGTTGCCCTGCGGATCCAGATCGACCACGAGGACGCGGTAGCCGAGGTCGGCCAGAGCCGCACCCAGGTTGACCGTGGTGGTGGTCTTCCCCACCCCGCCCTTCTGATTGGCCACCGCCAGGATCCGAGGCAACGGGGGCCGGGTTCGCTCTTCGGTGACGGGCGTGGTCGCCTCGGCCGCCTCGTCCGTCTCGAGCGTCGCTTCGGAGATCGGGGAGGGATCAGTCACGCGCCCATCCTATGGCCCAGCGCACAGGGGTCAAGCACCCGAGGAGAGTTTCACGTGGAACAGGCCGCGTCGGCCAGCCCCTCCCGCTCGTTCGGAGTTTCGAGACCGGCCGCTCTAGTTGTTCACAGGCTGCACAGGCCTGGGGATACCGGGCCACTGCGTCAACCGCCCCGAAGCAAGCTTTCGGCGTTCCACGTGAAACGCAACGTCGGATCCCGGCTCATCCAGCCAGGTCGAATCAACGACACCGCCGGAGATCAGGCAGCGGATTCCCCTCCTACAGGTGCTCGCTGGGCGCTCGGCATCAGGCTGGCGACCTGGATGTCTCGCCGGAGGGACGCGCTGACGCTGGGGTTACGGGCCCTCGATCGGAGGCCAGCGGGTCGCCCCAGTCGATCGACGGGCCCCCCGGCAGAAGGCTTCTGGCGGAGCCGTCGACCCGAGTCGTCGCAGTCGGGACGCTGGAACCGAGCGGTCGATCCATTCGCCCAGCTCTCGCATGCCGGGCCATCACGCCATTCTCCTGGCCGCGGCCTGCACATGCTGGGCCCGTGACGTACCGCGTGCGGTGCCGAGCCGAAACTGCGGCGCAACCTCAGCGGCGGGTTGGCGACGTTCCACGTGGAACGTCGATCAGGAAGGCGGCTGCGCCAGTCACCCGCCGCGGCCATCTGCGTGGCCAGAGCACCGCCGAACCTGTGGCCCGTTCGGACCGGTGCCGCCACCGACAGAAGACACGGGGTTCGTACCCGGGTCTCGCCGACCTGGCGCCTCGGGTCGACTCGCTGTGCTCGCAGGGAGGTCGTCCCCGACGATGAAGAGTCTCGTGTGGGGTGGCCCAGGCGAGTGCGCCGTGGGAGCGGGGGTGATTGGAGAAGTGCAGGACCCGTCATAGGCGAGGTGGCGCTCGGACTCTGGGGTCCCGTCGCGGAGGTCGGCCCACTCCTCGAGGAGGATCCGGTGGAACCGCTCGACGTTGCCGCTGGTCTGGGCCGGTTCCCGCGTGAATCACGAGGCCTCCGGGGCTGAGTGAGTCGTCGAAGATCCACAGCCTCCCCCGGAGGGCTCGCCTCAGCGGCGGATCACCCCAGCCCTTCCAGCCAGGGACAACGACCCCGGTCGTCACGGCCAGCAGCGGGTGTCTGGCAGCGCTCCCCTGCCCAAGTCGGCGAACCGCCCGGTCCACAGCGACGGTCCGGGTGCACCTCACGATGCGAGCAGCGCAGCGAGGTGAGCGGACCACTGACGTGGCCCCTCCGCCCGCCGTGGCCCCACCCGCCTCACCACTCGGGCCACGAGGCGCATCAAGCGAACGTGTTCACTGGATTGCGGGTGAGGCCACCACGTCGATGCGGCCTACCTCCTCGACCTGCGCCCTCGGCGGCCACCACCAGCCAGACCCTCGACGCCCTCCGCGCCCGATGAGCAGAACGAGCCGCCGAGCGCAGGCCTGCTTTGCTGCACCCACCCCGGGGGAGACTCGGACACCGGTGATGCGGCG
>JAOBWH010000024.1 GCA_025463265.1 Ilumatobacteraceae bacterium
TCCGACCCAAGCCGCTCGCGACTTCGACGACCAGCCCAGCACTGCCAAGAGCAAGAGCTCGGTCGCCAACTCGAACGGAGCGAGCGGATCCGGATCAGGATCGAAGGGCTCCACCACCACGTCGACCAAGTCGGCCGCAGGACCGAGCCGGGCAGCACCATCCGCTGCGAACCGGTCGAAGTCCAAGAAGAAGAGGAAGTGATCGCCTGTGCAGTGGGTTGAAACCACAGGGCGCACCATCGAGGACGCCAAGGAAGCCGCGCTGGACCAGCTCGGCATCGACGAGAGCGAAGCCGAGTTCGAGGTCGTCGAGGAGCCCAAGACCGGGCTGTTCGGCCGACCGCGCGGCGAGGCTCGCATCCGGGCACGCATCGTGCCCAAGGCCCCACGGCCGAAGCAGGAGCGCCGGCCCCGCCGGCAGCGGAGCGGCAAGGACCGCCCCGCCGACTCCTCCGCCGCCGCACCCGCCAAAGGTGGGTCCGACGACGGAGCGGACGCGCCCACGCCGGGCGCAGACTCCGACACCGCCGACGTTCGCAGCTCGAGCCGCAAGGGCGACGGCCGCAAGCGATCGGGATCGAACGGTGGCGGCCGACCCGCCAAGAACCAGCAGGAAGGCAACCAGATGACCGACGAAGAGGTCCCGGTCAGCGACCAGGCCGACATCATCACCGAGTTCCTCGAGGGGCTCCTCGAGTCGCTCGGCGCCGAAGGCACCGTGCAGCGCACGGAGGTCGACGACGAGACCATCGAGCTGGGCATCGAAGGCGACGACCTGGGCCTGCTGATCGGCCCCAAGGGCCAGACGCTGACCGCCGTGCACGAGCTGTCCCGAACCGTGCTGCAGCGCCGGGCAACCGGCCGCCACATCGGCCGGGTGCGCATCGACATCGGTGGGTACCGCCAGCGCCGCCAGGAAGCCCTGGCCCGCTTCGTGCGCCAGCAGGCCGAAGCGGTCCTCGGTGAGGGCGCGTCGCGTGCCCTCGAGCCGATGAACTCGGCTGATCGCAAGGTCGTCCACGACACCGTGAACGAGATCGATGGCGTGGCCACCGTCTCGGAAGGTGCCGACCCCGATCGCCGGGTCGTCATCGTCCCCGAGGGCGCCAGCGCGTGACCCTCGAGCTGACGGACCTCCTCGAAGAGGCTCGGCAGCGCGGTTTCCTGGGCCCGGGCCCGGTCGAGCCTCATCTCGACCATGCCCGGGCCTTTGCCGTTGCTGCAGGGACTCCCCCAGCCCGGGCGGTCGACCTGGGCGCCGGCGGCGGGCTCCCTGGCCTCGTCCTGGCCGTAGAGTTCTGGCCCGAGACCGAGTGGCTCTTCGTCGATGCGCAGCAGAAGCGGACGGCGTTCCTTCGTGACGTGGTCGAGGACCTGGCACTCGACGGTCGGGTGCACGTGCTCACCGAGCGGGCCGAACTGGTCGGCCAAGATCTCGCCCACCGCGGGGCCTACGACCTGGTGGTCTCTCGGAGCTTCGGACCCCCGCCCGTGACGATCGAGTGCGCCGCTCCCCTGCTCCGGGTCGGCGGCGCCTTCGTGGTGAGCGAGCCCCCTGCTACCACCGTCACGGATCGATGGCCCACCGCCGGGTTGGCGCTCCTGGGATGTTCGGCGGCAGAGGCGACCCTCGTGGGGACCGGTCCGGGATTCCACTTCGCCCGCATCACGCAGGAGACCTCGTGCGACGCCCGCTACCCGCGACGCGTCGGCATCCCGAACAAGCGCCCGCTGTTCTGACCGCCTGGCGGTCGCCGGAAGGCCGCTGCACCGCCCTTACGGTCTGATGCCGCACGACGCGCTCATCGGGCACCGGGCTTGGCTCCACGATGGAACGTTTCACGTGGAACGTGGTCCGATCCGGCCCTCCGGTGCTGCACGGCGTGCCGGTCGGTGACCGCGAGCTCAGCGACCGAGGCGCCAGCCCAGGGGGTGGTCTCCGCCCGTACTCGGGGGCTGTGGATACCCGACGCCGGATCTGGGGACCAGGCGACCAGGCCGAACGGCTGGTGTCAGGCGAGTTCATTGGGAGCCGGGTCGGCACCACGGGAGGTTCGGTGCAAGCTCGGGTCCCTGGGCAGGGAAGCCGTTGTGCCGATGGCTGGGGATCCGGTGTTCCCCGCCTGGCCCCGCAAGCGCCCACCGGTCCTGCGGTGCGTGGCTGGGTCCGGGCCCTGCCTTGGGAGCAGGTGACGTGGGTGGCCGGGTTCTCGGCCACGAGTGACCAACGTGGTGCGGCTCACCCCACCCCCACGGCTGGGCCGGCCGCCGGGGCGGACGTGCACGCTCCCATCTCCTCTCGATGGCAGGCAGCGTGGTGAGACCGGGCGGATCGGGATCCCGTTCAGCTCCCGGCCGACCTGCCGCGTCGGCCCCCCTTCGCCACGATGCAGCGGCAAGCGGCCCGACCGGATCGCGGACGGTTTCCGCCAGCCAGGAGGGCTGCGCCGCCCGACGGCCCCGGCTGGCGCGGGTGCTGGCGCAGCGGGCCCCGCTCAGCAACCATCCGAGCGGCGGCAGCGGGGCTGGCTCGGCAACTCCCCGAGCGGCCCGTCGGGCGCTCCCGGGCGGAACGGCCTCCGGGCGCAGGCCCAGTTCGCGGTCCCTGTGTTCTGCTCACGCCAGGTCCCCGCCGCATCACCGGTGTCG
>JAOBWH010000039.1 GCA_025463265.1 Ilumatobacteraceae bacterium
AGGCGTCCGGCGACGCTCGCTTCGTGGTGCTGGAAGGCGACCCGGGGATCGGCAAGACCCGGCTGGCCGACGAGCTCCGCCTCATCGCCGAGGAGGCGGGATCGCTCACGCTGTGGGGCCGCTCGGACGAGGGCGGGGCTGCGCCGGCACTGTGGCCGTGGCTCAGCCCGCTTCGCGCCCTCACCGATCACACGGGCGACGTGCCGGAGCCGATCGCCGCCCTGCTGTCGGGCGAGGCCGTGATCCTCCCCGGTCAGGGCCCGACGGTCCGCTTCGAGCTCTTCGAAGCGATCGCGGCCTCCATGGAGCAGGCCGGCGCCGAGCGCCCGGTGGTGCTGCTGATCGACGATCTCCAGTGGGCCGACGTGACGTCGCTCGAGCTGCTCGGGTTCCTCGCCGGGCGGCTGCGCTCGGGGGTGCTGGTGGTGGCCACCATGCGGCGACTCGAGGTCGGTCAGCACGGGGCCGTCACCGACGCGCTTGCGGACCTGGCCCGGCGTCGGGGGAGCCGCCGCCTGCTGGTCCGGGGCCTTCGGGCGGAGGCCACCACCGAGATCCTCGACGGCCTGGACCCCCGCGTCGCCGCAGCGATCCACGAGCGGGCGGAGGGCAACCCCTTCTACGCCATCGAGCTGGCCCGGCTGGTGGACGAGGAGGGTCGGCTCCCCGATGATGTGCCCGGTTCGGTGGGCGATGTGGTCCGGCGGCGGCTCGCCGGGCTGCCCGGTCCCACCGCAGAGCTCCTGGGCGTGGCTGCTGTCCAGGGCCGCGAGATCGACCTCGGTCTGCTCGCCGCCTCGGTCGGCACCGACCTCGCCAGCTGCCTGGACGTGGTCGAACCGGCGGTCGTCCAGCGGCTGCTCGAGGATGACCCGGACCGGGTCGGCGGCCTCCGCTTCAGCCACGCCCTCGTGCGCGACGTCCTGCTCGATGGGCTGACCTCGCTCCGCCGCGCCCGCCTCCACCTCGCCCTCGCCGATGCGATCGTCGCACGCGGCGCCGGCCGAGACGAGGTCGAGATCCTGGCCGAGCACCTGTGGCAGGCCGCACCCGTCGGCGTGGGCCGTCGGGCCGCCGACGCCCTCGAGGCCGCCGCGGAGGTGGCCGTGAGCCGTGTCGCCTACACCGACGCCGAGGACCTGCTGAACCGGGCGGTCCGGCTCCGCCAGGCGCTCGGAGCGGGTGCGGACGAAGCCCGCGCCGAGCTGGCGACGCTGGTGCGGCTGCTCGAGATCACCCAGATCACCCGCTACTTCCAGGGTGCGGACCACGAGGTCGTGCAGCGCGCCGTGGACCTGGCCCTGGAGCTCGGCGAGCAGGAGGTCCACCGGCGCCTGGCCTGGTACCAGTGGGCGGCCGGCGCCACGGCGGCCCGGGTCGACGAGTGCGGACCGCTCGCCGCTGCGTACCGCACCCGCTTCCGAGACGATGAGGTGGCGCTCGTGCGGTCCTCGGCTCATGAGGTCTACGCCGTCTGGTGTTGGGGTGCGGGCCTCATCGGCGAGGCGGTCCGCGAGCTCGACCGGGCCTTCGACCTGCTCGACGGGGTGGCTCCGCCCGAGGACACCTTCGGGTCCGAGCAGTACGTGGTCACCTTCACGTTCTGGCTCTACAACCACCTCCTGCACGGCTCCCTCGACGTGGACGAGGGCAAGCGCCTGTTCCAGCAGCTGCACGACCAGGTCCCCGACCCGGTCGGCCGGGCGTCGGTGTGCGGCTTCGCCATGACGTCGTTCGCCCCGCTGTTCGAGTGGGAGGTGGTCGAGCACTTCGAGCAGCTGGCGCTGGAGGCCGACCCCCGCTCGCAGTACGGGTTCTGGGGCGGTCAGCTCATGATGCACCGGGGCATCCTGGCGGTCTGGAAGGGCCGCATCGACGACGGCATCGAGCTCTTCGCCGATGGCCGGGACCGCTACATGGGCATCGGCGGGTGCTCCGGCATGCACTCCTTCGAAGCCTCGATGGCCCTGCTCATGGCCCAGCAGGGGCGCATCGAGGGGGCCCGCACGGCGGCCGACGCCGCCCGTACGTTCATCGACACGCGCCACGAGCGGTGGGCCGAGCCCCTGGTGTGTCTGGCCGAGGCCGCCGTGCTCCACGGGGAGGGCGACCCCACCGCCGCCCGCGCCAAGCTCCACGAGGCTCGCGAGGTGGCGGCGCGCCAGGAGGCGTTCGCCATGTTCGCCCGCGTCGACCGCCTCGCCCGCGAGCTCGGGTTGGAGACTCCCTCCTCCTGACGACCGCCGGCGGTCCGGATGTGCCACCGGCGTGCACCCGGCCCCGGTGCGGGGTGGGTGCACGCCGGTGGGTCGTGCGAGGTGAAGGGTCCCGTCCGGGCTGTGGCCCGGACGGGATCAGTTGGCGGCGGTGACCAGGTCCGCCTCGGCGGCCAGGGCGGCCTTCTCGCCGGACTTCTTGGAGTAGGCGATGGCAGCGACCACGACGACCGCGGCGATCACGGCGATGATGATGGCGCCGCTCTTGGGCGACTGCTGCAAGATGGCCAGCTTCGGCTTGTCGTACATCTTGATGATGGCCGGGAGGATCAGCAGCGAGACCAGGTTCATGACCTTGATCAGCGGGTTGAGCGCGGGGCCGGCGGTGTCCTTGAACGGGTCGCCGACGGTGTCGCCGATGACGGCGGCCTTGTGGCCCTCGGAGCCCTTGCCGCCCTCGGCGCCGTCCTCGATGAACTTCTTGGCGTTGTCCCAGGCGCCACCGGCGTTGCTCAAGAAGTTGGCCATGAGCTGGCCGACGACGATCACGCTGGCCAGGAAGGCGCCGAGCGAGATGGGGCCGAGGCCGAAGCCGATGATCACCGGGGCGAGCACGGCGATGATGGCCGGGGTGGCCAGCTCGCGCAGCGAGGCCGCGGTGCAGATGTCGATGGCCGGCCCGTAGTCCGGCTGCTTCTCGCCGCTCATGATCTTGCCGTCGGCGAACTGCCGGCGGACCTCCTGCACCACCACGCCGGCCGTGCGGGACACGGCGCGGATGGCGAGCGAGGAGAAGATGAAGGCGATGGACCCACCCACGAGGAGGCCGATGAAGACCTTGGGGTCGGCGACGTTGATGATGAACGACTCGCCACCGCGCCAGAGCGGGCCGAGCTGCTCGATGATGGTCTCGCCGTAGGAGGCGAACAGGGCGACCGCGGCGATGACGGCGGAGCCGATGGCGAAGCCCTTGGTGACGGCCTTGGTGGTGTTGCCGACGGCGTCGAGCGCCACCATGATCTTCTCGGGCTCGCCCTCGAAGTTCCCGGACATCTCGGCGATGCCGGCGGCGTTGTCGGCCACCGGGCCGAAGGTGTCCTCGGCCACGATGATTCCGGTGGTGGAGAGCATGCCGATGCCGGCGAGCGCCACCAGGTAGACGGAGAACTTGAACGAGCCGCCGCCGAGGGCGACGGCGCCGCCGATGGCGACCGCCACGGCGATGAGCGCCCACACGGCGGACTCCAGGCCGAGGCTCATGCCCTCGAGCACGGTGGTGGCCGGGCCGGTGCGGGTGGCCTTGGCGATGTCCTGCACCGGCTTGGTGGTGGTGGAGGTGAAGTAGGCGGTGATCTTGGAGGCGGCGAAGCCGAGGACCACCCCGACGAGCACGGCGCCGAACATGCGGGCGCCGGGGCTGCTCACGCTGAGCTCGCCGCCGCCGAGGGCCTTCGGCGTGCCGACGTAGCCGAACGCCAGGGCCGCAGCGGCAGCGATGGCGAGGACCTGGGCGACGCCGATGCCGCGGTTGATGGCCTTCAGGGCGTCGGACTCGCCCGCCTTCGCCTTCACGGCGTAGATGCCGATGAGCGAGGCGACGAGGCCGAGGGCCATGACGGCCACCGGGAACACGAGGCCCTTGGCCGCGTCGGCCGGGCCGACGCCGATGGAGGTCATGGCGGAGACGCCGAGGATGATCGACGCCACCAGGGTCACGCCGAAGGACTCGAAGAGGTCCGAGGCCATGCCGGCGCAGTCGCCGACGTTGTCGCCCACGTTGTCGGCGATGGTGGCCGGGTTGCGGGGATCGTCTTCGGGGATGCCGGCCTCGACCTTGCCGACGAGGTCGGCGCCGACGTCGGCGGCCTTGGTGAAGATGCCGCCGCCGACGCGGAGGAAGAGGGCCAGCAGCGAGCCGCCGAACCCGAACCCGACGAGGATGGCGGAGCTGGTGTTCTGGAAGATCAAGATGATCGTGGTGGCGCCGAAGAGGCCCAGGCCGGCGGTGGCCAGGCCGACGGAGCCACCGGTGCGGATGGCGACCTTGAGCGCACCGGGGTAGTCGCTCTTGGTGGCGGCGGCCGTGGTGCGGATGTTGCCGCGGGTGGCGAGCCACATGCCGAGGAAGCCGATGGCACCGGAGAACACGGCGCCGGTGACGAACGCGAGCGTCCGGTAGAGACCCGACTCGGCGAAGCTGAGCGCGGTCTCGCTCTCGGACTTGAGGATCTCCGCCGAGGTGAAGAACACCACGAAGCACAGCGGCACGACGATGAAGAGGATGGTGCGGAACTGGCGGGTGATGTACGCCATCGCCCCCTCCTGGATCGCCGTGGCGATCCCCTTCATCTCGTCGGAGCCGTCCTCGGAATCGATGACGCCCTTGGCCATGAGAGCCGAGAAGCCCAGCGCCAGGAGGCCGATGGCCAAGGAGAGGTAGAGGAGGGCCTTGTCGGTCCCTCCCAGGATGAAGAACTGATAGCCGCCTTCGGCTGCGAGCAGGTGCACCGGGGATCCTTCGTCGGGTTCGGCGTGGGTACAGGAGCGTCTGCCGAGTGCCGCGTCGCACCACCCGAAGGGGTGGCACGGGGCGCGGGCGAGTCCCCGCAGAACGGCTCTTCGCTACTACGCATGACCGTTGTCACGCAAGATGGCACAACGGTTCTCGGCCGCCTGCTGCCCGCATCGAGGACGGGGCGTGCCGCCTCCAGACCGAGGTCAGCGCGGTGTCAGACCGGTGTCAGCCGAGGGCGGCGACGTCGTCGGCGGTGGCCTCGCCGGAGCGGACCGCACCCTCCATGTAGCCGTTCCAGACCGGCGAGCACTCGGCACCGGCCCAGTGGATCCGCCCGACGGGCTGGCGGAGGGCCTCGCCGTACGCCGTCCACACGCCGGGCGTGAAGTGAGCGCCGTAGCAGCCCCGGCTGAACTCCTCGGCCATCCAATCCCGTTCGAGGTACTCGACCGGGTGGGCCGCGTTCGGGCCGAAGTAGCGGACGAGGCACCCGACGGCGGCGTCGCGGCGCTCCTCGGTGGTGCGCCGGGCCCAGCGGCGGCCGTCGTTCGCCTCCATGAACCCCACCAGGATGCCGGGGCTGCCCGACGGCGGCGTGTTGTCGAAGGTGACCTTCACCGGCCCTTCGTCGGACGCGGCCTGGCCGTTGAGGCCGTCGGCGCGCCAGAACGGCTCGGGGTACACGACGTGGAGCTTGATGACCGACCCGGCGGGCAGGCGCTGGGTGAGCTGATCGCGCCACGAGGGGAGCGGCGGGTCGTAGTCGAGCCGGCCCGCGAGCGTCGGCGGCAGGGTCACGATCACGTGCGAGCCGGACACGATCTCCCCGTCGCGCAGCACCACCCGGACCCCCTGCTCATCGTGCGCGACCGTGCGCACGACGGCGTCCAGGCGGACCCGGTCGCCGAGCTGGTCGGCCATCGCCTGGCTGATGCGGATCGAGCCGCCGACGACCCGGTCCTGCTGGGCGCCGCGGTCCACCGAGAGCAGCGTCTCCAGGTCCGAGCCGGAGTGGGCGTAGAACGCGGCGTGGAGGGCGGACAGGTCCTTCGACTCGGCGGAGAACACCGCTTCGCACGCGATGCGGAAGTACGCCCGACCGGTGCCGGTGCGCAGGTTCCGCCGGATCCAGGTCTCGAACGTCTGCCCGTCGAGATCGTCGGCCCCGGGCGATCGCCACGGCTCCTCGAGCGACACCTTCGACGACAGCCGGGTGAACCGGGCCAAGCCCTGGGCCAGGTCGGCGAGGGCGAACGGGTTGAGCTTCGGCACCGCCCCGCGCTGGGATCCCATCCGGCTCTGCTTGCCCCCGAGCTGGACGACGAGCTGGCCGTCGTTCCAGGTGGGGAAGGTCTGGAGGCCGAGCTCGCCGATCAGCTCGTACATCCGGGTCTGGGTCGGGCCGACCCACTGGCCGCCGAGCTCGACGGGCGTGCCGTCGGCGGTCTGGCCGCCTTCGGTCCGGCCGCCGACGCGGCCGCGCGCCTCCAGCACGACGACCTCGCGCCCGGCGGCGATCAGCCGACGGGCGGCGCTCAGGCCGGCGAGACCGGCGCCGATGACGATGACGGGGGCGCTCACGGGTGCGCCGCCTCGTCGAAGTGGCGCCACTGCTGGCGCACCCAGTGCGGGCGGCGATCGGGCAGGTCCGCCGACGTGAGGTCGTCGAGCCAGCGGCGCTCGAGGACTCCGGCGACGGCGAAGGCGTGGGCGCTGGTCGGCACGTCGGCGAGCCACAGCGCCTCGGTCCGGTCGCGCTCAGCGCCGTACCGGGCGATCGAGGCCGTGTGGTCCCGCAGCGTCAAGCGGTGGAGCGGCTCGTGGCGCCACCAGGTGGTGCGGTCATCGATGGCGTTGGTGGGCGCCGGCCCGAGGTCGACCGGTTCGTCGACGGAGACCGGCTTGAACAGCGAGGTGCAGGGCCCACTGGTGGCGGTGGCCCAGTGCTGGACGCCGTCGCGCAGATCGGCCACCCACGACGCCGTGGTCTGGCTGGACGCGAAGGTCCCGCCGGCGTGCACGCACGGCGCGGTGAGCCCGCCGTGGACGCGTGACCAGCGGGGCGATCCGTGGGGTCCGTGGTCTCGGAGCAGAGCGAACAGGTCGGCGGGACCCTCCGCCGCAGCGGCGCCCGGCTCGGTGCGAGCCCGGCGGAGCGCGCACGCCGTGACCTTGCTCTTGATCGGGTCGGCGTGGGCCTTGGCGAAGTCCGGGATCGTCAGGCCGTTGGAGATCGCCCGGCTCGGACCCCGGACCTCTTCGGTGGCCCATGCCCGGCCGGCGGTCTCCAAGACGGTGGCGCCGTCGGCGTCGGCCACGAGGAAGCTGTTGTGGTAGCGGAACTTCGGGTGGTCGTGGCTGCACGAGCCGCCCTGGCCGTGGGTCTCGAGGAGATCGACCATCACGCCCACCGCCTCGGTCGCGGTTGCAGCCCGCTCGAGACCGAGCCGCACGAGGTCCATCCCGAGCAGCGCGTCGGGGTCGCGGCGGCCGAGCAGGAGGTCTCGGGTGAAGACCGCCTCGTTGCCGATGACCACGCCGTGTTCGTTGGCACCGATCTCCGCACCCCACATCCACCACGGCTGCGACAGGAGGACGGCGTGGGTCCGGGCGGCCTGCGGGATGGTGATCCAGGTGCACACCACCTCGGCTCCGGCTCCGTGGTCGGTGGCCTCGTGCCAGCGCAGGACCTGGGCCTCGTTGGGGTCGCGGTCGCTGTTCTTGGCGAACAGCACGCCGTCGTCGCCCAGCCGGACGAGCGTGTCGCACATGGGCCGACGGTACCGCCGCGGACCTCCCCGTCGCGGAGAACCGGCCTCGCACCGCCGCCCGAGGGCCCACGAGCGGTCCGACGGGTCAGTTGCCGGCGTAGGTCTCGGCCTGGGCGGCGACGTCGGCGACGACGTTGCCCATCACGAGGTTCACGTCCACCAGGTGCAGGCCCCACTGGGGGGTCAGGTCGCCGACGATGTCGTCCGCTCGCGGGCCGGCGGGGTCGGGGTTCACCTCGGCGGACAGGTAGTTGGTGCCGTCGTCGGTGGTGGCACAGCTGCCGGTGACCAGACCGGGCAGGGACACGAACGGCGTGGTGATCTCGCCAGCTGAGGGGTCCACCCAGCTCTTGCCCTTCGTGGTGGTGCCGAGCGACGACAGGATCGACGCATCGGAGTTGGCCGGCATGTACGGCTCGAGGTCGCCCGTCCCCCCGCCGATGGCCGCCGGGTTGACGCACGCCGACACCTTGCCGTCCGCGCCGGGGCGACCGAAGAAGGAGTCCTTCGGCGGCGGCGCCGTCGACCGGAACGTGGACCAGGTGACGATGCAGCCGGCCTCGCCGTCCTTCGTGCACACCGGGATGTTGGCGTAGTCGCCGCCCACGGCCTCGCCCTCGGGCACGCCGACCGATCCGCCGGCCAGGTAGGCCCCGACCAGCTGAGCCCGGACGTCGGCGTTCGGGTCGATCTCCTCGTCGATCAGCTGGTGCAGCATGCCCGTGCCCTGCGAGTGGCCGATGAGGACAACGCCTCGGCCGTGGTTGTCCTCGGCCATGTAGGTGCGGAACGCATCGAGCACGTCGCCGTAGGGGTCGCCCTTCTCGGTGACGTCCTCGCCGCCGATGCGCGAGGCCAGTCCGCCGAGGGTCCCCTGGCGGTACACGGGGGCGAACAGGCGGCACTGCGACTGGAGCCGAGCGGCCTGGTTGAGGGTGACGTAGCCCTCCTCGTCGGGCGAGGCCTCCCAATCGCTGTAGGCACCCTTGTCGCGCGAGATCGTGGGGTACACGTAGAAGCAGTCGATGGGCGGGTCGCTGGCCCGCTTGAACGGCTCCACGGTCAAGGTGCCGTCGGCCTCGATGACGGTGGCGTCGAGGTCGCCGTCGCAGATGTCGTCCTGGTCCGGACGGCACACCCAGTGCGAGGGCTCGTCGTAGCTGACGCTCTCGTAGTCGGCGTAGCGCGCCAGCGCGTCGCCCGAGGGCTGGACGGAGGTCGTGGTCGCCGCGCCGGGTCCCTTGGTGGTGGAACTGGCCTTGGCGTCGTCGCTGCCGCTCGAGCTGCACGCGGCGAGGGCGAGCAGGATCGCGGCGAGACCCGCTGTCCAGGCACGGCGGGAGGGGCGCTCGGGCATCCGCTGACCGTACCGCCGGGGTGGGCCGTGTGTCGCCCTCATGCCCCGATTTGTGCTGGTACAGAGATCTTCCACCCGCGCGGGTGAGGAGGCGACCGGCAGGTGGACTAGTACGTCCGGTCGTCGACCGCCAGGTGGGCGGCATCGCCGAGCGACCGCAGCGACCAGATGTGGTGACCGGCCATCGGGGTGAGGACGAGGAGGGCGACCGAGGCGTGGCCCATGGAGAAGCGATCCCACTCCCACGGCTCCGGTGCCGCACCGAGCAGGTGGGCGATGATCGTCGAGTTGGTGCCACCGTGGGCCACCGCCACGATCCGATCGACGGACCCGTCGGCGGCGGCACCGTCCACATCCCACAGCCCGGGCTCGGCGGCCGGCGTGATCCCCAGGTCGGCGAGCAGGCTCCGGACCCCCGTGGTCACCCGCTGGTGGAAGTCCCGCAGGGTCTCCCCGTCGCGATGGCCTTCCCACCACTCCTCGCGCGACCGGACGTTGAGCTCGGCGAACGCCCGCTCGATCTCCCCGATCGGCGCGCCCTCCCACGGCTCCGGGTTGCGCAGCTCCCAGAGCCACTCGTGGGTCTCCACGGGGAGGTCCAGCGCCAAGGCGATGGGGGCGGCGGTCTCCTGCGCCCGGACCGCCGGTGAGACGAAGAGCCGGTCGACGTCGCCCCGGCCGGGCAGGTCCTCGGTGTCGGCGAGCCGGGCGGCGGCCCGCTTGGCCTGGTCGTGCCCGAGGGCCGTCAGCCCGGGGTCGTTGCGCCCCTTGCCGTCGGGCGTGGTCCATGCCGGTTGACCGTGTCGGACGAGGATCAGCTCCATGCCCCGACCCTACCGACCGCCTCGGACACCCCGAGCTCGGAAAAAGCGGCGAGGCCCGCACCACGGGTGCGGGCCTCGGGCAGCGGCGGCAGATGCGCTACTTGCGGCTGACCATCCGGCGGTTCTTGAACTTGGACTTCAGGTAGTCCTTGTTCATGAGGGCGATGAAGTCGATCGAGATCTCCTTCGGACACGCCTCCTGGCACTCGCCGTGGTTGGTGCAGGACCCGAAGAAGTCCTCCATGGTGTCCACCATGGCCTCGACCCGGCCGTAGCGCTCGGCCTGGCCCTGCGGGAGCAGGTTCAGGTGGCTGACCTTGGCTGCGGTGAACAGGTTGGCAGCCGAGTTCGGGCAGGCGGCGACGCAGGCGCCGCAGCCGATGCAGGCGGCCGCATCCATGGCGGCGTCGGCCACGGGCTTGGGGATCGGGGTGAGGTTGGCATCGGGCGCGCCACCGGTCTCGGCGGTGATGAAGCCGCCCGACGCCACGATCTTGTCGAACGCGGAACGGTCGACCATCAGGTCCCGGATGACCGGGAAGGCCGTGGCCCGGAAGGGCTCGATCACGATCTCCTGGCCGTCGTGGAACTTGCGCATGTGGAGCTGGCAGGTGGCCGTGCCCTTGGCTGGACCGTGGGCCTGCCCGTTGATCATCAGCGAGCACGTGCCGCAGATGCCCTCGCGGCAGTCGTGGTCGAAGACGATGGCCTCTTTGCCTAGGTTGATGAGCCGCTCGTTGACCACATCGAGCATCTCGAGGAACGACATCTCATCGTTGATGCCGTCGGCCTTGATGGTGTCGAAGGAGCCGGCGGCGTCGGGCCCGGCCTGGCGCCAGACCTTCAGCGTCACATTCAGTTCGCTCATTTGTAGCTCCGGACGGCGAGGTGGACGTTGTCGAAGGTGAGGGGCTCGGTGTTGCGGATGGGCTTGGACGGGTCGCCCGTCCACTCCCACGCTGCGACCTCGGCGAAGTGATCGTCGTCGCGCTCGGCCTCGCCCTCGTCGGTCTGGTGCTCGGCCCGGAAGTGGCCGCCGCAGCTCTCCTCGCGGGTCAAGGCGTCGAGGCACATCACCTGGGCGAGCTCGAAGAAGTCATCGACCCGGCCGGCCTTCTCGAGCGTCTGGTTGGTGCTGGTGCCGCTGCCGGTGACCCGCAGGTCCTTGCGGAACTCCTCGTGCAGGGCGGGGATCTCCGAGAGGGCCTTCTCCAGGCCCTGCTTGGTCCGCTCCATGCCGCAGTAGTCCCACATGATCTTGCCGAGCTCCTGGTGGAAGCTGTCGGGCGACCGGGTGCCGCCGATGGCGAGGTAGCCGGCGAAGCGCTCGGTGGCTGCGGCTTCGGCCGCCTTGAACTCGGGGTGGTCGGTGGGGACCGGCGTGGTCCCGAGCTGGGGTGCGAGGTAGTTGCTGATGGTGTTCGGCAGCACGAAGTAGCCGTCGGCGAGGCCCTGCATGAGCGCCGAGGCACCCAGCCGGTTGGCGCCGTGGTCCGAGAAGTTGGCCTCGCCGGCGGCGTAGAGGCCGGGCACCGTGGTCATCAGCTCGTAGTCGACCCAGAGGCCGCCCATCGTGTAGTGGACGGCGGGGTAGATGCGCATCGGCTGCTGGTACGGCGACTCGTCGGTGATGCGCTCGTACATCTCGAAGAGGTTGCCGTAGCGCTCCCGGATGGTGTCCTCGCCGAGGCGTCCGATGGCGTCGGCGAAGTCCAGGTACACGCCGTTCTTGAGCGGGCCGACGCCCTTGCCCTCGTCGACGACGATCTTGGCGGCGCGGCTGGCGATGTCTCGGGGCGCCAGGTTGCCGAACGACGGATAGCGCCGCTCGAGGTAGTAGTCCCGGTCCTCTTCGGGGATCAGCTCCGGGGAGCGGGTCTCGTCGGGGTCCTTCGGGCACCAGATCCGGCCGTCGTTGCGCAGCGACTCCGACATCAGCGTGAGCTTCGACTGGAAGTCGTCGCTCTGCGGGATGCAGGTGGGGTGGATCTGCGTGTAGCAGGGGTTGGCGAACGCGGCGCCCTTGCGGTGGGCGCGCCACGCCGCCGTGACGTTGCACGCCATGGCGTTGGTGGAGAGGAAGAAGGCGTTGGAGTAGCCGCCCGTCGCCAGCACCACGGCGTGGGCCGAGTGGCTGGCGAGCTCGCCGGTGAGCAGGTCGCGGACCACGATGCCGGCCGCCCTGCCGTCGACCACGACGACGTCGACCAGCTCGGTGCGGTTGTAGAGGGCCACGTTGCCGAGCCCGATCTGCCGCTCGAGCTGCTGGTACACGCCGAGCAGGAGCTGCTGGCCGGTCTGGCCCCGGGCGTAGAAGGTGCGCGACACCTGGGCGCCGCCGAACGAGCGGTTGTCGAGCAGGCCGCCGTACTCGCGGGCGAACGGGACGCCCTGGGCGGTCATCTGGTCGATGATGCGCACCGACTCCTCGGCGAGGCGGTACACGTTCGCCTCGCGGGCGCGGAAGTCGCCGCCCTTCACCGTGTCGTAGAAGAGGCGGTAGACCGAGTCGCCGTCGCCCTTGTAGTTCTTGGCCGCGTTGATGCCGCCCTGGGCGGCGATGGAGTGGGCCCGGCGGGGCGAGTCGTGGAAGGTGAAGGCCTTCACGTTGTAGCCCTGCTCGCCGAGCGTGGCGGCGGCCGCCCCGCCAGCCAGGCCGGTGCCGACCACGATGATGTCGTACTTGCGGCGGTTGGCCGGGTTCACGAGCTTGCGGTCGAACTTGTAGTTCGTCCACTTCTCGGCGATGGGGCCCTCGGGGATCTTCGAGTTGAGTTCCACGGTGGCTCCTAGTTGCCGACGATGCCGAGTTGGACGGCGATGGGGAACGAGCAGTTGCCGATCACGATGAGCGCCGCGAACCCGATGGCGAAGTTCTTGCGCCACACGTTGAAGCGGGGGTTGTTCCAGCCCATGGACTGGAAGAGGCTCCAGGCGCCGTGGAAGAGGTGGATGCCGAGCGCGATGTTCGCGGCCACGTAGAAGGCGGCGACCAGCGGGCGGCTGAGGCTGGCGACCACGTTGCCGTAGGCGGCGCCGCGCACGAAGGTCATCCCCGGGGTGCCGGTCCAGCTCAGGTCGAACAGGTGCCAGATGAGGAACAGGCCGACGATGATGCCCGTCCAGCGCATGGTGCGGCTGGCGAAGTTGGCCGCCGCATAGTCACGCGGCGACTGGTACTTGACCTCCCGGGCCGCCTGGTTCATCCGGGTGAGCGAGTACGCGCTGTGGGTGTGGAGCGCGAAGGCGGCGATGAGGCCCAGGCGCATCCCCCAGAGGGCCACGGTGCGAGGCAGGATCGGCACCAGCAGCTCCCGCAGGAACTCGGCGTAGTGGTCGAAGTCGGCTGGCCCCAGGAACATCTTGAGGTTGCCCACCATGTGGAGCAGGACGAACCCCATGAGCATGATGCCCGTGATCGCCATCACGTACTTCTTGCCGAGCCCCGAGCGGTAGAACTCGACCGGGAACGGGGCCTTGCGCTTGGCCCGGGGGGCGCCGCCGCCGGCGGCACCTCGGGCAACAGTTGTTGAAGCCATCGCTGGTGACGCTACCTCTGGCCGAGCCGTACGGAACAAACGCTGGGCCACGGTCTCCGGCGGTGCGGGGGAGGGTGGGGCCGCCGCGGCTGCCCGTGCGCGAATCGGACATGAAAACCGCAGGTCACGGGCCATGTTGCCACTCATTAGTCTGTCGATTCGGTGGACGGCGTCGTCGAAGGTGTCCCGCATGGAAGGTGACCTCCAACACGTGGTCGGGGCGAACCTCCGGCGTCTGCGACGGCAGATGGGCCATTCGCAGGAGTCCTTCGGCGAGCACGTCGGCTGGCACCGCACCTTCGTCGGCGCGGTGGAGCGCGGCGAGCGGAACCTCACCCTGCGGACGGTCGAGCGCCTCGCCCAGCAGCTGCGGGTCCACCCGCTCGCGCTGCTGTTCGACGGGGTGGCGGCGTTCACCCCGGTGGTGGATCCAGGCCAGCGGTCCCGGCCCGTCACGTTCGCAGCGGAAGCCCTCGACGGCCCGCCCCGAGGCCACGCCTCCACCCGCCCGGCGCCCCTGCCCCGCAGCTGACCGCTCCGGCCCCGCAGGGGCCCGGACCGGACTAGCCGATGACGATGCGGGTGCGGTCGGTGCGGTCGATGGGGGCGCCGCCGAGGCCGGTGCCGGTGAGGACGAGCTCCAGCTCGAGGGGGCCGGGCCGGTCGGGGACCTCCACCTGGAGGGTGCCGACCCGCACGCAGGTGTCGGCGGCCACCGCGCCGCCGAAGCGCCAGCGCTGCTCGCCGCCGGTCCACGACAGCCGGGCCGTGACCTCGAGCTGCTCGATCGGGGTCCGCAGGTCGCTGATCACGTGCACGTCGAGGGCGAGGGTGTCGCCGCCCACCACCTCGGCGGGGAGCCGGTCGGCCACCACGATCACCGGCCGGCAGGCGAGCGCCAGCGCTTCGTACGCCGGCTTCGGCACCCGCTCGTGGTCGAGGACCGCGGTCGACACGGCAGGCTGGCTGTCGGCGAACCCCGCGGCGGCGAACCCGCCGGTGGGGCGGTACTTGAGCCGCCGGAGCGTCTCGACGTGGTGGCGGAGGAGGTCCGCCTGGTACGCCTGCGTCGCCTGCTGCCAGGCCTCGAACGACGGCTGGTCGACCGGGGGGACGCGGCGGTCGAACACGGCGGTGGCCATGCCGTGGTGCTCGGCGAGGTCGTCCCAGTCCAGGTTCGGCCAGCGCTCGGGCGCGGTGAAGCTGGCGGAGCCGGGCACGGACTGGGCGCCGAAGCCCGACACGAAGCGCACCAGCCGAGGCAGCGCCCGGGCGAAGCCGGCCAGGTCGCGCTCGTCGCCGTGGTTCCAGCCGAACGAGACGTGGGTGTCGGTGCCGTCGAGCTGCGGCGGGTGGGGCAGCACGCCGGAGTGGGCGATGACGGGGCGGCTGCCGTCGGCCTTCTCGATGGCCCGCTTCACCGACCGGTCCAGGATCGACCGGTTCCACGACGGCAGCTCCTGGGCGAGCACGTAGCGGGCCGGTGCGGTGACGTCGTCGAGACCGGCGCCGGCCACGGGGTCGATGGTCAGCGGTTCGTCGTGCGCGCACCAGATGGCCACCGACGGGTGGTGGGCCAGCAGGTCCACCGCCTCGCGCGCCTGGCGCTGGGCCTGCTTGCGGATGCTGCGGGCGTACCCCCGGTAGAGCGGGAAGTCCTGCCAGATGAGCATCCCGGCCTCGTCGGCCGCGGCGTAGAGCTCGGGCCGGCTGATGTGGGCGTGGAGGCGCAGGAGGTCGAGGTTGGCGTCCTTGGCGAGCTGGACGTCGCGGGCCAGGTCCTCGGGCTCGGCCTCCGCCAGGCGTGCCGCGCTGGGGCCCTGGCTCGCCCCCTTCAGGAAGATGCGCTCGCCGTTGACGTGGAGGATCCAGTTCTTCAGGGCGACCTCGCGCAGGCCGATGCGGCGCACGACGCGGTGGCTGGGCCCGTCGCCGATCGGAGCGGACGACTCGTCGAGCGGGGTGACCTCCACCGTGGCGTCGTGCAGCGGTTGGTTGCCCAGGGCGTGGGGCCACCAGAGCGCCGGCTCGTCGATGCCCATCGCCCACTCGACCTGGTTCTCGCCGGCGGCGAGGCGGCGCTGCTCGACCAGCTCGGTGCCGCCCACGGTGGACCGCACCTCCACCTCGCACGCCGTGGCCGCGTCGAGGACGGCACGGAACGCCACGGTGGCCAGCCGGTCGTTGGCGTCGAGGCACAGGACCCGCACGTGGCGGATCCGGACCGGGCCGGTCCGCTCCAGCCGGACCGGCCGCCAGATGCCGGCCGGGTTGCTGGCCGGGTCGAGGTAGGGCGCGTGCTGGAACGAACCGGTGATGTTCCGCTTCGCCGTCAGGTCGCCGGGCCGGTTGCACGTCACCTCCACGCCGAGCGTGTGCTGGCGGCGCGCCGCCAGCTCCTCGGTGACCTCGAAGGTGTGGGGGAAGAAGTAGCCCTCGGTGTCGCCGATGTACCCGCCGTCGAGCCACACGTCGCCCTGGTAGAAGATGCCGTCGAAGCGCAGCCACCAGCGCTCGTCGGGGTCGGTGGGTCCGTCGTGCTCGAACCGGGTGCGGTACAGGAGGGGGTCGTCGTTGTCGGCGAAGGCCCGGTCGCTGCGCCAGTGCCCGGGCACCGTCACCGGGTCCCAATCGTGGTCGTCGTCGGTGTCGAGCCAGGTGCGGCGCAGGTCCTCGTCGGCGATCGCTGCCCGCCAGTCGCCCCCGAGGTCCATGGCCGCCGACGCTACCGGCCCGCTGCGCAGGTGGGCACGGGCGACGGCGGGGTCGGGTGAGAATCGGCAGCGACGGGGGTAGCTTCCTCCGCATGTCGAATCGGCCAGCAACGATCGGGCAACTGCGAGCGAGCGGATGGGAGTCGGTGCCGGTCAAGGCCGAGATCCGGCGCAACGCGGTCGCTCGGATCCGGGCCGGGGAGCCGTTGGTCGAGGCCGTGCTCGGCTACGAGGACACGGTGCTCCCGCAGCTCGAGAACGCCCTCCTCGCCGGCCACGACGTCATCTTCCTGGGCGAGCGTGGACAGGCGAAGACCCGCATGATCCGCAGCCTGGTCGGCCTGCTCGACGAGTGGCTGCCCATCGTCGCCGGCTCGGAGATCAACGACGATCCGTACGAGCCGATCTCCCGGCACGCCCGCGACCTGGTCGCCGAGAAGGGCGATGACGCCCCCATCGACTGGATCCACCGCGACACCCGCTACGGCGAGAAGCTGGCGACGCCCGACACCTCGATCGCCGACCTCATCGGCGAGGTCGACCCCATCAAGGTGGCCGAGGGCCGCTACCTCTCCGACGAGCTGACGCTGCACTACGGCCTGGTGCCCCGCACCAACCGCGGCATCTTCGCCATGAACGAGCTGCCCGACCTGGCCGAGCGCATCCAGGTGGGCCTGCTGAACGTGCTCGAGGAGCGCGACGTCCAGATCCGTGGCTACAAGGTGCGC
>JAOBWH010000057.1 GCA_025463265.1 Ilumatobacteraceae bacterium
CCCCGGTCGCGGACGCCCCGCACGCCGCCGTGGTGCCGGCGAAGCGGGGCCCGGTGGTGGCCGTGCGCCACCAGCGCCGTCCGGTGACGGCGTAGAGGCGGACCGAGCAGGCGACGCCGCCGACGCCACCGGCCACCATCGCCGCCTCGGCCCCACCCGTGAGCAGCGGGTCGGCGCCGATCAGGTGGAGCCCCGCCTGGGCGACGCCGGCCCCGGCGAACGTGCCGAAGGCGACGATCTCTCGGCTCAGCCACGACCGGCGCAGGCCGAGCACCGCCCGCCAGGCCAGCATCGGGCGGCCGAGGTGGAGGACCGAGGCCGCCAGCGCGACCAGCCCGGTGACGAGCCCGATCGTGGACAGGGCGCCGGTGGCGGTGCCGTCGAGGTCTCCGGCGGCGCGCAGCCAGGCCGCGGCGACGGTCATGCCGACAGCGGCCTGGGTGAGCACCAGCATCACGGCGAGCGGCGTGTGCCCGTGCGACGGGTGGACCGACGACTCGTCCGATGCCACCCAGTCCTGCGGGACCGGGCGGGCGGACCGGTAGGTGGTGGCGGGGACCGTGAGCGACGACCGCGGGGCGGTGGGCACCAGTGCTGCGCCGGGGTCGGCCCCCACCCCTCGGGTGCGGGCGAGCAGCTCGTCGACGGTGGCGACGGTGATGGTGATCGCACCCTGCGGGCAGCCCTGCACGCACGCCGGGGCGTCGCCCTCGGCCAGGCGGTCGCTGCACAGATCGCACTTCCGCACGATGCCGAGGGACTGGTTGAACACCGGCACCTCGTACGGGCAGGTGAGGGTGCAGTAGCTGCACCCGATGCAGGCGTCGTCGAGGTGGCGGACGATGCCGGTGACCGGATCCTTCTCGTAGGCCCGGGCCGGGCAGCCCTTCATGCACGCCGGGTCCACGCAGTGGTGGCAGGCGCTGGTGACGGTGACCGGCCCCGCCTGGCCGGTGGCGCCGGCGTCGTGGAGCGAGCCGACCCGCCGCCACGACTCGCCATCGTCGAGGCCGTTGAGGTTGTGGCAGGCCGCCACGCACGCCTTGCAGCCAGTGCACGAGTCGAGGTCGACCTCGAACGCGTACTGCTGGCCCGGCGCCGGGCCGGTGGCCGGGAGCCGGTCCTGCCACCGGGCGGCGGTGGTGCCCGCATCGTGGTGCGCCGCGAACCGCTCGACCGCCGTGAGGTCCCGCTGGCGCAGGAGCCACACGTCGATCGGCGTCGGCTCGTCGGGCAGGCCGACCGCGCCCGGTGCGAGCAGGGCCGTCATGCGCCTGCGGCTGGGGCGAGCCGTCCGGCGGGGATCGGTGTGCTGGCGGCCGACGAGACCGGACGGCTGGCGTGCTCGTGGCCGCCGGCCGGCTCCACCAGCCACCGGGCGGCGAGGCAAGCCAGCAGGCTGGCGCCGCCCATGATGGCGAACACGGTCTGGACCGGGACGAAGACGAGCGCGGTCAGGAACACGATCCCGCCCACGTTCCCGTACGCGCCCGCCATGCCGGCGATCTGGCCGCTCACCCGCTTCTTGACGAGCGGGACGATGGCGTACACGGCGCCGTTGCCGGCCTGGGCGAACAGCGAGGTGACCAGGACCATGGCGACCGCGACGCCGATCGGCCATGCGCCGGTCAGGCGGGATAAGACGAGGTAGCCGACGGCCAGGCAGCCGAGCAGGGTGGCGAGCCAGCGTCGGCGGCTGGGCACCAGGTCCGAGATGAGGCCGCCGGCGGGTCGGCTGACCAGGTTCATCACTGCGAACGCCGATGCGGCGGCGCCCGCCACGGCGGTGGACAGGCCCCAGGTGGTCTCGAAGAAGCCGGGCAGGAACGACACCGCCGCCAGCTCCGAGCCGAACGTGCAGGCGTAGGCGAACGACAGGACCGCCACGGAGCGGAACGGGTAGCGCTCCTCCGGCGGGTAGCCGTCGTCCCGAGCGGTGGCGTTGCTGCGGTGGACCGCCAGCAGCTGGACGGCGAGCAGGGCGACGGAGCCGGCGATGGCGATGGCGAGCCCGACCGAGGTGATCACCCCGACCTTCCAGATGCGCCAGCCGATCACGCCGAGCGCGACCGCCAGCGGGACCGACAGAGCCATCAGGCCGCGCACGGCGGCCGGGCTGGTGACCTCGAGCGCCGACGCCTTCTTGGTGCGCTGGTACGGCACCCCCGCAGGCGTGTCGGCGACGGTGCGGAAGTACACCAGGCCGTAGGTGGCGGCGAGCAGGCCGGTCCCGGCGATCACCCAGCGCCAGGCCTCGGGGCCGCCCACGAGCTCGGCGATCGCCGGGAGGGCGAGGGCGGCCGCCGCCGCGCCGAAGTTGCCCCAGCCGCCGTAGATCCCCTCGGCGGTGCCGACCTCGGCAGGCGGGAACCACTCCGACACCATGCGGATGCCGACCACGAAACCGGCGCCGACCACGCCGACGAGGAGCCGGCCGACCACGAGCATCGTGAAGTCCTGGGCGGTGGCGAACACCAGGCAGGGGATGAGGGCGTAGACGAGGATGGCGGAGAAGGTGCGGCGGGGGCCGAACCGGTCGAGCAGGCTCCCCACCACCAGCCGGGCCGGCACCGTGAGCGCCAGGTTGCACAGCCCGAGCGTGACGAGCTGGCCCTTGGTCAGGTGGAACTGGTCGCCGATCGTGGTGGCGAACGGGGCGAAGTTGAACCACACCGCGAACGTCGTGAAGAAGGCGAACCAGGTGAGGTGCAGCGTGCGGGAGGCGGGCCCGGCCCGGAACACGCCCCGGAGCAGGCTGCGGGGCGACCGGGGGCCGGGGAGGGCGACAGCGGTGGAGGAGGTCATGACCGCATCATCCCGGAGGCGGTTTTCCCGCCCGTGTGCCCCCGATTACGCCCTCCGAACGGCAGGCGCACGGCGGGCGGGGGCCGGTGTGCGGTGGCGTTCAGCTTCGTGTCATCCCGTGGCGAGGCGGTAGCCGCGCCGCATCACCGTCTCGATCGAGCCGCCAGCGGGGCCCAGGCGGCGCCGGAGGCGGCCGACCGTGACCTCCACGGCGTGCTCGTCGCTGTCGTCCTGCCAGACCCGCTGGAGCAGGGCCTGCTTGGAGATCACTGCGCCCTGCCGCTCCGAGAGCACCTCGAGGACGGAGCGCTCCCGCTCGGTGAGGGCGACGGGGTCGGCGTCGCCGACGCGCACGAGGTTGCCCTGGACCCGCACCGGAACCCGGTCGAGCGAGAGCTCCACCGCCCGGCTGTCGAACTCGGCGGCGAGGCGGGCGACCATGGCACCGAGCCGGGGCTGGGTCGGCTCGATGCGCTGGTCGAGGCCCAGGGAAGCAGCGCGAGCTGCGGTCACCGGCCCCACGCACACCACGGCGACCCGACCGCTCCGGCACGACGCCCGGACCTGGTCGAGCACCCCTGCAGCCCGGGCGATCGCCACGAAGTTGGCCACCGCGTGCGCCGACGTGAACGAGATGGCGTCGACGCGGCCGTCGGCCACGGCGCCCACCACCCGCTCGGCGGGAGCCAGGTCATCGGGCAGCAGCCAGCGGTACACGGGGACGGCCACCACGTCGAAGCCCAGGTCGTCGAGGTGGCGGTGCAGGCCGCCGGAGTCCTCGCCGTCGAGCTGCACGGCGACCCGCACGGGCGCGCCGTCGCGCCCGACGGGGGAGCGGTCCGTGAACGCGTCGAGGATCGCCTGGTAGGTGGGGCTGGAGAAGGGGACATCATCGACCAGGCCCGCCGACACGATGGCCCCGACCGCCTTGCGCCCGCGGGCCACGACCTCGGCGGGCGCCAGCGCTGCGAACAGCTCCTCCTCGAGCCCGAGCCCGGCCGCCGCCGAGAACCACCCTCGGACGCCCAGGGCGGTGGAGAACACCACGACATCGGGCGGATCGTCGATCAGGGCCTGCGTGGCCTCCCGGGTGCCACCCTCGTCGCCCAGCGGCAGGGTCTTGATCACCGGCCCGTGCATGACCTCGCCGCCGCGGCGCGCGATGAGCGACGCCTGCTCTTCGCTGCGGCGGTCGGCGGTGACGGCGACCGTGAAGCCGCTGAGGGAGCCCAAGGGCACCCGCGCAGTGTCCACGGTCCGGGTTACGGGATGGTTTCGGGTCCGTTGCCCCGACGTGATGGCTCGAGGCTCACCTCGACCACCCCGTCCACGACCCGGGCCGGCCAGAGGTCGATGACCTCGTCGGCGTCGAGGCAGCGGCCGGTCTCCAGGTCGAAGCGCTGCTTGCGCAGGGGGGAGGCGACGTAGCGCACCGGTGAGCCGTCGACGACGGTCGCACCGACGATGCCGCGCGACAGGACCGAGGCGCCCGAGCAGGGGTCGACGTTGTCGACGGCGCAGACCTCGCCGTCGTCGAGGAGGAACACGGCGACGGCACGGCCTGCGACGAGGGCGGCCACCCCGCGGCCGGTGATGAGGTCATCGGCGGCGCACACGGCCAGCCAGGTGGCCCGGTCGGCTTCGAGCAGGGTCATCGGGTCGCTCCCACGAGCTCGTCGGGTCGGGCGGGTCGGATCTGGCGGCGCTCCCGGACGAACACGACGGTCGGATCGGGCTCGTCGGGTGCGTTCACGAACGTCACGAAGCGGGCGAGGCGGTCAGGCCGGTCGAGCGTCGCCGCCCACTCGCACTCGTAGGCGTCGACGTGGGCGGCCATCGCCGCCTCGAGCTCGGCCCCGAGGCCGAGGCAGTCACCGATGACGACGTCGCGCACGTGACCGATCCCGCCATCGAGGCCGTCGATCCACGAGGCGGTCCGCTGGAGCCGGTCGGCGCACCGCACGTAGTACTCGAGGAACCGGTCGATCGCCGAGATGAGCGACGCATCGTCGAGGTCCTCGGCCAGCAGCTCGGCGTGGCGGGGGCGCATGCCGCCGTTGCCGCCGACCCACAGGTTCCAGCCCTTCTCGGTGGCGATCACGCCGACGTCCTTGCTCTGCGCCTCGGCGCACTCGCGGGCACAGCCCGACACCGCCATCTTGATCTTGTGCGGGGAGCGCAGGCCCCGGTAGCGCTCCTCGAGCAGGATCGCCATCGCGGTGGAGTCCTGGACGCCGTAGCGGCACCAGTTGGTGCCCACGCAGGACTTCACGGTTCGCAGGGACTTGCCGTAGGCGTGGCCGGACTCGAAGCCGGCGTCGACGAGGCGCCGCCAGATCAGCGGGAGCTGCTCGACCCGGGCCCCGAAGAGGTCGATGCGCTGGCCGCCGGTGATCTTCGTGTACAGGTCGAAGTCCCGGGCGACCTCGCCGATCGTGATGAGGCCCTCCGGCGTGATCTCGCCACCGGGGACCCGCGGCACCACCGAGTAGGTGCCGTCCTTCTGGATGTTGGCCAGGAAGTGGTCGTTGCTGTCCTGGAGGGCGCCCTGCTCGCCGTCGAGGATGTAGCCGTTGTCGAGCGATGCCAGGATCGAGGCGACCGTCGGCTTGCACACCTCGCAGCCACCCGGTGCGGTGCCGTAGCGGTCGATGACCTGGGCGAACGAGGTGTGGCGCCGGACCCGGATGAGGTCGTAGAGCTCCGCCCGGCTGAGCTCGAAGTGCTCGCAGAGGCCGCGGCGTCCGCCGGTCGACTCCGTGCGCAGCAGCTCCTCCAGGAGTGGGACGCACCCGCCGCAGCCCGTCCCGGCGCGCGTCGTCTTCTTCAGCGAGGGCAGGGTGTCGCACCCATCGGCGATGGCCCCGCACACGGCGCCCCGGTTGACGTTCTCGCACGAGCAGATGCCGACGGAAGGGTCGGGCGGGGCAGATGGATCGGCGAGCGCGGCGCGCTTGAGGAGGTCGCCGGGGGTGGCGACGGCGTCACCGGTGCGGAACCGGTCGAGGATCGGCCCGAAGGCGGATGCGTCGCCCACGAGCACCGCCGCCCGGACCCGCCCGTCGTCGTCGACATCGAGGCGCTGGTAGGTGCCGCCGACCGGGTCGTCCCACACCAGGCTCGTGCACCCTTCGGCGTCGTGCACGGAACCGACGTTGGCGACCTCGACGCCGAGCAGCTTGAGCTTGGTGGACAGGTCGCCGCCGACGAAGCGGTCCCGGGGCACGGGTGCGCCGAACGCGGTCGCGGCCAGGTGCACCGCAGCCACGTCGGCCATCTGGTAGCCGGGGGCCACCAGGCCGAAGTGCCGGCCACCCACCACGGCGCACTCGCCCACCGCCGAGATCGCCGGGTCCGAGGTGCGCATCCGGGCGTCGACCACCACGCCGCCTCGTTCGCCGATGTCGAGGCCGGCCGCCCGGGCGAGGGCGTCCTCGGGCCGGATGCCGGCGGAGAACACCACCAGGTCGATCTCCAGCGGATCGCGGCCGTCGAAGCAGAGCCGGGTCGGCTGGCTGCCGTCGGACTCGATGGCTTCGGTGGCGCACGAGGTGTGGACGCGGACCCCGAGCTGCTCGATGTGGCGCAGCAGGGCGGCGCTGCCGCCCTCGTCGAGCTGCACGGGCATCAGCCGTGGGGCGAACTCCACGACGTGGGTCTCCAGGCCCAGCTGGAGCAGGGCGTTCGCAGCCTCCAGGCCGAGCAGGCCGCCGCCGACCACCACGCCCCGGGTGACGGTGGGCCGTGCGGCGGCCGCAGCGATGGCCTCGAGGTCGCCGATGGTCCGATAGGCGAAGCACCCCGGACCGTCGTGGCCCGCCACCGGCGGGATGAACGGCCGCGACCCGGTCGCCAGCACGAGCTCGTCGTAGGGGAGCGTGCGACCCGACGTGGTCGCCACCGTCTGGTCGACGCGATCGATCGTGAGCACGGGATCGCCGAGCAGCACCTCGATGCCGTGGTCGGCGAAGAAGCCGTGCTCGACCAGGCTCAGCTCCTCGGCGCTGCGCCCGCCGAACCACGACGACAGGGCGACCCGGTCGTAGGCGGGACGGGGCTCGGCGGCCACCACCGTGATCTGCAGGGACCGGGTGGCGCCCGCCTCGGCCAGCGACGTGAGCAGCCGGTGGCCCACCATCCCGTTGCCGATGACGACGAGCCGGAGGGGGGAGCCAGGCGTGCGGTGCATGCCTGCACCCAACCGCACCGGGGTTGCCCCGCCGTTTCCCTCCCGTGAACCGAAGGCGTCGAGCGGCTGGGCGGGGACGATCGCGGCCCGTGCGCCAGCGCACGGGCCGCTCGCTGTCGTGTGCGGAACCGGTCGATCGTGCGACGGGACCCTGACCGCCGACCGTCAGATCTTGCGGTCGATGCCTTCCCAGTACGGGTCGCGCAGCTTGCGCTTGATGAGCTTCCCGTTGGGCTCACGGGGCAGCGTGTCCACGTAGTCGATGGTGCGCGGCAGCTTGAACTTGCCCATGCGGGTTCCGGCCCAGGCGATGATCTCGGCGGTGAGCTCGTCGGACGGCTCGAAACCCTCGTGCAGCTCGATGACGGCCTTGATCTCCTCGCCCCAGTCGGCGTTGGGGATGCCGAACACGGCCACGTCCTGGACCGCCGGGTGGTTGATGAGCTCGCCCTCGATCTCGGCCGGGTAGATGTTGGCGCCGCCCGAGATGATCATGTCCGCCTTGCGGTCCCGGAGGAAGAGGTAGCCGTCCTCGTCGAGCTCGCCGAGGTCGCCCACCGTGAAGAAGTTCTCGATGCGGTTGGCCTTGGTCTTGGCCGAGTCGCCCTTGTACTCGAAGTCGGCCATGAGCTGCATGTAGACGGTGCCGATCTGGCCGGCGCCGAGCTGGGTGCCCTCGTCGTCGTAGATGCGGATCTCGCTGCCGGGCCAGGGCAGGCCGACGGACCCGGGCTTGTCCATCCACTCCTTGGCGCCGATGACCGTGCCGCCGCCCTCGGTGGCGGCGTAGTACTCCTGGATCGTGTCGCCCCACCACTCGATCATCTGGCGCTTGACCTCCTGCGGGCAGGGTGCGGCGCCGTGGATCATGTTGCGCAGCGAGGCCACCGAGTACTGGTCGCGGGTCTCCTGCGGCAGGTCGAGCAGGCGCACGAACTGCGTCGGCACCATGTGCGAGTACGTGACGCCGTACTTGTCGATGAGGCGCAGGGTCTCCTCGGCGGTCCACTTGTCCATGAGCACGACGGTGTGCCCGAGGTGCAGGGCGTTGCCCGTCCACATCAGCACGGCCGTGTGGTAGAGCGGCGAGACCGTGAGGTGGACGTGGCCGTCCCGGGCCTCGATGCCGAACAGGTTCGGCAGGTAGGCGAGGAGCTCGCCCATGTCGCTGGGGTCGATCTCGAACAGACCGCGCTTCACGCCCTTGGGGCGTCCGGTGGTGCCCGACGTGTAGTGCATCGCCGCGCCGGTGCTGCGGTTGTCGGGCGCCGTGTCGGGCTGGCCGTCGGTGAGCTCGGCCACCGGGCGGAAGCCGTCGATCGAGCCGACGGCGAAGCTGGCCTCCGGCGGGAAGCCGGCCTCGGTGGCGGCGTTGCGGGCGACGTCGGCGAAGCGCTCGGACGCCACGAAGACCCTGGCGTCGCTGTCGGCGAGGATGTACGCCACCTCGGGGCCGACGAGGTGCCAGTTGATCGGCGTGAAGTAGAGGCCCACCTCGATCGCGCCCAGGTACAGCTCGATCAGCTCGACCGAGTTCGGCAGGAGCACGGCGACGGTGTCGCCTCCCTGCAGCCCGAGGGCCCGGTAGGCGTTGGCGGCACGGCGGCCGGCCGCCAACAGGTCGCCGGCGGTGCGCTCCGTCCCGTCCGGACCCACGAGCGCGAGGCGCGCCGGGTCGGCTTCAGCAAGTCTCCAGAATCCAAGGTCACCCATGGGCGGGGACTGTACGAGAAAACTGGAACGCGTTCTCATTCTGGGTGCCGCTCGGACCGGCGACGGCGGGGTGCCCGGTCATCGGCGGAGGCGGCGGCTCCGCGCGTACAGCTCAGCGGCCACCGCCCGCGCCGGCTCCACCACGCCGAAACGGGAGGTGCGCAGCCACGGCAGCACGTGCGGTGACCCGCCGTACTTCGCCTTGTACGCACCGCCGCCGCCGAAGTTCATCCGCACCGCCCCGCGGTCCCGCCACGCCCGAAGGGCGTGCCACATGAGCGCCTCGTTCGGCAGGAGGTGCTGGTGGCGCTGCCAGCTGGCGCCCATCCAGTACTCGGCCGTGCCGCCGGCCATCCCCGGGAAGATGCCGGTGGCCGCCAGCTCGCCATCGGGCGTGCGGGCCTCCATCAGGACGAGCCGGCCGGTCGGACCGAGGTGGCGGATCAGGCTCTCGACCCGGGCCTGCGGGTACGTCGGTCGGCGCCCGCGCTTGGCGAACGCCTCGGTGACCTGGGCGTAGTAGGCGGCGGCGAAGCGCCCGGGCTCGCGGGGATCGACCTCGGTGGTGACGATCCCGTTGCGCAGGGCGCGGCGGACGTCGCGCCGGCCGCCCTTCGTCATCCCGGCGAGCATGGTGTCGTCGTCGGCCAGAGCCAGCTCGTAGCCCGGCAGCCGGCCGACCACGAAGCCTGCGGGCGCCACCGCCTCATCGAGGAGCTGGCGGTCGGCCACCTCCAGGTGGATGCAGCGGAGCTCGTCGAAGGCGAAGCGGGCGAGGCCCTCGAGCACGGCGGTGGGGTCGGACCCGAGCGGCAGATCGAGGCCCATGGCCGGCGTCGTCCACCCCTTGAGCGGGCTTCCCAGGAACCGGACGCCCGCCCGTCGCACGATGGCGCCGGTGAACCACCCGGCCTCGTCTCCACCGTCGATGATGCGCGCCGTCACCGGCTCGGCTCGCTGCGTCTCGACGAGGAGATCCAGCCAGGCCCGGGTCTGGTACACGGTCCGGCCGGGTCGGCGGTCCAGGTCGGGCCAGGGCACCAGCGGTCCCGCGACGCGCTCGAACCGGATGGTCATCGGGCCGCTCGGCTGGCGGTCACGTCGCCCACGGATCGGGTTCGCGGCGCACGCGCTTCACCACGCGCTGGGCCTCCGAACCGGCGCGCGTGCGGAGCTGCTCGAGGATCCAGCGGTTCTCCAGCGACCTCCGCTGCCCGTCGGTGATCGGTCCGCCATCATCCCCGCGCTGCGCCCGGATGTGGTCGAGCACCTCGGACACGGGGGCGAACCAGCCGTTGCGCTGGGCGATGCCCTCGAGCGTCTCGACGACCCGGGGGTCGACGGTGCCGTCCCTGACGAAGCGCATGCCGAAGTGGGTGTACGCGATGCACGCCCCGCCGGACTGCTCGAGCTCGTCGAGGCGCTCGGGGGTGAACATGGCGACGAACGAGTCCACGGTGGGGGCGTGGCTCGACGCGAACCACCAGTTCACGTAGGGCCGCGCCGGGTCGTGGTACGGCTGGTGCGGACAGGCCCGCAGCGTGTCGATGTCGCCGAAGGTGAAGTTCCGCCAGTAGTCGATGCGGTCGCGCAGGAGATCGCCCCAGAAGTACTCGCTGCCGGGGACCTCGCCCTGCGTGGTCTCCCGGTAGGGCCGGGTGACGCCCATGGCCGTCGTGTAGGCCCGGCTGCGGATGCCGGTCAGCCGCTTGGGACCCCAGTACATGGCCTCGTGGTTCCCGACGTGGTCGGCACCGATCCGGGGCGGGGCACCGAAGAGCTCGGCGAAGCGGTCGAGCGCCCGGAGGGTGGTGGCCCGTGCCGACGGATGGTCGCTGGCGTTGTGGAACCCGATCTCGTGGCCGACCTCCCGGAGCCGCTGCACCCAGGCGACGTAGTCGGGGTCCTCGCAGGTGGTGCCGCCGGTGCGGGCCGGGCCGTCCGGCGCGACTGGCCAGACCGACTTGGTGATCCGCAGCCCGAGGTCGGTGACCACGTCGTAGACGGGCCTTCCGTTCTCCAGCGTCATCCTGTCGGTGTCGTCGAAGATCGAGAAGGCGAACCGCGCTCCGCCCGGCCACGACGGCGCGACCTCGGACCCGGTGCTCACGGTGTCTCCCTTCCCTCGCGACCCGGCCCGCCAGCAGCAACCGTACTGGTTCCGGCCTCAACCTGAGGCGAACGTCAGCAGCGAGAAGGCCGGCGTGCACTGGACGAGCGCGAACCCCTCGGCGGCAAGCGGTCCGACACCCCGCGGGTTGATGTAGATCACCACGAGCGGGCGCGGACGGCGGGCGAGCGAACCGGCGAGCAGGGCGGCGAGCCGGGTGAGGCCGTCGATCTGGAACGGGTTGTTCAGGTAGACGACCCCGGTGTCGTCGGGCAGCGGAGCGACCAGGCCGTCGCCGACCTCCACGGTGCCGTGGCCGCCGATCGCGGCCCGAGCCCGGTCGCCGAGGGCCGCCTCGAGCTCGCGGCCGTGGACCGACGACCAGCCCCGGTCGATGGCCTCGCGCAGCACCCGGCCGTCGCCGCAGCCGATGTCGACGAAGCGCGTCGACCGCAGATCCGGCGGGACCAGGTCCAGCGCGGTGCGGATCGTGCGGTAGCGGGTCACCGCGAAGGGGAACGTCCCGGGCGGGGCGCCATCGACGGGGTGCACGCGCGGCGGGCCCGGGGCGTAGCGGAGGCGGACCGCGGCGCCGACCTCGGCCGCGGCGATCTGCGCCAGCTCCGGCACCTGCGCCGGGCGCATGGTCGCCAGCCGGCGACCGAGGCGGCGCACCGGCTGGGGGAGGCGGCCGGACCGTCGGGACGCGGTGCCCGACGGCTCCTTCGGATGGCTCCACGGGTACCCCAGCGAGTGGCTGGCCACCATCGACGCCCCCACGGCGCCCTGCATCCAGCCGGCCCCGCGTAGCCAGCCGGCGACGGGGTCGGCCGCCGGGACCCGGACATCGAGGCGGCGGGCGCCAGCTTCGGCCAGGTGGAGGCCCACGGCCTCCAGCGCCTCTCGGGCCCGGTCACCAGCTCCCTCGGCGAGGTCGACACGAGCAACCGTGAGCACGGCCACGTGGTGGTCCGCCCAGCGGGCCGCGGCAGCCCGGTCCGCCGAGGCGGTGGGCCAGGCGGCAGCCGGGAGGGAGCCCTCCCGGTCGGCGGCAGGGGACACCCCGACGGTCCGCAGGGTGGGGCGCGCCCGGCCGACCTCGACGTGGGCGAACACCGTGCCCTCGTGGCTCACGGCGAAGCGCTGGACGCCCCGACGAGCGGTGCTGAGGAGGCGGACATCTCGAGCCCCTGCATCGCCCACGTGCGCCACGCCCTCTCCCCGACCGGGATCGGAGCCTAGGCAGTCCCGACGGCACCCGGCCGTGATCAGAAAATGGAACGCGTTCTACTAAGGTCCGCGACGCAAGTGCCAAGGGGAACAACTCAGGAGTCAGAACATGCGCGCTGCGCTGCTGCACAACACCGGCGACGAGAAGCTCGAGATCGTCGACGACATCGAGGTCGACGCACCGAACGCCGGCGAGGTCACCATCAAGATCGAGGCCACCGGCGTCTGCCACTCCGACCTCCACGCCATGCAGGGCTCGCTCCCGCAGCCGGCCCCGTTCGTCCCGGGCCACGAGGGCGCCGGCGTGATCTCCGCCGTCGGCGAGGGCGTCACCGAGCTGGCCATCGGCGACCACGTCGTGGTCGCCTGGAGCCCGCCCTGCGGCAAGTGCAACAACTGCGTGGAGCGCAAGCAGCCCCACCTGTGCGTGATGATCCAGTTCGCCATCGCCGGCACCCCGCGCTTCACCCGCAACGGCGAGCCGGTCTACGGCATGGCCGGCACCGGCACGTTCGCCGAGTACCTCACCGTGCCGCAAGAGGCCGCGGTGAAGATCGACGACGACGTCCCGTTCGAGATCGCCTCGCTCATCGGCTGCGGCGTGTCCACCGGGGTGGGCGCCGCCATCAACACCGCCAAGGTCACCCCTGGCTCCAAGGTCGTCGTGTTCGGCTGCGGCGGCGTCGGCATCGCGGCGATCCAGGGCGCTCACGTGGCCGGCGCGTCGATCATCGTCGCTGTCGACCTCAACGAGGACAAGCTGGAGCTGGCCAAGACCTTCGGCGCCACCCACGGCGTCAAGCCCGACGACCTCGCCGCTCTGCAGGCCGAGCTCACCGGCGACGGCTTCGACTACGCCTTCGAGGCCATCGGGCTCCCCGTCACCATGCGGGCCGCCTACGACGCCGTGCGCCGCGGCGGCACCGCGTGCATCGTGGGCGTCGGCGGCATGGACAAGGAGGTCTCGTTCAACGGCTTCGAGATCTTCTTCTCCGAGAAGACCTTCATGGGCAGCTACTACGGCTCGGTCGACGTCCGCTCGGACTTCCACCGCCTGCTCAGCCTCTGGAAGAGCGGCCAGCTCAACCTCGACGGCATGATCACCAACCGCATGAAGATCGACGAGATCAACGACGCCTTCGACATCATGAAGAAGGGCGACGCGATCCGCACCGTCATCACGTTCTGACCTCGCTTCGCTCGGCCAGAACGTGATGGGACCCGGCTCCGGCCCGTGGTCGCGGTTCGATACCTGACCGGCTTGCGGGCCGCTCGTCGGCTGCGCCTCCTCGATGCTGTCCTTTCCGCTCGGGTCGGCTCCGCAGGCTCCGCCGACCGGGCCGCTCGGGCCCTGTCGCCTTCGGCGAAAGCGTGACCGGCTCACGAGAACGACGCAGCCGGGGCCTTCGGGCTCCGGCTGCTCCGCGTCCTGGCAGAATGCGCCGGTGGTGGTTGCGGGAGAGCTGCGGGTGGGCGTGACGGGGCACCGGGATCTGGCGCGCACCGATGAGGTCGCAGCGGCGGTCGACGTCGCGCTGGACCACCTCGTCGACGAGACCGTCACCTCGCTCGTCGTGGTGTCGGCGCTGGCGGAGGGCGCGGATCGCATCGTGGCGGAGCGGGTCCTGGCCCGGCCCGGGGGCCGCCTCGTGGCCCTGCTGCCCCTCGACCCCGCGGACTACGTGCGGGACTTCGCCGACGTGGCCTCGGTCCAGGCGTTCACCGACCTGCTCGCAGCAGCAGATGAGCACGAGGTGGTGCGGGGAGCACCCACCGACGACGGGACGCGCGAGGCGGCGTACGAGCGCGCTGGCCACGCCATGCTCGACCGGATCGACGTGCTGCTCGCCCTGTGGGACGGCGAACCGTCGAAGGGCCGGGGCGGCACCGCGGAGATGGTGGTGGAGGCGGGCCTGATCGGCCGCCGCTGCGAGGTGATCACCGTGGAGCGGGCCTGATGCTCAACGACACCCGGAAGCGGTGGTTCGTCCTCGCGTTCCTGTGGGTCGTGATCGTGGTCATCGGCATCACCGGGTTCGTGAAGCAGGGTTCGGCGGACGGCGTGAACCGGGCGTTCCTCGACAACCTGTACCTGACCTTCCAGCTCGGCACGCTCGACTACGACGGCAGCTCCGGCCCGATGAACTGGCAGGTCCAGCTGGCCCGGTTCGTCGTCCCGCTCCTCGCCGCCGGCACCATCCTCCAGACGGCCTCGGTGGTCTTCCGCGAGGAGTTCCGTCGCTACCGGCTCCGCTACCAGAAGGGCCACACCATCATCTGCGGACTGGGCGAGACGGGCGCCCGCCTCGCCACCGCGTTCTCCGAAGCGGGCGGGCACGTGGTGGCCATCGAGCCCGATCCCGCCGTCGCCGCCGGGTCCGGTGTGGCCGAGCAGCTCGACCACGTCCTGTCGGGCAGCGGCACTGACGAGGAGCTGCTGCGCACCGCAGGCATCGAGCGGGCCGGCCGGGTCGTCGTGTGCACGGGCGACGATGCGGCCAACGTGCAGGTCACCCAGGTCGTGGCGCGCGTCAGCACCGCCCGGTCGAGGACCCCGCTGCGGTGCTCGGTGCAGCTCGGGTCGGCCAGCCTGGCCCTGCTGCTGCGCTCCGCCGACCTCGAGAGCCACGGCGGCACCCGCATCAGCTACTTCAACCTGCACGAACGGGCGGCGCGGGCGCTGCTCGCCCAGCAGGGCCCGCCGATGGCCGTCGCCTGGCCGGCGCCTCACCTGATGGTGGTCGGTCTCGGCCAGTTCGGCACCAGCCTCGTGCTCGCCCTGTCCCAGCAGTGGGCCGACGTCCAGCCCGGGGTGAAGCTCAACCCGACCCTGGTCGACCCGGCCGCCCGGCAGAAGTGGGAGGCGCTGCGCCTCCTGCACCCGGCCCTCGACCAGGTGTGCGAGCCCACGCTCGTCGATCTCGATCTCCAGGCGCCCGAGCCCGACGAGGTCGACGGGTTCCTCGCGCTGCTCGCCGAGGACCCGCCCGCCTGGGTGGCCGTCGCCGACGCCGATGAGACCACGGCGCTGGCCAACGCCGGCTTCTTGCACCAGCACCTGCCTCGCGGCCGGGTGGCCATCGTGGTCCGGATGCAGAGCGAGTCGGGGCTCGGCGGCCTGCTCCAGCCCCACCCCGATTCGGCGCCGACGCTGCCCGGGGTGTCGCTGTTCCCGTTCCTCGACCGCACCTGCACCATCGAGACGGTGGACGGCGGCGTCCGCGAACAGCTGGCCGAGTCGGTCCACGAGGACTACCTCGCACACCTGGACCCGGCAACCTCCGGGTCATCGCTGGCCCGGCCGTGGGCCGAGCTGTCCGACGCGGACCGGGAGCAGAGCCGCAAGCGGGTCGACGGCATCGTGGCCGACCTCGACGCCCTCGGCCTCGACCTCGTCCCGCTGCGACGGTGGGGCGCCCCGGAGGTGACCCTGACCGACGAGCAGGTCGACCACCTCGCCGCCCGGGACCACCAGCGCTGGTTCGACGACCGCACCGCAGCGGGGTGGACCCGCGGCGAGGTGCGAGACGACCTCACCAAGCGCAACCCCCTGCTCGTGGGATGGGACGAGCTTCCCGACGACGCCAAGGCGTTCAACCTGGCGACCGCACGCGACCTGCTCCCGATGCTGGCCCGCAACGGCTTCGAGGCCGCCGAGCGCTGAAGCCGGCCGTCAGGCCAGCTCGGACCGCCGGCGTTCCAGGTAGCGGCGCTCCGGGTCGGCCGTGGCCAGGGCGATCGCCCGGTCGAAGGACGCGACCGCCTCGCCGGTGCGGCCGAGGCGGCGGAGCAGGTCCGCCCGGGTGGCGTGGTAGGGCACGTACCCGTCGAGGTCGAGCAGGTCGACCTCCTGGAGCGCCTCGGCGGGGCCGCGCACCTCGGCCACGGCGACGGCCCGGTTCAGCTGGACCACCGGCGTCGGCGCATGCGGCACGAGCTGGTCGTAGAGGGCGAGGATCTGCACCCAGTCGGTCCGCGCCGCGTCCGAGGCGTCGGTGTGGACCGCGGCGATCGCCGCCTGCACCTGGTACGCCCCCGGCTGGTTGCGGCGCAGGCACCGCCGGACCAGGTCGTGACCTTCGGCGATCTCGTCGCCGTCCCACAGCGACCGGTCCTGGTCGGGCAGGGGGATCAGCACGCCCGCTGCGTCGACGCGGGTCGCCCGCCGAGCGTCGGTGAGCAACATGAGCGCGAGCAGGCCGACGGCCTCGGGCACCTCGGGCACCAGATCGCACAGCAGCCGGCCGAGCCGGATGGCCTCGGCGCACAGGTCCTCGCGCACCAGCGCGTCCGAGGTCGAGGACCGGTGGCCCTCGGTGAAGATCAGGTAGAGGACGGCGAGCACCGAGCGCAGGCGGGCGGGCAGGTCGGCTGCGTCGGGCACCCGGTACGGGATCTTGGCGGCGGCGATCTTCTTCTTGGCCCGGACGATCCGCTGGGCCATCGTGGCTTCGGGCACGAGGAACGCCTGGGCGATCTCCGGGGTCTGGAGACCGGCGATGAGCCGCAGCGTGAGGGCGATGTGCGCCTCCGGCGACAGCGCCGGGTGGCAGCAGGTGAAGATCAGCCGCAGCTGGTCGTCGGGCAGCGGACCGACGTCGGGCGGTTCCGATGGGGTGAGCATGGCGGTGGCCTCGGTCTGACGGGCATCGCGGGTGGACTCCCGCCGCAGCCGGTCGATGGCCCGGTTGCGGGCGGTGGTGGTGATCCACGCCCCCGGGTTGGGCGGCAGCCCGTCGACCGGCCACTTCTGCGCCGCCGTCACGAACGCCTCCTGGACCGCGTCCTCGGCGAGATCGATGCTCCCGAGGACGCGGACCAAGATGGCGATGCAGCGGCCCGACTCATCCCGGAAGACCCGGGCGATGTCATCGGCGGTCGGCGTGACGGTCATGGGGCTCCGACCTCGGGTCTCAGGCCTCGAGGCCCTCGGCGTCGTCGGGGCCGTCGTGGAACGGCCGGACCTCCACGGGCGCACGGCAGGCGGCCGAGCCGCGTGCGGCGAGCGCGAGCGCGGCGTCGAGGTCCGGCGCCTCCACGATCCAGAAGCCGCCGATGTGCTCCTTGGCCTCGGCGAAGGGTCCGTCGGTGGTGATGGTCTCGGCGCCGGTGGCATCGACCACCGTCGAGGTGGACGGCTCGTGCAGCCCGCCGGCGAACACCCAGGCGCCTTCGGCCTGGAGCTCGTCGTTGAACCGGCCGGTGGCCTCCATGGAGGCCTTCATCTCATCGGCGGGGGTGGCGGGCGCGCCATCGACGTAGTGGACGAAGAGGAGGTACTGGGACATGGGGAACATCCTTTGCTCGGAGGCGGGCCCGTTGCCCTGCCTTCACCACTACTACGAACGGCCGTCGGTCCGATCGACCACGCCGACGAGATTTCCGGGAATTCCTCGCGGATAGGGTCCCGGCCATGGGGACCAACCAGCGCAGCCAGATCGAGATGAGCCACGACGAGATCGTGCAGTACCTGGAGCGGAGCCGCACGGCGACCATGGTCACCAACGGTCCCAGCGGCCACCCCCACGCGGTGGCCATGTGGTACGCCGTCGTCGACGGGGCCATCTGGTTCGAGACCAAGGCCAAGTCGCAGAAGGCCACGAACCTCCGCCGCGACCCGAAGATCACCGTGCTGATCGAGGACGGCCACACCTACGACACCCTTCGTGGCGTGTCGCTGGAGGGCACCGCCGAGATCATCGACGACCCGGATGCGCTGTGGGCGGTGGGCGTGTCGGTGTGGGAGCGCTACAACGGCCCCTACACCGACGAGATGAAGCCGCTCGTGGAGTTCATGCTCCACAAGCGCGTCGCCGTGCGCGTCGAGGTCAGCCGCACGCGCAGCTGGGACCACCGCAAGCTCGGCATGGACCCGATCCCCCTGGGCGGCACCACCGCCGAGTTCCTGTAGACGGCTCGCTCTGACGTCAGTTCTGGCTGGCGTCGACGGCGGCGATCATCTGGTCGAGCTGCTGGACCATCGGCGTGAGGTGGTGCTGGGCCGCCATCTGGCGGGCCTGCTGCAGCGATGCCAGGGCCTCCTGCTTGCGACCGAGCTGGCCGAGGAGCTCTCCCCGGTTGGCGGTGGCGAAGAGCACCCCCTGGGCGTCGCCCGTGGCCCGGCTCAGCTGGAGCTGCTCGTCGACGCAGGCCAGGGCCCCGGTCAGGTCGCCCTGCTGCTGCTTGACGATGGCCCGGTTCCCGACGCAGGCGGCGAGGCCCACCTGGTTGCCGGTGCGGCGGCAGATCTCCTCCTGCTCGTCGAGGAGCGCGGTGGCCCCCGCGAGGTCGCCCTGGCCCAGCACGAGCAGGGCGCGATCGCCGACGGCCTGCTGCAGCATCCCGTCGTCGCCGAGGGCGCGGGCGGTGGTGGCCAGGTCCTCGTAGACCGGTCCCGCCTCCGCGGCGCGACCGGTGCGGTTCAGGTGCTGGAGGGCCTGGGGGAGGATCTGCTGGGCCTGCTGCCAGGCACCGGACCGCACGCACGCGTGGCCGCAGGCGACGAGGTCGTCCGTGGCGGCGGCGTCGTCGCCGAGCACGTTGTGCACCTGCCACCGGTTGTTGAGCAGCGGCACCAGCACCATCCAGAGGTTCCGCTCGCGCAGCACCGGCTCGGCGGCGTCGTACCAGGCGAGGCCGTTGCGGAGGTCGTTGCCGGCCACGGCCACGTTGCCCAGGTTGACCTGTGCGGTGGCCACCGCGGACGGGTCGCCGAGCTGGGTGGCGACCGCCAGCTCCTCCTGGTGGGCCGCCGCCGAGCCGGGGAGATCACCCGTCTCCCGGCGGCCGGTGCCGAGTGAGCCGAGGGCGAGGACCAGGGCACCCGGTGCGTCGGCCGCCTTGGCGGTGAGGACGGCCTCGGTGGCCAGGCGCACCACCTCGGGCCAGCGGCCCTCGTCGGTGGCGACCCGGGCCTGGCCGTCGAGGACACGGGCCAGCAGCGCACCGTCGCCCATGCGGCGCACCAGCGCCTCCGCCTCCGCGCTGCGCGCCGCACCTCCGGCCGCGTCGCCGAGCTGGCGCAGGGTGTTGCCCAGGTTCAACAGGGCCTCGGCCTGGGCGCGCAGGTCGCCGGCCTCCACCGCCCACGTGCGGTACGCCTCGAACCGCTCCACCGCGGCGGCCGGATCGCCCCGGTCGGCCTGGATCGCCGCCTGGCCCACCAGCGCAGCGCCCAGCCCGGCGGCATCGCCGACCGCGCGGCACCGGGCCTCCTGCTCGGCGAGCAGCACCATGGCCTCGTCGTAGCGGCCGAGCTGGCGCAGGGCGCCGGCCCGGTTGCCCAGGCTGGCCTGGAGACCCCCCGTGTTCCCGAGCCGGCGGCACAGGTCTGACTCTTCGCTGAACAGGGCGACCGCAATGTCCAGTTCGCCGCTGTCTCGGCGGGCCAGGGCGAGGTTGCCGAGCGCCGCCTGCAGCAGCGCATCGTCGCCCGCAGCTCGGCTGAGGGCGACCGCCTCCTCCAGCGGGACCTCGGCCGCGTTCAGCTCGCCCTGGAGCCAGAGCGCCGCACCCAGGTTCACGAGCGATGCCCGGAGCCGCGCCGGCGCCCGCTCCTCGCCGGGTGCGCCGCCCGCCCGGTAGTGGTCGACGAGGAAGCTGTTGAGGGCGAGCGCTTCGGTGGGGTGGCCGGCGTCGGTCACCAGCCGGGCCACCGCCCAGGCCTCCTCGGCGTGCGCCGCCGGGTCGGCGAGGACTGCGGCGTAGCCCTGCACCACGGACCGCCCCGCCTCCTCGGCTCGGGCCCACTGACGCCGCAGGTCCCCGTGGGCGATGGGGTACGCCACCTCGAGGTAGGCGAGGTCGCTGATGGTCCGCACCAGGCCGTCGATGTCGCCGGCAGCCAGCTGGGCCCAGGGGAGCTCCTCGACCTGCCGGGGCCCCAGGGGCTCCGCCGCGAAGTACCCGGCCACCACCGCCGAGGCCTGCTGGCGGTCCGCCTCGGTGGGGAGGTAGCGGTCCTCGACCGCCCGGCGGTGCACGGGCGTGGCGAAGCCGAGCATGCCCGAGCGGGTGACGAGGCCGTCCTCGGCGGCGAGCACCAACGGCGACCAGACGGCGTGGGGCACCGGCTCGCCACCCGCCCCGGCCAGCCGGGCCAGCAGCTCCGGCTCGGTCAGGCCACGGCGCGACGCCCACAGCGCCCGCATGGCGTCGCCCACCAGCCCGGGCCGATCCTGCTCGAAGTCCTGCTCGTAGCGGTCGAGCACCTGCTCCAGGAGGTCGTCGACCGTGGCGGCCGACAGGTACCGGTCGATCACCTCGCCGAGGGTGAAGTGATCGCCCCACTGGCGCAGCTCGTCGAGCACGGTGCGCAGGAACAGGGGGGTGCCGGTCTGCGGCGCCGCGGCCAGGCGATCGACGTGCACGGCGTCGAGCCCCTTCGACCACCGTCCCAGGAACGTGGCGATGAACGCCCGGCGCTCGGCATCGTCGAGCGGCGGGACCTCGCCCACGGGCCACTCCCTGCGGTTCGCCTCGTCGACGGTCCGCCGATCGCTGGTCGTGATGATCACCCGCACCGTGGGCGGGAGCTGGAGCGGAAGCCAGGTCAGGTCCGGCGCACCATCGATGTCGGTGAGCAGCTCGACGCCATCGACCACCAACACGATGCGCTCACCGCTGGTGCCCCTCCGTTCGAGGGCGGAGAACAGCGAGGCTCGGCGACCTGGCGCATCGTCGGGGAGCAGCGCCACATCGACCATCGGGTCGAGGGCGGCGACCAGGCGGGCGGCCAGGTTCCGCCAGTCGGACGCATCGGACGTGGCCCCGACGTGGTGCACGAACGCGCCGCGGTCGTCGGCCCAGCGAGCCACCAGCGGCGTGATGTCCGAACCGGGCGGGCCGTGCAGGACGAGCGGCGGCGCGATCCCGTCGACGTACCGGTCGAGCGCCGCCACCACCTGGGGCCGGTCGATGTGGCCGGCACCCCGGGCTGCGCCGAACGCCCGATGGGCATCGGCTTCGCGCTCGACCGCATCGGGCACCTCACCCGCCGGGAACAGCTCGTCGATCATCGCCGTCAGCTCGGCGAGGACCTGGCGGCCGAGGTCCTGCGGCGACCGGTAGTCCTGGCACGGGTGGCCGGAGGACCGGACCCGGTCCTTCAGCTGCTCCAGCTTCGGGATGTTCTCGGGATCGGCCTCGACCAGGACCTCCTGCTCCTCCGGCGGCCGCGACGCCACCCACGAGGGGTCCCGCAGGTGGAAGAACGTGTGGCCGGCGGCACCGGGATCGTGGAGGACGCCGTGCAGCACCTCCATCTCGGTGACCGAGGTGCCCGACAGCGATCCCAGCCAGGGCAGCTGCTCGACGAGGTTCGCCGGCATCTCCTCGGGGACCCAGCCGTACCGCTGGCCGAGCAGGCCGAGGAAGAAGGGCCGGCTGCGGTCGATCTCGGCCAGACAGATCGGCAGCACCGCACCCTCGGCCTTCTGCTCGTCGGTGACGCCCCAGCGCAGGTCGACCTCCGACCAGCCGACGCCCCGCTCCTCGCACAGCCGACGCACCTGCGGGAATACCCGCTTCACCAACTCCTCGCGCTCGGCCTGCATGTCCCGGAACGTCGACGACACGAACACCCGCACCGCCCGCTGCGACCCGAACCCGATCTCTCCGGCGTCCCCAGAACCGCTCCCGCCCGCACCTGATCCCGCATCAGCCATGGCGCGCATCCTGCCAGTTCCCGAGCAGCCAGATCCTCCTCCGCCGGTCCACGTTCGGTCAGGCGAGGAGCCAGCGGACGGTGTCGACGTGCTGGTCCGCGTAGCGGGAGTCCCAGGCCCAGGCGACGGTCTGGGCGACGGTCCAGCCGAGCGCTCGGTCGCGGTCGAGCCCGAGCTCGGTGCACAGGCGGTCAAAGCGTCCCCGGACCGCAGCGGGGGAGTGGCCGAGCTGGCAGTCCCGGACGGCAGGCGAGATGCCGAGCTCCCGCTCGCCCACCAGCGGCTTGGGGTCGATGGCGAGCCAGCCTCGCTGCGACTCGAGGATGTTGTCGCCGTGGAGGTCCTGGTGCAGCAGCACCGGGTCGCCCTGCGTCCCGGGCAGGTCGCGCAACGCCTCGTCGGCTGCTTCGACCAGTCGCCGCTCGCACGGCTCGCCGGCCTCGGCCCACCTCGCCCACAGCGTCGACCGCCAGCCGGCTGCCTCCTCTGCGAGCGACCGGAAGGGCGCGCCCGCCGGCACCCACAGCTGGGGGAGCAGGTCCGCCACCACGGCGACCGCGTCGACGTCGGTGCGTCCGGCCAGGCGGGCGCCGGGCGTGCACCGTTCGAGGAGGAGCGCGTGCCGGGTCGGGTCGTGGGCGAGGAGGCGGATGGCGCCGTGGCCGTCCCAGGCGCCGAGGGCGGCGGCCTCGTGCTCGCACTCGGGGTGCGGCCACTGCACCTTGATGGCGACGTCGCGCCCGTCCTGCACGGCCGGCGCAGCCCACGACACCGAGGAGCCGTCGTAGGGCGCACCGACCTGGAGGCCCCACCGATCGGCGCACCCCGTCACGAGGCGCGGGAGTTCGTCGAGCCAGGCGGAGCCATCGGGATCACCCCGCAGCCAGGCCAGAGCGGGCGGAACCGTGATCGTTTCGCCACCGCCCAGGTCCGCCATCGGCAGATCGTGCCACCTGGAGCCGCCGCGGGCGTGCGGTACCCTCGACCAGACGGGCACTGGGGCCATCGACTCGGGGAGGATCGGGAAATGCGCATCGCCTTGGTCCAGTGCCCCCCGTGGGGCTCCCTGCCACCGCTCGGCCTGGCCACCCTCAAGGCGTACCTCGAGGAGCGGGGTCACGAGGCGCCGTGCTTCGACCTGAACATCGACTACTGCCGAGACCGCTTGGCGGACCTCATCGACGATCTCGGCGGATCGGTCTACGCCCGGCCCGATCCGTGGGTCTCGGGTTCCTACGAGGAGTGGGACTTCGACTTCGACGGCGAGGTCAAGTTCCGGTCGGCGCTCAAGGACCGGCCGCTCCCGTACCAGCGTTGGGCGAGCGAGATCCTGGCCTGCGCGCCGCGCGTGGTGGGGTTCAGCCTGCAGTCCACCAACCTCGGCGTGACGCTGCAGGTCGCCCAGGAGATCGCTCGCCGGGACCCGTCGGTGGTCATCGTGTTCGGTGGTCCGAACGTCGCCGAGGCGCAGCAGGGCCGCATGGCGCTGCTGACCGGCATCCCCGACGTGCTGGTCGAGGGTGAAGGGGAAGAGACTGCGATCGCCCTGTTGGAGGCCATCGAGTCCGGCGCTGGGCTCGAGACCGTCGCGGGGATCGGGCTCCTGGTGGACGGAAAGCCGGTGTGGACCGAGCGTCGGCCACTCCTGAAGGACATCAACGCGCTGCCGTTCCCGGACTTCAGCGACTTCGACTGGATGCAGTACCCGAACCCCTACGAGATCCCGGTGATGGCGTCGCGGGGGTGCGTCCTCAAGTGCGCCTTCTGCTACGAGACCGTCTACTGGAAGCGGTACCGGACCCAGAGCGGACCTCGCGTGGTGGCCGAGATCCTCCACCAGATCGAACGGCACCCGCTCAACGGCGAGAGGCAGTTCGGCATCGCGTTCGCCGACTCGCTCGTGAACGGCCATCTCGGTGGGCTGCGGCGCATGGCGGACTCGCTGATCGAGAACGGCACGAACATCTACTGGAACGGTCAGGCGACCATCAACACCAAGATGGACGAGGACTACATCATGGCCCTGCGTCGGTCGGGCTGCACCGGGTTGTCATTCGGCTTGGAGAGCGGATCGCCGCTGGTCATCGAGTCGATGGGCAAACGCTTCGACATCGACGAGGCCGTCGGGTTCTTCGAGCGGGTCCAGCGCTCCGGGATCGAGCTCGTGGTGAACGTCATGGTCGGGTTCCCGACGGAGACCCGAGCAGACTTCATCGAGACGCTCCGCTTCCTGCGCCGGATTCGCAAGCTGATCCACATGGTGAACAACGTCGGGTCGACGGCCATCGTCGGTGGGTCCCGCCTCCACCAGGATCCCGAGCAGTTCGGCGTGCAGCCGCTCCATCCCGAGTGGTGGGCGGACCACATCAACCTCGAGTGGACCTCGGAGGCGGCAGGCGACGAGCGCAACCGCCAGCGCCGGGTGCGCCTGCTCCACGCGTGGATGGCGCTCATGCGCATCCCGCACCAGAAGATCGGCCCGTCGTCGGCACCGCGGTGGAGGCTGCGGTTGCCCGCGCTCGCCCGGGTCAAGCGGTCCTTCGGCCAGCGGTCGGCGAGCGAGGCGCAGGAGCGCGAGAAGGCCCAGCCCCCGACGCCGGTGGTGATCACGATGACCGAAGCGTCGGTCCAGCGTCGCCTGGCGAAGATCGCCAGGGTCGCGGGGGTCGAGCCGCTGGTCCTCGAACTTGCGGACGGGTTGCTTGCTCCGGGAGGACTGCTCCCTGCCTGGTCGGAGCCGTTCGCCCCGGAGGAGTGGACCGGGCGCTCGGGGATGGCGATCCACGACCTGATCGCGGCGCGCGTCCAGGGCACGGTGCGCATGTCGGAGTCGAGGTCGTCGTCGCAGGGAGTCGTCGATGTGGCACTCACGATCGAAGGCGGCGACCTCGACGTGACCGGCTTCAAGATCAAGACGTTCCCGCCGCTTGAACCGGAAGGCCCGCAGACGGTGGCGATCGTTCCCGTGGTGCGGACGGCAGCGAGCGCTCGCGGCTAAGCGCACATGAAACCGGCCCGGGATCGGCAGCGGGTGCGCAGTCCTGACAGCAGGGTGTCCCAAGACCCACCGGACCGGGGCCGGGTTTGCGAAAACGAGAACGTGTTCTAGTGTGCGCTGCGTGACGGATCAGACAGAAGCCGGGGAGATCCTCTCTGCCCCGCTCATCATCGAGTACCCGTTCAAGCGGACCACCGGCCCCATCATCGGCGCCTTCCTCACCGGCCTGCGCGAGCAGGTCCTGGTGGGTTCGAAGGCCGAAGATGGTCGGGTCATCGTGCCGCCCGCCGAGTTCGACCCGGTCTCGGGCAACGACCTCACCGAGCTTGTTGAGGTGGGCCCCGAGGGGGTCATCGCCACGTGGGCGTGGGTGACCGCACCCCACGCCAAGCACCCGCTCGACGACCCGTTCGCCTGGGTCCTCGTCACGCTCGACGGCGCTGACACGCCGATGCTCGGCGCGCTCAAGGCCGACGGCATCGACGCCGTGTCGACCGGCGCCCGGGTGAAGCCCGTGTGGGCCGAGGAGCGCGAAGGCCACATCGACGACATCGCCCACTGGGTCCTCGTCGACGACGCCGACGAAGGAGACCGAGCCTGATGCCCGAGATCCAGCTGCCCGCCTCGCTGCAGGACGTGGAAGCCGTGCGGTCCGTCCGGACGCCCGCCCGGCTCGACTACACGTTCACCCCCGGCGATGCCACCTCCAGGTTCCTGGCCGGCATCACCCAGAAGAAGATCATCGGCCAGCAGGCCAACCCCGACAGCCGGGTGTACGTCCCGGCCCGCGGCGCCGATCCCGAGCTGGGTGCGGCCACGCCGATCGAGGTCGAGGTCGCCCAGGTGGGCACCGTCACCTCCTTCTGCGTGGTCAACCTGCAGTTCTACGGGTCCGGCATGGAGATCCCGTACACGTCCGCCCTGATCCTCCTGGACGGTGCCGATCTGTCGATCATGCACCTCATCCAGGAGATCCCCGCCGACCAGGTCCGCATCGGCATGCGGGTCGAGGCGGTGTGGCGCGACGACGCCGACATCGAGCCCACGCTCGAGTCCATCAAGTGGTTCCGCCCGACCGGCGAGCCCGACGACGTCAACGTCCGCATCCCCGGCGAGATCCGTGGCACCGGCCTCGGCTCCTGGGTCGGCGGCGTGGCCCCGACCGAGCTGACCGTGCGCAACCCGCGCACCGGCGAGGGTGGCACAGCAGAGTTCGGAGGTGAGGGCTGATGCGCGACATCGCGGTCATCTCGTTCGCACAGACCCCGGCCCGTCGCTCGGTTCCCGAGCTCAACGAGGTCGAGATGCTCATGCCGGCGGTGCACGGTGCGTTGGAGCAGGTCGACATGACCATCGACGACATCGGGTTCACCTGTTCGGGCTCCACCGACTACCTGGCGGGGACGGCGTTCAGCTTCGTGTCCACCCTCGATTCCGTCGGACCGTGGCCTCCCATCCAGGAGAGCCACGTGGAGATGGACGGGGCCTGGGCCCTCTACGAGGCCTGGGTGAAGCTCCAGCTTGGTGAGATCGACACGGCGCTGGTGTACGCCTACGCCAAGTCGTCGCCGGGCGACCTGCCGATGGTGCTGACCCGCCAGCTCGACCCGATCACCGTCGGGCCGCTCTGGGCCGACTCCGTCAGCCTCGCCGCCCTCCAGGCCCGGTCGCTGCTCGACAGCGGCAAGGCCACCGAGGCCGACATGGCCGAGGTCGTGGCCCGCAGCCGCAAGGACGCCCTCGGCAACCCGAACGCCCAGCTCGCCTGGGACCGCTCCGCCGAGGACATCCTCGCCGAGGAGTACCACATCGCCCCGCTCCGCAAGAGCGACTGCGCCCCCATCACCGACGGCGCCGCCGCCATCGTGTTGGCCGCCGGCGACGTGGCCCGCTCCAAGGTGAAGCGCCCGGCGTGGATCCGGGGCATCGACCACCGGGTCGAGCCCATCCACCTCGGGCTGCGGGACCTCACGATCAGCGCGAGCACCTCGATCGCCGCCGGCAAGGCCGGCGTGGCGGACGGCAAGGTCGACATCGCCGAGCTGCACGCCCCGTTCAGCCACCAAGAGCTGATCCTCAAGGAGGCCATCGGCCTCGGCGATGACACCACGATCAACCCCTCGGGCGGCGCCCTCGCCGCCAACGCCATGATGACCGCCGGACTCATCCGGATCGGTGAGGTGGCCACCCGCATCTCGAACGGCGAGGCCGACCGCGGCGTCGCCCACGCCACCAGCGGGCCGTGCCTGCAGCAGAACCTGGTGACCGTCCTGGAAGGTGAGAACTGATGGGCAAGGAACGCGTCGCCGTCGTCGGCATCGGCCAGACGAAGCACGAAGCAACCCGCGGCGACGTCTCCGTCGCCGGTCTCCTCCGAGAGGCCGCCGGCCGGGCGCTCGCCGACGCCGAGATGACGTGGTCCGACGTCGACGCCGTCGTCATCGGCAAGGCCCCCGACTTCTTCGAGGGCGTCATGATGCCCGAGCTGTTCCTGGCCGACGCGCTGGGCTGCACGGGCAAGCCGATGTTCCGGGTGCACACCGCCGGCTCCGTCGGGGGCTCCACCGCCATCGTGGCCAGCCAGCTGATCTCCGCCGGCATCCACGAGCGGGTGCTGACCGTGGCCTTCGAGAAGCAGTCCGAGTCCGAGGCCATGTGGGCCCTCTCGCTGCCGATCCCGTTCACGCCCCCGCTGCACGCCGGCGCCGGCGGCTACTTCGCCCCCCACGTCCGCAGCTACATCCGCCGCTCCAAGGCGCCGGACCACATCGGCATGCTGGTGGCCCTCAAGGACCGCCAGAACGGGCTCAAGAACCCCTACGCCCATCTGCACGAGCCCGACATCACGTTCGACTCCATCAAGGAGTCGATGATGCTGTGGGACCCGATCCGCTACGCCGAGACCTGCCCGTCCTCCGACGGTGCCTGCGCGCTGGTGCTCGGCTCGGAGAAGGTGGCCGACGAGGCCGCCGCCCAGGGCCGCCAGCCGGCGTGGATCCAGGGCACGGCCATGCGGTCCGAGCCCACGCTGTCCGCCGAGCGCGACACGGTGCTGCCCCTCGGCGGCGCCCTGTGCGCCGCCGACGTCTACAAGCAGGCGGGGATCACCAACCCCCGCAAGGACGTCGACGCCGTCGAGATGTACGTGCCGTTCAGCTGGTTCGAGCCGATGTGGCTGGAGAACCTCGGCTTCGCCGAGCCCGGTGAGGGCTGGAAGATGACCGAGGCGGGCGCCACCGCCCTCGACGGTGACCTCCCGGTCAACATGTCGGGAGGCGTGCTCTGCACGAACCCCATCGGCGCCTCGGGCATGCTCCGCTTCGGCGAAGCCGCCATGCAGGTGCGCGGGACCGCCGGCGACCACCAGGTCGACTCGGTGCGCAAGGCCGTCGGCCACGCCTACGGCGGCGGCAGCCAGTTCTTCGCCATGTGGGTCGTCGGCAAGGACAAGCCCTGACCGCCCATCCTCACCGGACTCGTCGGGCCACCGCCGGGCCGCCGCCGGTCCGCGGCGCGCTGGTGGGGCAGTAGGTTCCCCGCAGTCAGGGTGGCTCGGAGGGGAACCAGATGGTCAACGCAGAGAAGCGGCGTCGTACGGCGGTGCCCAAGGCGACCAGGTCGCCGGGGTCCGACGCGGCCTCGCCGGTCGGGGTCGTGAAGGAGGCGTCGGAGCCCAGCATCGGGGCCAAGCTCCGGTACCGGTTCGACCTGGCGCTGTCCCGTGGCCCGCTGGTGGTCATCGGCTACCTGGGGCTGGTGATGCTCGCCATCATCGTGGTGGCGTCGATCTTCATCTGGGCGTTCCAGCTCAAGGGCGTGAACGGCGGCGACCCCATCAACAACCCGTTCGACGCCTTCTGGCAGGCGATGCTGCGCGTCGTCGACTCCGGCACCTTCGCTGCTGACGCCACCTGGCCCACCCGGATCGTCGGCCTCTTCATCACGATCTGCGGCATCTTCCTCGCCGGCAGCCTCATCGGTCTCATCGCCAGCGCCGTCGACCTCCAGATCGAGCAGCTCCGCAAGGGCCGCTCGACGGTCCTCGAGACCGGCCACACCCTGGTCCTCGGCTGGTCGCCCCGCCTCCCCACCATCCTCAGCGAGCTGGTCGAGGCCAACTCGAACCAGAAGAAGGCCGCGCTGGTCGTGCTGGCGAGCGTCCCCAAAGACGAGATGGAGGACGAGCTGCGCGTCCGCGTGCCCGAGACCGGGACCACCCGGGTGGTGTGCCGCACCGGCGACCCGTCGAGCCCGGCCGACCTGGCGATGGTGAACGTCCTCGGTGCCCGTTCGATCATCGTGCTGGCAGGCGATGAAGGCGACGCCGGGGTCGTGAAGGCGGTGCTCGCGGTGCGCAGCGTCGACCCCACGTTCTCGAGCGCACATGTGGTCGCCGAGCTCGACAACCCGGGCCACGCCGCCACGCTGCGGACCCTCACCGAGGGTCGGATCGTCACCATCCAGGCCGACGAGATCATCGCCGAGCTGACCGCCCAGGCCTGCCACCAGGCCGGACTGGCCGCCGTGTTCCGGGAGCTGCTCGACTTCGACGGCGACGAGATCTACTTCACCGATGTCCCCGAGCTCGTCGGCGTGACCTACCGCGACGCACTGCTGGCCTTCGACACGTGCAGCGTGCTCGGCTGGATCCGTGCCGACGGCGTGGTGGAGCTCAACCCGCCGGCCGACGCCGTGTTCGGCAGCGGCTACGAGATCATCACCGTGGCCGAGGACGACGACACGGTCGTGTTCTCGGGTGTGGTGGCCGCCCCGGCGGTGAGCGTCGACACGTCGGTCGGCTTCGACGAACCGGCCCAGCGCATCCTCATGATCGGCTGGAGCGACCTCGGCCCCGGCGTGCTCCGCGAGCTCGACGAGTTCCTCACCGCCGGTTCGACCGTGGACCTCGTCGTCGATCCGGAACTGATCTCGTCCGATCTCGACGAGCTGGACCCGGCCCTCCCGCAGACCGCGAACTGTGCGATCACCGTGCACCGCGGCGGTCGCGGCCCCGAGGCGCTGATGGAGATGGCGACCTCCGGCTTCGACCAGGCCATCGTGCTCGGCTACCGGGATCCGATCCCGGTGTCGGAGTCCGATGCGCGCACCATGCTCACGCTCCTCACCCTCGACAAGGCGTTCGCCGGTGCGGCGCAACGGCCCAGGGTCGTGGCCGAGATGCTCGACCGGGCCAACGTCGCCGTCGCCCAGACCACCGGGGTCGAGGACTTCATCGTGAGCGACGAGCTGTCGAGCCTGATGATGGCCCAGCTGTCGGAGCGCCTGGAGCTGCACAAGGTGTTCGATGAGCTCTTCGACGCCGACGGCTGCTTCGTCGCGCTGCACCCGGCGCCGCTGTACGCCGCGCTCGCCGCACCGACCCCGTTCGCCGAGATCGTGGCCGCCGCCTCCGAGCGGGGCCAGACGGCGTTCGGTTGGCGGGTCGCCGCCACCGGCGAGGTCGTGGTCAACCCGACCAAGGCCGCCACCGTGGCGCTCACCGCGGACGATCAGGTCCTCGTCCTCGGCCCCCGCTGAGGAACGTTCCGCTCCGAGGCTGCGAGCCGCCAGCGCTCCTGCCACCATCGCCGTGCGATGCCGATGGCACATACGAGAAGCCAGCTGGAGAAGAGGGCCAGCAGACCCCTCGCGGAGGCGACCACCATCACCCCGATGCCGGGCACCAACCCGATGCCAGCGCGCACCCAGGAGATCCACGCCGCACGGACGGCGGGCAGGCAGATGGCTCCGATGAAGCTGACCAGATCCCATCGACCGGTCAGCGCACCGAGCAGTGCCGCAGCACCGAGCTCGAACGACAGCTGGTGCCGCCAGTACCGGTCAGCACCCACCGGCAGGAGCCAGGCCGTCACCGCTCACCGTCCACGAGCACGAAGGGGCAGCACTGTTCGAATCGATTCCATGGGGGCTCCGTACGAGGTGGATCGACGAGGGCGCCAGACGAGCCCGTCGTATGCAACCAGTCGTATGATAACTGCACGGCCCCGACGACGTCAACGTGCGGGCAGGTGCGGTCAGGTCTTGTCGCCGTACTTGGCGGAGGCGGTGGCCTTGGCGGGGGACTCGCCCATCTTCTCGGGCCAGTAGGGCGGCGGGTAGACGGTGCGGCCGTCCTCGATGGCCACCCCGGTCTCGTCCTCGACGTAGAACTGGGCGTACCACTTGCGGAACTTCATGAACGGGCCGTCGTTGTCCGCAAGGGCGGGCCGGCTGAGGTGGGCCTTGTGCTCCCAGATCGGCATGTCCTCGGCGAACTGCTTGTCGACCTCGGCTGCGAAGGCGTCGCCGACGCTCGAGTTGATGGCGTCGTCGCCCAGGCTGCGCACGTAGAAGTGGAAGCGGGTCTCGGTCTGCGAATCGTCGATGGGGGTCGACGCCGTGACCAGGAGCGTGTCGATGATGCCGCTGAAGCGGACGATGCTCACCCCGGGCCCGTCGGCCAGCGAGTCGATGCGGCCGTCGACCACGCCGCGGGGCGTCGGGAACTTCTGGCTGGACTCCATGGAGGCCCGGTGCCCGACGGCCTCGTACTTCTCGATGACCGGGACCTCGGCCACGTTGTGCACGTAGCGGAAGTGGGCGGAGTCGACCGCGTTCTCGGCCATCTCCTGGATGCCGGCCTGCACCACGTGGTTCGTCTTCTTCGGGCCGCTGAACTCGCCGCCGTCGATCTCGAGGACCGCCTCGACCTCCCAGGTCGGCGGCTCCTCGTGCGGGTGGTACCAGGCGTAGACGAAGCCGTTGCGCTCCTGGGCAGGGTAGGTGCGGACCTTGGCCCGCTTGTTGGTGCGGTCCGAGTACGGGATGTCGCTGTTGGCGCCGTCGGCGTCGAACTTCCAGCCGTGGAACGGGCACATGATCTCGCAGCCCTCGACGGTCCCGCCGTGGCCGAGGTGCGCGCCGAGGTGCGGGCAGAACGCGTCCTGGACGTGGACGCCACCCTCCTCGTCGCGCCACAGCACGAGGTGGGTGTCGAAGTAGTACGCCGCCTTGGTCTGGGCCACTTCGAGGTCGGTGGACTCGGCCACCGCGAACCACCCGGAGGGGATGGAGAAGGGGTAGCGGCTCGGAGCGTTGCGTGCGGGCATCGGATCCACCTGGGTCAGGGCGAACGAAAAACTAGAACGTGTTCTAGTCTAGCGGTCCGCCGGCCAGAAGTGAAAGGGCCGAAGGCCCCGGGCGGCATCCGAAGGCGGGCGAGGCGAGCTAGGCGAGCTGGAAGACCCGCATGGCGTTCTCGCGGAGGAACTTGGGCCACACCTCGTCCTTGAGGCCGACGTCGGGGAGGTCGGCGAAGATCCGGTCGAGGCTCAGGCCCATGGGGAAGTAGCCGGCGTACATGATCTTGTCGGCCCCGCGGGTGTTGGCGAAGTCGATGATCTCCTGCGGGTAGTACTTCGGGGCGAACGCCGAGGTCGAGTAGTAGAGGTTCGGCCACTTCAGCAGCAGCTTGACGGCCAGGTCGGCCCACGGCTCGGCACCGTGGCGCATCACGAACTTCAGCTCGGGGAAGAACCAGCACACCTCATCGATGAGCATCGTGTCCTGGCAGGCGGACGGGACCCGGGGCCCGCAGATGCCGGTGGTGCAGGCGATGGGGATGTCGAGCTCGATGCACTTGGCGTAGATCGGGAAGAACTTCTTGTCGTTGATCGGCACCTGCGGGAGCATCCCGGCCGGGAAGGCGATCGCCGACTTGATGCCCAGCGTCTCGTACGCCTTGACCAGGTCGCGGACGCCGGCCATGCCCTTGTTCGGGTCCACGCTGAACGAGCCGATGAAGCGGTCGGGGTGGTCGGCCACCGCCTTGCGCTTGTCGACCCGCTCATCTCCGAACCCGACGCCGACCATGGCCTTCTCGATCCCGAAGTGGTCCATCAGCTTCAGCACGGAAGCCACCGGGTCGTCGCCGACCTCGGGGTGGGGCACGTCGCCGAACATGTACTGGGCCGGGAACTCGTGGTCCTTGGACTCCTCGCGCAGCTGCGGTTTGAGGAACTCGTACCACTCGCTCTGATCGCCCGACGGGATGTCGAGCATGAGGTCGATGATGCCGATGTCGGTGGGCATGGTCATCGCGTCAACCTACTCGCAGAACTAGAACGTGTTCTCGTTCGCCGCCGTCGCTCAGGCGTGCGGGTGAGGGATGCGCGAGGCCAGGAACTCCTGGCTGCGCAGGAGGGTGTCCGCCGCCGTGGTCCGGGGCTGGACCGCAGCCGACCAGGTCGCTCGCTCCGAGGACGTCGGCAGCCGGTGAACCATCAGATAGGTCAGCACCAGGGGCCCGACGATGCCGTCGGTCAGGCGGCGGTGCTCGGAGGACTCCGAGAACTGGGCGAGCAGGCTGCCTCGGGTGGCGCGGCGGCTGGCCAGCCGCTTCGTCCAGAACGCCTGCCCCGCAGGGTCGGGCTCCCGCCCGAGCACGTTGCGGTACACGCGGGTCACGAACTGCGCGTCGGTCAACGAGCCGTAGCGCCGGACCAGCTCGCTGGACCGGGCGAACGACTCGGCGATGGTCGCCAGCCGGACGCCGGCGGCGCGCTGTCGGGCCCAGTACTCGAGCCCGCTCCTGTCCGGGTCCCGGAGGAACAATGCCCGGTAGAGACGGGCGACCGGTTCGAGGTCGCGGGCGCCGGTCCCGTCCTGGGCGACGTCGGCGATGTACTGCGCAGGCGTGATCGACCGGTCCTCGATGTCGGCGACGTGGCCGGGCGGAGCGGGCTCCGCCGTCGAACCGGTCACCCGGAGGGTGGCGCGGAGGTCGCGGAGGAATCCGGCCGTGCTCGCCCACGGCAGGACGGTGCGCACGGTGGTCGATGCCGGCCACGGGGTCTCCCCGGTCTCGTTGTACGCAGCGAGGGAGAACTCGGTGAGCACGCCGAACGTGAAGCTCGTGGTCCCGATGAAGCCGTTCTCGCGATCTTCGATCGGGATGCGGTCCGATGTGGTCCCCGACGGGGTGGTCTGGCGCAGGACGTACCCATCGGCGTGGGACGAGGTGATGCCCCTCTGGTCGCACGGTGGAACGGCGACCGCCAGCAGCTCCCGGGAGATGAGCGCCACGTCGAACGGTGCGAGGTCGCAGTCCTTCGGCGTGGTGCCGGGTCGGGGGAGGGTCAGGGCGTGCACCTGGTCGTGGGGGATCCGTCCCTCGATCGTCAGGCAGCAGGCCTGGTGGTCGGCCAGCGCGACGCGGCCCTCGCCGGCGTCGCGGAGATCGGTGATCCCCGCCCGTGCGTCGCCATCGGGCGTCGTGTCCTGGGCGCCCGGCACGGCTGTGGCGCGCTGGTACTCCACGACGAGCTCGGGTTCGGGCGCGGCGGAGTCGATGCTGAGCACCAGCTGATCCGAGGGCAGGGGAGCGGCACGATCCGCGAGCAGGCCGATCCAGAGCCGCCCCGCGGCATCGACCAGTGCACGGTCGACCTCCGCCGGTTGGTACCGGGGCACCGGGATCGTCGTCGACGAGTGCTCGGTTCCGTCCTGGTCCCACCACCAGACGGGGAGTCCGGCGGCGCTGGTCTCGGTCTGTGCGCAGACCACCACGATCCCGTCGTCGGGAGCCGTGCCGACCGCGCCCCCGAGGCAACGGGCGTCGAGCGTGAGGTCGACGGGACCGCCCGGGGGGCGTCGGGTGAGGCTCCCCACGTCGTCCAGCAGGAGCAGCTCGCCGTCAGCGGTGACGGCGCCGTTGCGGAGCCTCCCGCCGTCGACCTCCGTCGCGCCGCGGTCGGCGCCGTCCGGACCCAGCCAGCCGACGAAGCCATCGGCGCGGCGGGTCAGGAAGGACCCGTCGGAGAGCGCCTGGAACGGCCGGCCGTCGAAGGTTCCGAGGTGGACGCTGGTCAGCACCGTCCCGTCGAGGCCGAGCGTCTGCACCCACCGGTCGCAGGACGATGCGAGCCACGCGCACGACGCCGGCTTCCAGGTGATCGTGATCACGCCTTCGCCGAGCGCGACGGCGTCTTCGCGCTGGAGGTCATCGGCGGGCGGGGTCAGCGCGAGCGTGCGGCTGCCAGCGGCGGGGAACGATCCCCACGTGGCGTCCGGCGTGCCGTCCGGGAGGCTTCGCATCACGACGAGGTGCGTCGTGTACACGGGGTGACCGCTTCCGTAGGGCGTCACCGCCGAGGTGACCGTGTACTGGCGGCCGTCACCGTCGACCCACGTCACCGGCGTGGTCGCCGAGACCTGCGTCAGCAGGGTCTGAGCGCCGGCGGGCCCGGCGGCGCCTGCGACCGTCGTGCTCGCGACCGTCGCCACGACGAGCAGCGCGGCGAGCGCTCGTGCGAACCGCCGGATCCTCCGTGGGTCCCCCATGTGTTCCCCTTCCGCCCGTCCGATGACCCTACTGACGACGATGCCGGGGGGACGCCGAGAGCCACGACCAACGAGAACGTGTTCTCGTTCCGGGGATTACGGTTCGTCCATGGCTGATGACGATCTCAAGCTCGGTGTGGTCCTCGGATACTGGTTCGCCGGGCCGCCCGTGGGTGTCCCCGAGACCCTGGCAGCCGCGGAGGACCTCGGCTTCGACTCGATCTGGTCGGCCGAGGCGTACGGGTCCGACTGCTTCACGCCGCTCGCCTGGTACGGCGCCGCCACCTCGAAGGTCAAGCTCGGTACCGCCGTCTGCCAGATGTCGGCCCGCACGCCGGTGGCCACGGCCATGAGCGCGCTGACGCTCGACCACCTGTCGGGCGGGCGCTTCCAGCTCGGCCTCGGCGCCAGCGGCCCCCAGGTCGTCGAAGGCTGGTACGGCCAGCCCTACCCGAAGCCCCTCGCCCGCACCCGCGAGTACATCGAGATCATCCGCCGGGTCCTCGCCCGCGAGGAACCGCTGGACTTCCAGGGCGAGCACTACCAGCTGCCCAACCGTGGCACCGGCACCATGGAGCTGGGCAAGCCGCTCAAGAGCATCACCCACCCGCTGCGCGCCGACATCCCCATCCTCCTCGGCGCCGAAGGCCCGAAGAACGTGGCCATGGCCGCCGAGATCGCCGACGGCTGGCTGCCGATCTTCTTGTCCCCGGAGCTCGACAAGCACTACCGGGACTGCCTGGCCGAAGGCTTCGCCAGGCCCGGTGCCCGCCGCACCATGGACGACTTCGAGATCCCGAACATGGTCAACATCGTCGTGGACGACGACGTCGAGACCGCAGCCGACATGGTCCGCATGTTCCTCGGCTTCTACATCGGTGGGATGGGGGCCAAGGAGGTCAACTTCCACGCCAACCTGTTCGCCCGGATGGGCTACGGCGACGAGGTCGAGGAGATCCAGGACCTGTTCCTGGCCGGCCGCAAGGACGAGGCCATCAAGCGGGTCCCGCTGGCGCTGGTGGAAGACGTGGCCATGGTCGGCCCGCTCGACAAGGTCCGCGAGGAGCTCGACGAGAAGTGGCGCAAGACCTGCATGACCACGTTGCTCGTGAGCGGCGGACCCGACCAGCTCCGCCTGGTCGCCGACCTCGTCAACGGCTGATCGACGGTCAGGGCACCCGGCCGTCGTACTCGGGCGTCCGGAAGATGGCGTACGCCACCGCCGAGCGCGACCACTCCGACGTGAGGGCGCGGTCCGATGCGGTGGGCAGGCGGTCGAGCATGAGGAAGAAGGCGGCGACCGGTTCGACGTGGCGGGCCATCTTTGTCCGGTACTCGCCCGACTCGGAGAAGTTCACCATGACCGCGCCACGGTTCTTCTTGCCGGAATCGAGCTGCCGGGTCCAGAAGTCGACGCCCGTCGGGTCGCCCGTCCGTCCCAGCACGTCGGTGTAGATGCGCTCGACGAACGCGCGGTTGGAGAGGGTCCCGTAGCGACGGGTGAACTCGCCCGATCGGGCGAACTGCTCGGAGACCCTGGCCAGCGTCGCGCCGGCCTCCCGCTGGTGCACCCAGTAGCGCAGGCCGCCGATGTCGGCATCGCGCCCGAAGTAGGCCCGGTAGAGCCGAGCGATCGGCTCGACCGCCTGGGGTGCCCGCCCGGTGTCGATGAGGTGGCTCACCAACCCGCTCGCGTCGTGGTTGTAGACCCACGTGCCCCGGGCTTCGCTGCGCTCCGCCGCCGAGGGTGCGTGCCCGATCAGGTCGCGGAACTGGCGGTCGATGTACTCGTCGAACGTGCGGAAGGGGAGGAACGTGGTCAGGAACGGAGCCGAGGGCCCGGATCCGTCCTCGTTGATGGGGGAGACGTAGAGCGCGATGCCGGGCGGCGCCGGTGCGGTCAAGGTGGCGGTGAGCGGCGCGTCGGGTGACGACGGGAGCTCGGTGGTGGTGGCCAGCGGGTTGGAGAAGTTGCGGTCCTCGACCAGGTACCCCGTGGGGGCCGGCCCGCCCGAGCCGGCGGCGCATCCCTGGAACGAGACGGTGGCCGTCGTCCGGGTGGCGGCGACGATCTCCACGCTGCGCGGCACGCACGTCGGCGGGGCCGAGACGATGGCGGGCTTCGGCAGGATCTGGCCGATGATCGACGTCATCGGCACCGGGCCCCACGAGTACTGGCAGCAGTTGTGGAGATCGACGAACGCCACGTGGTCGCCGAGGACGGGCCGCAGGTCGGTGATGCCCGTGGGCGGGCGGTCGACGTTGCCGATGCCCTGGCGGGGCCGCTGGTAGCCGGCGGTGCGGGCGCCGTCCCCGTCGACGCTGGCGAGCGCGGCGATCGGGAGGTTGTACCCGTTGTTCAGGGTCGTCCCGAGCCCGGCGATCCAGACGTGGTCTGCGGCGTCGACCGTGACCAAGCTCGGCTGGAGTGCGGCCTTGTCGACCGGGACCCCGGTGGTCGACCAGCGCACCGAGCCGTCGAGCTCGTACCGGGTGGTGACCACGCTGGCAGCGGAAGCGGCACCGCACGCGGTGGCGAAGCCGTCGTCGGCCAGGCCGGCACCGATCGCGAGCCCGCCGGTGCACGCCGTGGGCAGCGTGAGGTCGGCGGGGCCGCCGGCGGGCCAGCGGGTGATGACGCCGTCGTCGGAGGTGACCAGCAGGCGCCCGCCACCGTCGACCGCGGCGCCAGCCAGGTCGGAGGTGGCGAGGGGGAGCGTGCCGCGGTCGGCGCCGGTGGGAGCGCGCCACCCGACGGACCCGCCCGGTGCGCCGGTGAGGATCGATCCGTCGGTGAGGCCGCGCCGCGGCGGCGCCGAGGCTGGCGCAGCGGTCGGGGAGCCGACGGCCTTCCCGGTGGGGCTCACCCGGACGTACCAGCGGTCGCAGGTCGCGGTGGGCGAGGCGCAGGACGCCGTCTCCCACACCGTGGTGATCGTGCCGTCGTCACCGGCCGACAGCAGCCGGTGCATGGTGGCTCCGGCCGCCGGGGCACCGATGGCGAGCGCCCGACGTCCCTTCTTGCCGTTCAACGTGCCCCACGTGGCGTCGGGTTCGCCGCCCCTGGTGTCGCGGGCGACCTGGAGCGTGCCGTCGACGCCCGCCGACAGGGCCACGTACTGGCGCCCAGCGCCGTCGACCCAGGTCACCGGCATCACGTCCGAGGTGCCCGTTGACACCTCGATCGCAGCGGCGGGCGCCGAGGCGATCGCGGTGGCCGAGGCCAGGACGAGCATCGCAGCGGCGCCCAGCCTGGCCCCCCGTCGCGCCGGTGATCCTGCGTCCATGGCCAGCCCCCTGTCGTTCCGATCGTAGGTCAGGGGGGCGCAGCGGGCGGCGGGCTACTTCATCTTGGAGAAGCGGCGGACGCTCAGGAACCCGAACACCAGCAGGATGCCGGCGCACCACACCAGCGAGAGCATCGTCCAGTAGGCGAGCGTGTGCCCGACCCCGAGCTGATCGACACCGCCGATCATGTAGCCGCGCACGGCGTTGATGATCACGCTGATGGGTTGGTTGGCGGCGAAGGGCTGCATCCAACCGGGCATCGAGCTGACCGGGACGTTGGCGCTGGAGATGAACGAGAACGGGATCACCAGCATCGACAGGCCCTGGGCGGCCTGGGCGTTGCCGGCCACCAGCCCGATGAAGATGAAGATCCAGCTGAACGCATATCCGGCGACCAGCATCAGGGCGAAGCCGATGGCGATCCTGGCGATTCCGCCATCGGGGCGCCAGCCGACCAGCAGTCCGATGATGGCCGTGACGAAGATGCCCCAGGTGGTGAGCGCACCATCGGCGATGGACCGCCCGGCCATCACCGCCGAGCGGGGGATGGGCAGCGACCGCAGGCGGTCGTGGACGCCGGTGGACGACTCCTCGGCCACACCGGCGGCAGCGCTCATGCCGGTCCACAAGATGACGGTGACCAAGAAGCCGGGCACGAGGAAGTCGACGTAGTCGAGCCCCGGTCCCGGATCGATGGCACCGCCGAACACGTAGCGGAACATGAACAGGAACAGCGCGCCCTGGATGCTGCCCATGAAGAGGACCTGCGGGGTGCGGAAGAACTGCAGCACCGTCCGGCGGGAGGTGGTGACGGCGGTGGTGGCGAAGCCGGCACCGGGGGTGGTGTCGGCGGGGCCGCTCGATCCACGGAACGTGTCGGCGGTGGCGGGGATGGTGGGGTTTGCAGCAGTCATCGTGGGCTCCAGATCAGGCGGCGTCGGCGGGGGACTCGGCCGGTTGGCCGGTGAGCTTCAGGAAGACCTCGTCGAGCGTGGGGCGTCGGAGGCCGATGTCGTCGTAGGAGATGGACTGCTCGCCCAGCTGGGTGACGACGGCGGTCAGTTCGTTGGCGCCCCCGGCCACAGGTGCGGTGACGCGCTGGGTGTCGGCATCGATGCGAGGGTCCGCGGCGGCCACGCCGGCGAGGACGGCCCGCACGGCTTCGAGGTCCGCCGCCTGGCGAGGACGCACCTCGATGACGTCGTTGCCGGCCAGGCTCTTGAGGTCGTCCGGGGTGCCCGAGGCGATCACCTTGCCGTGGTCGATGATCACCACGTCGCGGGCCAGCTGGTCTGCTTCCTCCAGGTACTGCGTGGTGAGCAGCACATCGGTGCCGTCGGCCACCAGGCCACGGATGGCGTCCCACAGCTCGATGCGGCTGCGCGGGTCCAGGCCGGTGGTGGGCTCGTCGAGCAGCAGCAGGTGCGGCCGCCCGACGAGGCTGGCGCCCAGGTCCAGGCGCCTGCGCATGCCGCCGGAGTAGTCCCGGACCAACTTGTCGCCCGCGTCGCCCAGGCCGAGGCGGCCGAGCACGTCGACCGCGGCGTCAGCGGACTCCTCCTTGGAGAGCCCGAACAGGCGGGCGACCATCCGGAGGTTCTCCAGGCCCGTCATCGCCGGTTCGACCGAGGCGTACTGGCCGGCGAGGCCGATGACCTGGCGCACGGCCTTGGGGTTGGCCAGCACATCGATGCCGGCCACCGTCAGGGAGCCGGCATCGGGCCTGAGGAGCGTGGCGACGGCGCTGATGAACGTGGTCTTGCCGGCCCCGTTCGGTCCGAGCAGGGCGGTGACCTGGCCGGACTCGGCGACGAGGTCCAAGCCGGCGAGGGCCTGGGTGTCGCCGAACTGCTTGGTGAGGCCGTGGGCCTCGATGATCGGTGCCATGGATGGTGCTCCTGGAGTGGCGGTACGGGGTGGTGGTGCGGTCGGTGGAGGGATGTCGGGAGGGAGACGGAGCGAGCGCTGGGAACTGATCGCGCTCGTGAGATCGTAAGCAGGGGATCTGACAGTGGGCCGGTGGGTCAGCCCGAGCCGATCGGCCGCGGGGCTCGAGGCCAGTCGTCGCTCAGCTCGCCGAAGGTGGCGCCGGGGGCGTACCAGGCGGTCCAGAGGTCGATGCCGTCGAGGCTTCCCTTGCGGATCTCGGCGGCAAGGTCCGAGACGTAGGCGAGCTCGGCCTGCAGGAGCGTGGCGCTGTACTCCGCTTCGAGCGCGAAGAGGCGGGGGAGCCCGAGCTCCTCCTGGAACACCCGCTCCTCGGCGCGGTGCCTGGCCAGCGCCACCTCGATGGCGGCGGCGCGAGTGTCGAGCAGCTCGACGGCTTCGTCGGGGGGCAGCGCCGGGAGCAGGGAGAGGGCCGCCTCGAACTGGGTGTACTCCTTCTCTGGGGTGGCCACCAGGTCGGCCAGCCAGTCGGTCATCTCCCGCATGCCCTTGTCGGTGATGCCGTAGATCGTGCGCTCGGGCCGGCGGCCCTCCCGCACGGTCTCGACCACCTCGATGAAGCCGTCGCGCTCGAGGGCGTCGACCACGTTGTAGAGCGAGCCGTAGTTTAGCTTT
>JAOBWH010000063.1 GCA_025463265.1 Ilumatobacteraceae bacterium
CCGCACCGCCGCTGCCGCCCGGCGAGCCCCGGCGCGCCGGCGCTCCGCCCGTCGGCAAGGCCGGCGAGAAGCGCCCGAAGAAGAAGGGACGCAAGGGGAGCGCACGGTCGCAGCCCCGGCTCCCGCCGGGTGTGTTCGACGGGACGCCCGAGGCCCACCGGGCCCTGCTCGGCGATGCGGCGAACCTGCTGGTGGTCGACGGCTACAACGTCGCCCGGGCGGCGTGGTCCGGTCTGGCGCCGGAGGAGGAGCGACGGCGGACGGTCGCCCTGCTCGACGACGTCCAGGCCCGGTCAGGTGGCCGGGTCGTCGTCGTGTTCGACGGCGACGACGCCGTCACCGCGCCGAAGGCGAGCAAGAGCGTGCTGGTGCGGTTCTCCGCCACCGGCCAGACCGCCGACGACGCCATCGTCGACCTGCTCGCCGCGACGCCCGAGAAGACGCCGGTGGTGGTGGTGTCGTCGGATCGAGCGGTCGCGGCGGACGCCCGCCGTCAGGGCGCGGTGGCGGTCGGATCCCCGGCGTTCCTCCTCGCCGCGGGTCGCTGAGCGGGACCGGCCGGCTTCGTTGTCGGACCCCCTGGGGATGATGGGCTCCTGATCCCACGGAGGTGCCCATGACCCGGTTCGAAGACCATGTTGATCCCGTCCTCACCATCGACTGCGACGAGTGCGCGCTCCAGGCCACCGATGCCTGCGGCGACTGCATCATGACGTTCCTGTGCGGGACCGAGGCGTCCAGTCCGGTCGTGGTCGACCTGGCCGAGGCTCGGGCGCTGCGGCTCCTCGACGACGCCGGCCTCGCCCCGCCGCTGCGCCACATCCGGTCCACGGGGTAGCGCAGCGCGAGGATGGCGGCGTGGGTCGCGTGCGCTGGGCAGAGCTGGAGGAGCAGGGCCTCGCCGGCGGCCTCGATGTGATGGCCGCCGCCAGCGCCGAGCCGCTCGCCGATGCCCGGCGGACGCTCGAGCAGCGTCGCGACGCCGGGCTCAACGGCACCATGCAGTTCACGTACCGCAACCCGGCCCGCTCCACCGATCCCGAACGGACCCTGCCCGGGGTGCGGACCCTGATCGCCGGGGCCACCTCCTACCACCGGGACCCGCCACCCGAGCCGGAGGGGCGCGGCCCGGTCGCCCGAGTGGCCCGCTACGTGTGGGCCGACGACCGCGACCGGCTGCTGGCCGGGCTCCAGGCCGTGTGCGACGCCCTGGTGGATGCCGGCTCGCGCGCCTGCGTCGTGTCGGACCAGAACCACCTGGTGGACCGGGCGGTGGCCGAGCGAGCCGGCCTCGGGTGGTTCGGCAAGAACGCCAACCTCCTCCTGCCCGGGCGGGGGAGCTGGTACCTGCTCGGCTCGGTGCTGACCGACGCCGTCGTCGACGATGCGCCCGAGCCCCGCCCGGTCGCCGATGCCTGCGGCACCTGCGAGCGGTGCCGACCGGCGTGCCCCACCGGTGCCATCGTCACCCCGGGAACCGTCGACGCCCGCCGCTGCCTCTCCTGGTCGCTGCAGATGACCGGGTCGTTCCCCCGGGACCAGCGCGTGGCACTGGGCGACCGGCTCTACGGCTGCGACGAGTGCCAGGAGGTGTGCCCGCCCAACCGGCTCGAGGTGCGACGAGCCGGGCCCGGCGGGAGCGGCACCCCGGTCGCGCTCGGCCGACCGGACCGGGCGTGGGTCCCGGTGCTCGAGGTGCTGGCGGCCACCGACGACGAGCTGCTGGCGGCCCACGGCCGCTGGTACATCGCCGACCGGGATCCTCGCTACCTCCGGCGGAACGCGCTCGTGGTCCTGGGCAACATCGGGGACCCTGCCGATCCCCGGGTCCGTGCTGCGCTGGCCGAGGCCCTTGCGGATCGCGATCCGCTCCTGCGGGCGCACGCCGTGTGGTCCGCGCGGCGCCTCGGGTGCGACGATCTGCTGGTGGACCTCGAGCGCGACCCGGACCCCGACGTGCAGGCCGAGCTGGACCTGCCCGTCGTCGCGAGGACGCCGGCGTGAAGCACCTGCTGGTCACGAACGACTTCCCACCCAAGATCGGGGGCATCCAGTCGTACCTCTGGGAGCTGTGGCGCCGCCTCCCATCCGACGAGGCCGCGGTGCTCACCACGCCCCACCCCGGAGCGGAGGCGTTCGATGCAGCTGCGCCGATCGCCATCGAGCGCATCAGCGAACCCGTGATGCTCCCCACCCGGTCGCTCGCCGCTCGCATCGACGAGACCGCGGCCCGGGTGGGCGCCGAGCTGGTCGTGCTGGACCCCGCACTGCCCGTCGGGCACCTCGGACCCCGGCTGGGGCTGCCGTACGGCGTGATCCTCCACGGCGCGGAGATCACCGTGCCCGGCCGGGTCCCCGGCCCTCGCCATGCGCTCAGCCGGGTGCTCCGCGGCGCGGACCTCGTCATCGCAGCGGGCGGGTATCCCGCGGACGAGGGGGAGCGGGCCGCTCGGCAGGGGCTGCCGGTCGTGGTGGTGCCACCGGGGGTCGACACGGAGCGGTTCGTCCCGCTGGGCGAGGCGGAGCGGGCGGCGGTCCGCAAGCAGTTCGGTCTGGCACCGGAGTCCACCGTGGTCGTCTCCGTGAGCCGGCTGGTGCCTCGCAAGGGCATGGACACCTTGATCCGGGCGGCGGCCCGGCTGGCGCCGGTCCACCCGGAGCTGGAGGTCGTGATCGGCGGTTCCGGTCGTGATCGGCCGCGGCTCGAGCGCCTGGTCGCCGAGCTGGCCGCTCCCGTCCGGCTGCTGGGCCGGGTCGACGACGATGACCTGCCGGGGCTGTACGGCGCCGCCGACGTCTTCGCCATGGATTGCCGCAACCGTTGGCTGGGCCTGGAGCAGGAGGGCTTCGGCATCGTGTTCCTCGAGGCCGCGGCCTGCGGGATCCCGCAGGTGGCCGGCCGGAGCGGCGGCGCGGCCGAGGCCGTGCTGCACGGCGAGACCGGGCTGGTGGTGGAGGACCCGCAGTCGGTGGCCGCCCTCGCCGACGCGCTCCGGGCCCTGATCACCGACCCCGCACGCCGGGCTGCCATGGGCGCAGCCGGTCGGCGCCGGGCGGAGGATGCGTTCTCCTACGACGTGCTCGCCGGCCAGCTCCGCGCTGCGCTCGCCGGCTGGTCGCGGCGATGAGCGGCGGGCTGCCCCAGATCGAGGGCCGCAACCTCTTGGCGGTCGACGCGGTGGGCACGGCCGCCCTCGCGCTGGTCACGGTCGTGTCGGCGGTCTCGTCGGCCGACGCCGTCCAGGTCGTCAACCTGGCGGTGGCCGCCGTGCTGTTCCTGGGCGGCTGCGCCGGGTTCGGCATCGGGTTCCTCCGTGCCGTCGGGCGCAGCCGGACCGAGGCCGTCGACCTCGCCGGGCTCTTCTACCTGACCGGTTCGGCCCCTCAGGAGGCCCGGCGGTGGTTCCTCGGGCTCTGGTTCGCCCAGATCGCGATCGCCGTGGCCGCCATCCCGCTCACCGACCCGCCCTTCGCCGTCATGGCCCCGGTGTGGGGGATCGGCGTCATCACCTGGTGGGCCTCCGCCCACGCCACCTTCCCGCCCCGGACCGACTGAGCACCGCACTAGCCTGCCGGTCCGTGACCGGCGCCCGAGCCGGGCGCGAGCGCCACCACCCGACCCGGAGCAGCCTGCACCCATGACCGATCGAGCGACCGAGTCCACCACGATCGCCGCCTCGCCCGATGCCGTCCTGGCCATCTTGTTGGACTTCCCGCGCTATCCGGAGTGGGCCAAGGACCTGAAGTCGGTCGAGGTGCTCGGTGCCGACGATCAGGGTCGGGCCACCGAGGTGCGGTTCCGGGCCGCAGGGTTCGGCCGCTCCACCAGCTACACGCTCACCTACGACCACTCGGAGGCCGACGTCTTGGCGTGGGTCCTGTCCGAGGGCGACATCATGCGGAAGCTCGACGGCCGCTACACGCTCACCGCCGTCGACGGCGGCACCCAGGTCGACTACGAGCTCGAGGTCGAGCTGCTGATCCCGCTGCCGGGGTTCATCAAGAACCGCTCGCAGGGGAAGATCATGCACACCGCCCTGGGCGAGCTGAAGTCGTTCGCGGAGCGCTCGGCCACGTCGTGAGGGTCCTGCTCTTCACCGGCAAGGGCGGCGTAGGCAAGACCACCACCGCGGCGGCCACCGCGCTGCGCTGCGCCGATTCGGGCTTGCGGACCATCGTCCTCAGCACCGATCCGGCGCACTCGCTGGCCGATGCCTACGGCATCGCCCTCGGCGACCACGCCGTCGAGATCACGCCGGGCCTCTGGGGCCAGCAGCTCGACGCCCAGGCCCGCATGGAGGACACCTGGCAGGAGATCCAGGCCTGGCTGCTCGACGTGTTCCAGTGGGCGGGCGTGGCGGCCATCGAGGCCGAGGAGCTGGCGGTGATCCCGGGCCTCGACGAGATCTTCGCCTTGAGCGACATCAAGGCCTACGCCGACAGCGACGAGTGGGACGTCGTCGTCGTCGACTGCGCGCCCACGGCCGAGACGCTGCGGCTCCTCAGCCTCCCGGAGATCCTCCGCTGGTACATGGACCGGGTCTTCCCCACCAGCCGCAAGCTGAACAAGGTGGTGGCGCCGCTGCTCGGCCGGGTGGCGGGCCTCCCGATGCCCGGCGACGACGTGTTCGGCTCGGCCTCGCAGTTCTACGACCGCCTCGACGGGGTCCGGGAGCTGCTGACCGACACCGGCCGCACGAGCGTGCGGCTGGTGGTGAACCCGGAGCGCCTCGTGGTGGCCGAGGCCCGGCGCACCTACACCTACCTCTCGCTGTTCGGCTACCAGGTCGATGCCGTGGTCGCCAACCGGCTCCTGCCCGAGGCCATCACCGACCCCTGGTTCCAGGAGTGGAAGGCGCGCCACGTCGAGCACCTGACGGCGATCGAGGACGGCTTCGCCCCGCTCCCGATCCTGCGGGCCGAGCTGGCCTCCGACGAGCTGGTGGGCGTCGACGCCCTGCGGTCCTTCGCCGGGCACCTCTACGGGGACCTGGACGCGGCGGCGGTGCTGCACCCGGGCGAGCCGCTCCAGGTCCTGCCTCGCGGCACCGGCTTCGAGCTCACCGTGGAGCTCCCCTTCGCGGACAAGGACGAGCTCGAGCTGGGACGGCGCGACGATGAGCTGCTGATCCGGGTGGGGAGCCACCGCCGGGCGCTGCTCCTCCCGGACTCCCTGCGCCGCCGCGAGGTCCGGGCCGCCTCGTTGCGAGACGGGAAGCTGCGGGTCACCTTCGCCGGTGCCGCCGAGGATCCCGACGCCGACTCCGTGGTGGACCGGGCCGCGACGCGGTCCGCCCGACGGCAGGCCCGATGAGCGGGCCCGACGAAGGCGCCGGGCGCCGGCCGGGGTGGGACGACCAGGACCAGCGGGTCCAGGCGGGGCTGGACCACCTCCAGCGCGCCGCTCGCGAGATGATCGCCGCCTCGCGGGCGCTGCTCGATGTGGCCGAGGAGCTGGTCGACGACCCCAAGGCGGCGTCGGGGATCATCGACCTCCTGGGCACGGTGGCCGGACGCGGTGGGCGCACGTCGGGCCGTCCCGCTCCCGGTCCCGGCTCCGACGGGGACGACGGTGATCCGCCCGTCCAGCGCATCCCGGTGTCCTGACCAGCCCCGCGGCTACCGCGCCGGCGGGCCGATCAGGTACCGTCCACGGACCGCCGCGACGACCTTGCGTGCGGAGACGGAGGGGTTGCAGTGAAGGTGCTCGAGGTGAGCGAGGCCGCAGGCGATCGTCCTGCGATCGCCCTGCACGGTCAAGTCACGGTCGTCCGTGGCCTCGATCCGCTGCGCCGCACCTGGTTGATCGACGTCCTCGGCCGCCTCGCGGCGGGCGATGACCTGGACGCCACGGGGGAGGTCGTGGCGCACGGCATCATCTTCCCCCTCGACCGCCCTTCGCTGGCCCTCCTCGACCTGGAGAAGGCCCTGCCGGCCGTGGTCCGCGCCGAGGACCTCCCCGGACACGACCCCCGCGTGGCCGAGGCCATCGCCGCTCGTGACCGCGCCCTGATCCGGCGACGGGAGCTGACCCAGCAGATCACCGAGCAGCGCGAGGCCCTCGGCGCAGCCGTCGCCGCACGCGCCGCAGCGCTGGCCGAGCTCGACGAGATCCGGCGCGGGGAGGGCGCCGTGCGCGAGGCGCAGGCGGCGGCCGATGCGGCGCGCGCCCGCCTGGAGGCCGAGCACCGCTCGGCG
>JAOBWH010000166.1 GCA_025463265.1 Ilumatobacteraceae bacterium
GGTGGCGCGCGGCAGGGCCGTGATGAGGTTGATGTCGGCGTGCTCGCCCGCCCACACGTGCGGCGCGTCCGGCGCCGCCCCCATGTCCGGGTAGTGGATCGCCCGGCTGAGGGTGGACCCGTCCACCAGCATCTTGTCGAAGAAGTCGGCGTGGCACCCGATCCCGACGGCGATGATGCGCAGGATGCGCCGCTGCAGGTCGGCGATGGCGTCGTGGAACGTGTTGAGGACCTCGGCGATGCCGGGAACCGCCGCCTCGGGCAGCACCTGATCGTGGTAGCGGTGCGGGAACCGGGTGCGGAGCGGGTGCCCGGCCGGCACGTCGCGGGCCCAGTTGAGCATCTCCTTCCAGTCGGCCACGTCGGCGGAGGCGGCGGTCTCGACCAGCAGGCCCGTGTAGCCGGTCTGGCCGTGGGTGCCGGGCGCGGTGAACTGGGCCTTGGTCTCCGCCGGGAGGGAGAAGAACTGCTCCAGCAGGGCGTAGGCCTCGTCGATGAGGTCGCCGCTGACGTCGTGGGTCACGTACACGAACCCGGTGGCGACCGAGCGCATCAGCCCATCGACGACGGCCCGCTGCTGTTCGGCGTTCCCCTGCTCGAACGCGAGGAGGTCGACTTCGAGGATCTCGTCAGCCATGGTTCAGACGCTACCCACGACGCGGTACCGTCGCCGCCCTATGGCGATCGTGCTGGGGCTGCTCGTCGCCCTCTTCTACGGGTCCGGGGACTTCCTCGGCGGGCTCGCCGCCAAGCGGACGCCGGCGGTGACCGTGGTCCTGGGCTCGTTCGCCCTGAGCGGCGCCCTCGTGGCGCTCACGGTGCTGGGCTGGTCCGTGGTGGGGACCCCACCGAGCCCGTCGCACGCGGACCTGTGGCTCGGTGTCGGCGTGGGGCTCGTCGGCCCGGCTGCGGTCGCCCTGCTCTACCGGGGCCTGGCGATGGGGCGCATGAGCGTCGTGGCGCCGATCACGGCGGTGGTGGCCGCCATCGTGCCGCTGGTGTGGGCGCTCCTCGACGGCGAGCGGCCGTCGGCGGTGGCCCTCGTCGGCGTGGTCATCGCGCTGGTGGCCATCGTGCTGGTGGCCGGGGCGCCGGAGCACGAGGACCACCCCGACGAGGCCGCCGCCGCCCCGCTGGCGGCGGTGGTGCCCCCGGCCATCGCCTCGGGCCTCGGGTTCGGCGCCCTCTTCGTCCTGCTCGGCGAGACCAGCGCCCACGCCGGCCTCTGGCCGCTGCTGGTGGCTCGACCGGTCGCCGTCGCCGTGACCGCCGTGGCGGCGCTGATCCTCGTGCGCCGAAGCGGACAGCGCCCCGCAGCGATCATCCCGGCCCGGGTCGCCTGGCCCATGGTGGCCGGGGCCGGCGTCCTCGATGTCACGGCCAACGGCATCTACCTGGCCGCCACCAACGCCGGCCTGCTCTCGATCGTCGCCGTCTTGTCGTCGCTCTACCCGGCCGCGACCGTGGTGCTCGCCCGCGTCGTGCTGGGCGAGCGGCTCCACCGCGTGCAGGTCATCGGGCTGGCGCTGGCGGCCGCCGGCATCGCCGCCATGGCCACCGGCTGAACCCGGGGCGGATCAGTCCGGGCGGGCGCCCGAGAACCCCACCGGCGGGCCACCGGGCTCGTCATCGCCACCTGCGGGCGTGGTCGGCGGGGTGACCGACGGGGCGGCCCTGCCGGCGGCGCCGCCGAAGCCCGTCGGCCCCACCGGTTCCGCCGGTTCGGCTGGTTCGGCTGCTTCGGTCGGTTCGGTCCGGTCATCGGCGGGAGCGTCCGCTGGCGCATCGGCGCCGGCCGCATCGCCCGCGTCCGGCGCAGACGAGGGCGCCTCGGCCGGGGCGTCCGGTGCGTCGGCCTCGGTTTCGGCTTCGGCCTGAGCCGCCGCTTCTTCGGCTTCGGCTTCGGCTTCGGCTGCGTCGGCGGCGGCCTTCCGCTTCTTCTTGGATGGGGTCTTCCGCTTGGTCTCGCGCACCAGTCCGGCCAGCGAGGCCGCGGTGTCGGGCAGGCGGTCCGAGATGTCGGGCAGCATGCGCTTGGTCTGCGTGGAGATGTCGCCCTCGGCGACGAACGCGATGAGCAGGCCCTCCACCAGGCCCGGGTCGGCCCGCCGGGTGCGGTCCGAGTCGAGGAGGAAGATCCACGAGCCGGCGAGCGCAGGGTCGAGCTCGACCCGGCTGCCCTCCCGGCCCTTGAGCTTCTCTGCTCCGCCTTCGGGGGCGGCCATGGCGATGGTGGCGCCGAACGGGTTGCGCGAGGCCCGGGCGCGGAACTCCACCCCGCCGAACGCGAACCGCCGGTCGCTGCCTGCGGCCGAGAGGCTGCCGAAGTCGTCCGCCTTCAGCGCCAGAGGGCGGGCCACCGCACCGTCGGTGCGGGTGATCTTGCGGCCGTTGACCCGCACGGGCAGCGCGCTGCCCCGCACGGCGTCGAGCGTCTGGAAGCGGGCCGTCAAGGTGTTGAGGAGCAGCAGCAGGAGGAGGGGCAGGCCGAGCCCGCCGATGACGAGCAGCACGCTGAGCAGCAGCCGCTTGCCCTGGTCGACGCCGCGCGCCATGTCGAACCGGAAGGGGACCTGGGTGGTGGTGCCCTCCTTCTGGCCGTCGATCTTCTCGTGGACCTCGAGCGTGCCGCTGACGGTGCCGGCGGCGCGCCCGGCGGGGGTGATGGTGACCGAGATGGTGACGTTGCCGTCGGCGGGGACCTTGAGGCAGCTGGACTCGCCGGGGAGCGGGTTGCCGTTCACGGCCACCTCGACGGGCGAGGCGCCCTCGGGGGCGTCGGGCACGTCGGTCCGGCCGAACCAGACGCAGCCGGCGCCCTTGCCGCCGATCAGGGACATCTGGATCTCCGACGAGCCCTCGCCCGTCAGCGACGGCATCTTCAGCGAGGCCGGGGCGAACTGCACCGAGCCTTCGGGCCGGCGCACGAGGATCTCGGTGGTCGCCGAGCGGGCGGCGATCTTGGCCCCGCTCGTGGTCTCGATGCTGACCAGCGCGGTGGCGTTCATGGCGTTGGTGGTGGTGCCGACCGGCGTCTCGTAGCTGCCCTCGAAGGGACCGCCGGGGGGTCCCTCCAGGGGGACCTGGACGACCTCACCGGTGACCGGGTTGGTGAGGCGCACCTCGGCGTCGGCCGACTTGACGATGCCCTCGTCCTCGACCTCCTTCGGGATGTCGAGGGCGACGGAGATGGCGGTGGAGGCGCCGCGCTCCAGGGGCGGCAGCTCCTCGAACGTGACGCCGATGTCGCTGAACACGTAGATCTGCAACGTGGCCGCGTCGCCCTCCTGGTCGCCCTTGGGGTCCACGATCGAGACCGTCCACCTCCCGGACCAGGACTCCGCGCCTGCGCCTCGGGCCAGGTCGATGGCGTAGCCGCGGCCCGCGACCAGCCGGGTGGTGATGCTCGTGTCACCCAGGCTGGCGGTGCCGGCCTCGGAGATGGTGACGGGGTCCCCGTCGGGGCCCTCGAGCACGATCTCGGTGCCGGGCTTCGGGGCGAGGGCGAGGATCTGGGCCCGGCGCAGGGAGCCGTCGAGCTTGAACGTGCGCGATCCCGCTTCGCACGGCTCGGCGCCGCAGATCTCGACCTGGTCGGAGCCGGGGAGGAGGTTGCCGCCCGCGAGCCGGGTGCCCACGCCGTTGAACTGGGTGACGAGGACGTCGATGTCCTCGGCCGGGAGGTAGGCGCCCTGGACCCGGGCCGTCTTGCCCTTCTTGGGCTGGGTCCCGCAGGTGTAGTCGTCGGCTTTGCCGGTGGTGGCGGCCGCCAGCGGGTACTGGGAGCGCCGGGCCACGTCACCGGACAGGGCGACCGTGAGCAGGGTGATGTCGTCGCTGCGCAGCCGGTCGGCCAGCTTGCCGGGGTCGCACAGCTCCCGGCGGCCCCGGGCCTCGGCCTTCTTGGTGGCCTCCGGGGTGGTGAGCTCGATGCCCGGGGCGTAGGGCTTGGTGGTGCCCAGGCGCTCCTGGTCCTCCTTCGACTCGCGGACCGCGAGGTCGTAGCCGCCGTCGGTGAAGAGCATGACCGCACGGCAGGGAGCGGCGCCCCCGTTGGCGGTGACGGCGGCGGCCTCATCGGCCAGCGACTCGCGACCCGCCGAGAGGGCGTTGACGAAATCGGTGTCGATGCCGGACTTGAAGTCGGCGAACGAGTCGAGCGAAGCGTTGAGGCTCTTGGCGGTGTCCGGACCGGCGGGGGTCCAGTCCTGCACGAGCCGGTACTCGTTCGAGAAGGCGGCGAGGGCCACGTCCACCTGGGGCGAGGCCTCGCCCTCGGACGACGACAGGGCGACGAGGCTGTCGAGCGCGCCACGGGCGGCGTCGACGCGACGGTCGTCGGGATCGGTGGCCTTGAGCGATGCCGACTCGTCGATGAGGAACAGGACCAGCAGCTGACGGGAGCCCTGGACGCAGCCGACCAGGTCATCGATCGCCGGGTCGCCCGACGGCGTGTCGGGCGGACCGGTGGTGCCCCGCTCGGCGGGCGCGGTCGTGGTGGTGGTCGGGTCGGACTGGGCGCCGGCCGGGGCGATGGTGGCGGCCGAGAGGGCCACGAGCGCGGCGAGCACCGCCAGCGTCGAGCGGAGGACCAGGCGCCTCACGAGGCCAGCTCCGTGGCGATGGGCCAGATGTGGAGGAGGGCGGCCACGAGCGCGACGACGGCCAGGGCCACCAGGGCCGGGCGCAGCAGGCCCTGGGGCACGTAGTACGGCGAACGACGGCGGTCGAGGTCGACCCGGCGGACGATGCCGATGATGAGGATGGGGATCAGCGCACCGGTGACGTAGCCGATGACGTGGGCGGGGACCCCGTCGACCGCGATCAGCGGCAGGCTGACCAGCACCGAGGCGAAGCCGAGGGCGACGAGGAGCAGCGGCGGGCCGACCTTCGTGCGTGCTGGCTCGGGGGCCGCCTTCTTCGCTGCGCCCGCGTCCTCGTTCTCGCCGGCCGGTGGCGCGTCCTTCTTCGCGAGCCCCTTCGCCATTCGCTTCCCCCGGGTGGCAGTGGTTCCGGGCCGACCCTAGCGGGTCGCCCGAACCGTCCCGAGGCGACGAGGCGCTAGTTCTCGAGCGTCCACCTGCGGCCGCACGACTGGCAGCGCAACGTGGTGACCCCGACGATGAGATCGACGACCACGATCTCGCTCTCCCCCCGACAGGTCGGGCAGTCGGGGTTGGCCACGGCGACCTTGCGAGGCCCGGCGGACTTGGCGACCGTGCCGGTGAGCAGGCCGGTGCCGGCCGCGAGGCCTTCGGCCTGGGCCATACCCGTGTCGGGGCGGAGCGCTTCACGCCACCGGTTCGACCGCCAGAATCGTTCGCGCTCGGTCATCTCGCGGGAAGGTTACGGGACAGGCGCGACTTCGTCACCGGGCCATCCGACCCAAATCGGAGATCGGCGGGTGCCGGGGCGCCCCTTCCTCACCCGGCGAAGCGGCGCCGGTACTCCGGGGAGGTGAAGAACTGGGCGATCAACCGCTGCACCGAGGTCCCGGAGCCGACTTTGCCCACCCAGTACGTCCACCCACCGGCGTCGGGGCGTCGGCGCAGCAGGCCGGCGTAGGTCATCAGCACCTCGACCTGCGCCTGGTGACGGCGGACCGACTCGGTGCGGCCGACCAGCGTGGCCACCAGCGCCGGCCGGGTGAGCGTGCCGGCGGTCAGCTGGGCCACGAGATCGGCCTGCTCGGCGGCCGTCGGCGCCTTGCCCAGCGCAGCCTGGAACACCTGGGGTACGAAGGCGGCGTGGGTCAGCGCCCCGTAGCGGCTGGTGAACTCGGGCCTGGCGCAGACCGTCGCCGCCACCGTGGCGAGCGGGGTGCCCGCCTTCACCGCCGCCGACCAGGCCAGCAGGTCGTCGAACGCCGGGGCCCCGCCGAGGCCCACGAGCGCCAGCCGGGCCACCGGGGCCACCGACCGGCCGAACTCGGTGCTGTGGAGGAAGGAGTCGATGACGGCGACGATCGACTGCGATCCGCTGGTCAGCTTGGCCGTCCAGTAGCTCACGCCGCTGGGGTCCCCGACCCGGCCGTAGAAGTCGAGGTACTGCTGGCGCACCAGATCGCTCGGGGTGGCGAAGGGGACCCACGGGCCGGTGGTGACCGGCGCGGTGACGGTGCCCCCCGGCTTGGCCGAGAACAGGCCGAGGTCGGGGTGGCTGCCGCCGAGGATCGCCCCGGCATCGCCGCCCAGCCACCCGCCGAGGACGGAGGCGTAGACGCTGCGGTAGTCGACCGACACCGTGAGGTTCCCCCGGCTGTCGAGGGCGCTCAGCTTGGGGGCCTGCCCGTAGAACCCGCCTTTGACGTTGTCGCCGATCACGAAGAGCGTCGACGAGGTGCCGTGGTCGGTTCCGTTCGAGGCGTTGGCCTCCGGGCGGCGGCCGAACTCGGAGAACGACATCAGCGCCACCCGCTTCACCCAGGTCGCGCTCACGGTCCGGTAGAACGCGGCGATCCCCGCATCGAGGTCGGCGAGCAGCGCCTGGAGCCGGTACGGCTGGTTGTCGTGGGTGTCGAAGCTGCCGAGCGACACGTTGAACACCCGGATCCCGAGGTTGGCGTTGATCAGCCGGGCCACCAGCGTGAGCTGCGAGGTGACCGAGCTGTTGGGCAGCTCCGGGGTGAACACCGGCTGGAGGTCATCCGCGAGGCGGATCGAGCTGGCCCCCGCAGCCGCCAGCTTGTCCGCCCAGACGCCCTTGCCGGTGGGCCCGCTGCCGTAGCCGGACACCGCCGTGTACACCGAGGTCATCCACGCCTCGCTCTGGTCGGCGCCGAACAGGTCGCCGCCCACGTCGAGGCCGGTGGCCTGGGACTTCTGGCCGATGAGGTGCAGCGGGATCGACGCACCGGTCGTGATCGCCCGCAGGCCGAGCTCGGACTCCGGCACCCCGTCGAGCCAGCGGCCCAGCCAGCCCGACGTGCGGCTCGACCCCGACGTCCCGGCCATCCAGCTGGCGGTGGAGGAGAAGTGGCTCAGGTCGGTGAGGGTCGACTGGCCGACGCCCTGGACCACGGCGACCTTGCCGGCGTCGAAGCGGGCCTTGAGCGTCGGAAGGGCCGGGTGCAGCCCGAAGGTCGTGCTGAGCGGGAGCGGGCTGGCGATCGCGAGCGAGCCGCGGAGGCTCCGGTAGGCAGCGTCGTCGATGGGCACCACGGTGTTGAGCCCGTCGACCCCGCCTCCCAGGTGCAGGACGATGAGGATGCCCTCGGTGGCCCCCACCGGCGCGGCTGCGGCGGCCAGGTGGTCGAACCAGCCGGGCGAGGCGGCGAGCGTGCCCGCCGCCAGCGCGCCCTGGAGGAAGCGGCGGCGCGAGACGTTGCCGCCGTCGCGGTCGGCGGGCACCGACAGCAGCCGGTGGATCTGGTCGAGCTCGAGATCGGTCATCGGAGGTTCCTCATGCGAGCTGGAAGTCCGGCGTGAGCAGGGCGAGGGCCACGAGGTTCGGCGGGATCGCCCACGTGCGGTTGGCGGCCTTCTCCCGAGCGACGTACTCCTCGATCCGCTGGCGCGACAGCGGGGAGGGATCCTCGATCCCGAACCGCTCGAACGCCGCCGTCGCCGCAGCCGCCGGGGCCAGCGAGCCCGCGCCTGCCAAGATGCCGGCGTCGTTCGCCTTCCAGCGGGCCCACCCGGCGAACGCACCCTTGCGCCACTGGGCCGATGTGGAGATCCACGCACCGTTCTGCTTCCAGCCCGACACGTTCGGGGGCTGGTAGGGCGACTGGCCCATCTCTTCGAGGAACCACTCGGGGTGCAGCGTCGCCGCGTCCATGTCGAGCGCCCGCATCGCCGCCACCATCCACTCGATCGGGCTGCGGACCAGCGCGGTGCGCGTCGTCGCCAGGCGGAACTCCGGGCGCAGGAACACGGCGCGCAGCAGCGCCTTCACGTCCATGCCCGAGGCGATGAACGCGGCGCTCAGGTCGTCGACGATCGCCGCCGACGGTCCAGGGTGGGCGAAGAACGACCAGATCTTGGTGGCCAGGAACCGGGCGCAGGTCTGCTGGCGAGACCCTCGGACGATCTCGGTCAGGGCCTCGGGGCCGGTCCACGCCCGGGTGATCCCGAAGATCGTCTTGGGCCCGGCGTCGTGCTTGTTGGCCCGGTAGATGTGCTGCTCGCCGTCTCGGTCGTAGTTGTAGCCCGTCCACGCCCGGGCCATGCCGACGACATCGGCCTCGGTGAAGGCCCCGTTGCCGAGCGTGAACAGCTCCATCAGCTCGCGGGCGAAGTTCTCGTTCGGCTCGGCGGCGACGTTGCTGGCGTTGTTCAGGTACTGGAGCATGGCCGGGTCGACGGCCATCGCCTGGAGCAGGGTGTGCACGTCGCCCAGCGCCAGCGCCCGGTAGGTCTTGATCTGGCGGAACAGGTGCCGGGGCAGGCAGGCGTCGGTGGACGAGGCCAGGTTGCCGTGCCAGAAGAGGGTCATCTTCTCGACGATGGGCGTAGGCGTCGTGGCCATGCGGTCGAGCCAGTACTGCACCGCCGCCACCCACGGCGGGTAGTACCGGTCGACGTCGTCGTCCACCGCGGCCGGGATGGTGTCCGCCGGGTTGGCGGAGGTGTCGAGCACTCGGTCGACGACGGCCGCCCAGCTCGGGAGCGCGAGCAGCGCGGTGATCTCCGCCGGCCTCCCGCCGAACCCCGCCCGGCGCAGCAGGTGCACCACATCGGGTCGGGTGAAGTCGGCCATCTGGTCGCATCGACCGGTTCACCGGCGCGCTTGAGTGCGTTCACCCGGCCGGGTGTGGGCCGGACGGCCCGTTCTCGCCGCGGCCAGCTGGGTCAGACGCGGGGATCGCGCCGGACGACGAGGCCGTGCTTGCCGGTGACGAGGCTGCCGGTGAGGGTGCGGTCGTCGTGGCGCATCCGCCACGACAGCAGGCGGGCCCGGGCATCGGCGACGGCGCCGATCCGATCGGGGTCGTCCGACCGGTCGACCAGCTGGTCGGGGTCGTCGGTGAGGTCGAAGTAGAAGCACTCGCCGGTGCCGAGGTGGACGTACTTGTGGTCCGCGGCCCGCACGACGTCCATGGTGCACTGCTCCATCGTCACGCCGAAGAGGTCCTCGGCGACGTGGTCGACCGGGTCGCGGAAGTCCCACTGCCAGTGGGCCTCGGCCCGCCAGTCCTCGGGTGCGGTCCCGTCGTGGAGGAAGGGCTGGAGCTCGCGGCCGTCGACCGCGACCGGCACCTCGGCACCCATCCAGGTGCAGAGCGTGGGCATCACGTCGACGGACTCGGTGAAGGATCCGACCGCCGTGCCGCGGGTGGCGTCGGCCTCCGGGCGGGGGTCCACGACGATGAGCGGCACGTGGTAGCTCTCGTCCCACCAGCCCAGCTTCTCGACGAGCCAGTGGTCGCCGAGCTGGTCGCCGTGGTCGGCGGTCACCACGATGAGCGTGTCGCCCGCCATCCCCCGCTCATCGAGGTGGCGGAACAGCCGGCCGAGCTGGTCGTCGACCTCGGTCATGTTCCCCCAGTAGGTGGCCCGCAGCTGGCGCATCTCCCGTTCGTCGACCGGCGCCTTGGTGATGTGGGCGCCCGCCGCGTGGATGGGGTGCATCGCCAGCTCGGCGTCACGGTCCGCCAGCCGCTTGAACGGCGGGCCGTCGTCGGGGTCGTAGAGGTCGTGGTAGCCCTCGGGCGCCCGGTAGGGCGGGTGGGGGCGGATGTAGGAGACGTGGGCGAACCAGGGCTCGTCGCCGGTACGCGCGTCCAGCCACTCGATGACCCGTTCGGTCATGAAGGCGGTCTCGGTGTGCTCGGCGGGGAAGAGGCCGGGCGCCCAGGTGCTGGCGTGGTCCTCGGCGCCGGGGTAGCCCGGCCTGGCCTCGAAGAGGTCCTCCCAGGTGTCGGGGATCTCGTGGCCGTGGGCGGCGAGCCAGTCGAGCCACGGCGCCATGTTGTGCCAGGTGAGGACGGTGCCCGGCGTGAAGCCGGGGAGGACGCCCTCGTAGTCCCACAGCCTCGGGTCCTGCGGGTCGGTCACGGTGCGGGGGTCGACGCTGGTGTCCGTGTAGCCGAACAGGGTGGGGTTGTAGCCGAGCGCTCGCGCCTCCCGGGCGATGTTGGTGAAGCGGTCGTCGAGCGGGGTGCCGTTGTTCACCGACCGGTGGTTCATGGAGTACAGCCCGGTGTGCAGCGACGCGCGGCTCGGACCGCACGGGGCCGTGACCGACCAGTGGTTGGCGAAGCGAACCCCGCGGCCGGCGAGGCGGTCGAGCGTCGGCGTCCGCACGACCGGATGGCCGGCGACGCCGAGGCAGTCGCCGCGCCACTGGTCGACGGTGATGTAGAGCACGTTGGCGGCGGGCACCGGGTCTCCGTTCGGGCGCGTTGCGGAAGCGCCGTGACGCTACGCCGCCGACGGCCGTTGACCGGCGTGGACCTACCGGGCGTGCTGGTACGGGCGCGGCCGGCGGCCGCGGAGCTGGTCGGCGAGCTCCTCCCAGACCCACTCCATCAGCTGGATCACCTGGGGATCGCTGTCGAGGAGGAGCGCGCCGCGCCGGCCGAGCTGGCGGACCTGCACCAGCCGCACCTGCATGCCGGCGAGGAGCGACGCCTGGTTCGCGGTGAGCGCGCCGCTCAGGTGCAGCGTGCCGTCGTCGCGCTCGGTGATCTCGGCGGCGCGGAACGCGTCGCCGATCTCCTCGATGTCGGGGACGAGCCCCGAGGCGATGTCGGCCAGCTCGGTGCTGACGGCCCGCCCCTGGCTCTGCGAGACGAGCACCAGCTGGCACTCCCGCAGGACGTCGTCGAGGTACACCACCATGTGCCGGAACGTCGCCGGGGGGACGCGGTCCAGGTCGACCGGCAGCACCGCAGCCCGTTCGGTCACGGGACCGCAGGAAGGTCGAGCTCGAACCACACCCGCTTGCCGCCCCTGGGCTCCGGGTCGACCCCGTGCGCCGCGCTGAGGCCGTCGACGAGCTGCATCCCCCGCCCCGACTGGGCGAGCGGATCGGTGCGCTCGCGCACGCCGGGCAGACGGTCGCTCCCGTCCTGCACCTCGACCCGGATCCGACCCGTGGTCGCGACGATGCTCAGGCAGCAGGCGGTCCGGGCGTGGAGCACGACGTTGCTCACCAGCTCGCTCACCAGCAGGGCCATCGTGTCGGCCAGCTCGGAGGCGCCGACCTGATCGAGCACGTCCACGCTCCAGCGGCGAGCGAGGGCCACGCTCGCCGGTGTGGGGGCGAGCTCGATCGAATCCGACATCGGCGGCGACCGTACCCCGTGGGGCACGCGCTCAACCGGCATCTCGCGCGTCCCCCCGCCGGTCTCGCCACCGCCTGCGTGCGCCCCGACGCCAACGGTGGCGGATCACCTGGACAGAACGTCCGGGTGGTCGGTCGGCGGTACCCTCCGCGGGGTGACCGAGACTGCCCGCGAAGGGATCGGATGGACCCGGGTGACGCTCACCGTCGGCGGCGCCACCGGACCCACCGACGCCGCCGCCGAGTTCGGGGCTGCGGTGCTGTGGGGAGCCGGGGCGGCCGGCGTCGAGGAACGCGACAGCGCCGAGGACGACGGCCTGGTGCTCCTCGGCGGCTTCGCCGATCCGGCCGACGCCGCCCGTGCGGTGGCCCGCGCCGCCGAGCTGGGCCTGGTCGCCTCGATGGAGCCCATCACCGACGACGGGCTCGACGCCTGGCGCGAGTGGGCGGTGGCCGAGCGGGCCGGGCGGTTCTGGATCACGCCACCGTGGGTCGAGGCACCCGCCATCGGCGCCGGCGAGCAGATCCTCTGGATCGACCCCGGGCGCACCTTCGGCTCCGGCTCGCACCCCACCACCCGTCTCGTGCTCGCCCTCCTCGACGACCTGGTCTCGCCGGGCGCCACCGTGCTCGACGTCGGCTGCGGGAGCGGGGTCCTCGCCATCGGTGCGGCCCTGTGCGGCGCCGCCACGGCGGTGGCCACCGACATCGACCCGGCCTCCCCCGGCGTGGTGGCGGCCAACGCCGACCGCAACCAGGTGGCCCACCTGGTTCGGACCACCACGGATCCGGTGGCGGTGCTGGCCGCTCGCGGCGAGCGGTACGACCTCGTGCTCGCCAACCTGCTGGCCCCGGTCATCGCCGAGCTCGGAGCCGACCTGGTGAGGAGCACGGCGCCCGGCGGGGCCCTGGTGATCTCGGGCCTCCTCGCCGACCGGTGGGAGGCCGCCCTGCCTGCGGTCGCACCGCTCGCCGCCCGCCGCGTGGCCAGCGAGGACGGTTGGGTGGCGGTCCTGCTCCGGTAGGTTCGCTCCCCGATGGCCCTCTCCCCCACCCGCGAGATCCGCTTCACCGAGGACGACCCGTCGGAGATCACCGCGGTCCTCGCCGAGCTCGACGCCACCACCACCGGGTCGGCGTCCGCCTGGGTGAACTTCGTGCCCGAGGTCGAGGAGGGTCACGAGCCCGCGCCGCGCAGTGCGGTGGGCGCCATCTTCTCGGCCCGCGGCGACGCTGTGCCCCTCGCCACGTGGACGTCGCCGGCGAAGGCCGGGGGCCGTCCGAACCTCGGCATCGAGCACGGCTCGGGCCCCAAGGCGCTGGAGAAGCTGGCCCGTTACGGCGTGGAGCTCGAGCCGGGCTGGCTGAAGGTGGCCGACCACCCCCGCCGGGGCCTCGTGGTCGCCTGCCCCCGCGAGGTCGAGCCCGACCACGTGCTGTGGTGGCTGCTCACCGCCACCCACGTCTTGAGCGTGGTCCCGCTCACCGAGAACTGGCTCGCCAAGGTCTACGCCCCCTGACCATGGCCGTTCGAGGGATCGACCACGTGCAGCTGGCGATGCCGGCGGGCGGCGAGGACGCGGCCACCGCGTTCTACGAGGGGGTGCTGGGCATCACTCGCGTGCCGAAGCCGCCCCACCTCGCGACGCGCGGCGGCTGCTGGTTCGAGGACGGCACGGTGAAGGTCCACCTCGGGGTCGACCCGGCGTTCACGCCGGCTCGCAAGGCGCACGCCGGCCTCCTCGTCGAGGACCTGTCGGCACTCGTCGCCGCGCTCCACGCGGCGGGGCACCCCGCTGACGGCGATGAGCCGCTGGAGGGGTACGACCGCGTCTACGTCGACGACCCGTTCGGCAACCGCCTCGAGCTCATGGAGCCCCACCCCGACCAGACGGCGTAGGCGGGGGCCTCCGTCAGACGGAGCCTTCCTGGGCCGCCTTCACGAGGTCGTCGAACTGGTCGGTGGTCAGCTCGCCGCTGGCGCGGGTGACGACCTTGCCGTCGGCGTCGACCACCACGAAGTACGGGAACGACGACAGCCCGAACTCCTGGGCCACGGTGCTGTCCTCGTCGTCGGCGAGCACCGGGGCGGACCAGCCCTCCCCCTCGAGCCACTCCTGGGGCGGGTAGTTGGTGGCGCCGGGCTGGACCGACGTGGAGACGGTGAGCAGCTCGACGTCGTCGGGCATCGGCACCTCGTCGAGGTGCTCCTTCAGCAGGGGCACCTCCTTCTGGCAGTGGGGGCACCAGTGGGCCACGAACACGATCACCTTGGCCTTGCCGTCGTCGCCGGCGATGGTGAGGTCGTCGCCCGCGAAGTCCGAGCCGGTGACCGTGGGGATGGTCATCCCGACGGCTGGGTCCTCGGCCAGCGTGGCGTCGTACTCCGGCAGCGAGCCCTCCGGCGCTGCGTCCTGGGGCGATCCGCCGCCGGTGGTGGTGGACGACCCGCCCACCGAGACCGAGCCGGTCTGGTTCTCCACCTTCTCGTCGCCGCTTCCCCTGGCGAAGAAGATGGCAGCGATCCCGAGGACCACGATCACCACCCCGACGCCGATCCAGATCACGGCACCGTTGCTCGACGTCTCGGCGCCCGGGTTGCTGGGGCTGGTCATGGCTGCTCCTCCAAGGAGACGGGACGAGCTGCGGCGAGCAGCACGAGGATCAGGGCGAAGCCCGAGAGGGCCATGCCGGGGATGGTGAGGTAGCCCCACTGGTCGACCCACTTGAACGAGCACGGGTTGTCCGGGTCGCAGGAGCTGGATTCGAGGTTGGGGTACTGCTCGACGAGCAGGTGCCAGATGGAGACGCAGGCACCGATGCCGGCGAGGATGGCACCGGTCAGGCGGGCGCCGTGGTCCCGGCGCACCGCCGCCACGCCGAGCACGACGACGAGCGGATACATCGCGGTGCGCTGGAACCAGCAGAGGCGGCACGGCAGGAAGTGCGCCACCTCGGACAGGTAGAGGCTGCCGAGCGTGCACACCAGGGCGACGGCCGCAGCCATCGCCAGCGCCTGCGGGCCGACCACCGCCAGCACCGACCCCCTCGCCCGGCGGAGCGCGGGCGACACCATCGCCCCCAGCCACAGGACCACCGCTGCCACCACCACGAGCTGGGCGAGCGTCGCCAGCAGCGCGAAGAAGAGGGTGACGACGTCGGAGTCCACGGTGGGATGAGACGCTACCGGTCCGAAAGGGCGAAGAAACCCGAGTCCGGTCCCGGCAGACTGCACCGGTGGACCAGCTGCCGATCATCGACGTGGCCCCGCTGATGGCCGGTGCGGGACGGCGGACGGTGGGACCCGGCGAGCAGGCCGCCGCCGACGCCATCGACGCAGCCTGCCGGGACCTCGGCTTCTTCTCGATCCGCGGCCACGGCGTCGACCCGGGTCAGCTGGCTGCGCTCGACGGTGCGGCTCGCGCCTTCTTCGCCCTGCCCGTCGAGACGAAGGCCGCCATCGCCATGGCCCGCGGCGGCCGGGCCTGGCGCGGGTGGTTCCCCGAGGGTGGCGAGCTCACCTCCGGCCGACCGGACCGCAAGGAGGGCCTCTACTTCGGCACCGAGCTCCCCGCCGACGACCCCCGGGTGGTGGCGGGCACCCCGCTCCACGGCCCGAACCAGTTCCCCGCGGCCCCCGCCGCGCTCGGGCCCGCCGTCCTGGCGTGGATCGATGCCGTCACAGAGGTCGGCCACGCCCTGGCCCGCGGCATCGCCCTGGGCCTCGGGCTGGCACCGGGCTGGTTCGACGAGCACCTCACCGCGGACCCCACGGTGCTGTTCCGGATCTTCCGCTACCCGCCGCAGCCCGAGCTCGACGCGGGCTGGGGCGTGGCCGAGCACACCGATTACGGCCTGCTCACGATCCTCGCCCACGACGGCACCCCCGGCCTCCAGGTGCGCTCGGGTGACGCCTGGATCGATGTCCCCGCCGTCGACGGCACGTTCGTGGTCAACCTCGGCGACATGCTCGAGCGCATGACCGGCGGCCGCTACCTGTCGACCCCGCACCGCGTCCGCCACGAGCGCGCCGGCCGGGACCGCCTGTCGTTCCCGCTGTTCTTCGACCCCGGGTGGGACGCCGAGATCCTCCCGGTCCCCGAGGCCGCCCTCGCCGGGTCCCCCGCCGAGGTCGCCCGCTGGGACGGCGCCTCGGTCCACGAGTGGACGGGCACCTACGGCGACTACCTCACCGCCAAGGTCGCCAAGGTCTTCCCCACCCTCAGCACCGAGCTCATCCCCGACTGATCGCTCCGGTGCGAGGGCCTCAGCGGAGGCGGGCCTTGGCCTCCTTCTTGGCCTGGGTGAGCTCCACGCGCTGGGGGTGGTCCTTGTAGAAGGGGTCGATGGGGAAGCAGCCCGACACCAGGCCGTTGCGGGGGGCCGTGGTGCAATCGCTGAACGTCCGGCAGAGGAGGCGAGGCTGGAGCCCGCGACCGGCCAGGACGTCGGCGGCGAGGTCGGGGTACGACAAGACCATGCGGCCCAGGCCCACCATCGCCGCGCCACCGCCCGCCACGACCGCCTGGCCGACGTTGGGCAGCCACTCCTGGAGGTACGAGTACCCGCCGCCGACCACGGCCAGGGCCGGGTGCGCCCGGGTGAGCTCGGCGGTGGCGGCGATCTGGCGGGCCACGCCGACCAGCGGGTCCTCGGGCGGCTGGTACCCGTCGGACGGCGGGAAGTAGGCCGGCCGCTGGATGTGCGGGTTGTAGTACGGACTGCCGGCCGTGGTGCTGACCAGGCCGATGCCGAGCTCCTCGAACACGTCGAGGAGCTGGTGGGTCTCGGTGAGGTCGAGGCCGAGGCCGGTGCCGTCGCCGCCGAAGCCGTAGGGGTAGGGGCCGTCGCCGTCGGGCTCGCCGACGCCGCCCTCGCCTGCACGGAACGGCATCAGGTCGAACGCCGAGAGGCGCACGGCCACCGCCAGGCCCGGCGCCCGGGTCCGGACGCCCTCGGTGACGGTGCGCAGGAACCGGGTGCGGCCGGCGAGGTCACCGCCGTAGCGGCCGGGCCGCTCGTGGGCGCTGAGCAGCTCGTGGAGCAGGTAGCCGTGGCAGTGCTTGACGTCGACGAACTCGAAGCCGGCCTGCTGGGCCAGCACGGCGGCGGCGATGTACTGGTCGGCCAGCTCGTCGAGCTCATCGTCGGTGAGCACCTCGGCTGCGCCGGTACCGGCGCGGCCGTCGAGGTTCGGGTGCTGGTAGGCGGTGCGCGGCAGCGCCACGTCGACCGGGCGGGCGTAGCGGCCCGAGTGGGTGAGCTGCATGCCGGCCACCTGGCCGGGAGCGAGGAGGGCCCGGAGCGCGGCGATGTCGTCGACCGTGGACTCGTCGATGATCAGCTGGTGCGGGTTGGCCCGGCCGTCGGGCCGGACCGCGGTGGCCTCGCCCCACACCAGCCCGCAGCCGCTCTGCCCGAACCGGCTCCAGCGGCGCCGGACCAGGTCGGTGGGACGGCCGTCGGTGGTGCCGTCCCACCCCTCCATCGGGAGCACGGCGAAGCGGTTGGCGATGGCGAGGGCGCCTGCCGACCCGTCGGTGACGGTGAGCGGCTGGGCCAACGCCCCGGCGGGGTCGACCTCCGCGTCGAAGGGGAGCTCGACGCCGAGCTCGGCCAGGCGGTCGAGCAGCGCCCGGGGCGTGGTCAGCTTCTTGATCTGCGGGAAGCGGAGGGTGCTCACGTCCAGGCCTCCAGGCGCTCGGCGATGTCGGCGAGCACGGCCCGGTCCGAGTCCGGCCGGCGCGGGGCCCCTGCCGGCGTGGCATCGCTGCTGGCCCACCCGCGCAGCGTGAAGAAGATGGCGGCATCGTGGCGGTACCCGGGCACCGGGGCGCGGAACGTGAAGTGCCCGAGGTACTGGAGCAGGTCGTTCAGCTCCCAGAAGCCCGGGTCGCCCTCCGCCCACATGCGGTCGCGTGCGGCGAAGGCCTCAGGCGCGAACGTGGAGAGGCCGAGCAGGTAGTCCGACCCGTAGCGGACCATGTCGATGGCCAGGTCGTTCCCGGTGAAGACCCGGAAGTCCGGACGGACCTGGTCGCGCAGGGCGAGGCGGTCCCACTCGAGCTGGCGGCTGAGCGACGAGTGCTTGGCGCCGGTGCACGACGCGATCTCGAGGAGCCCCCGGTAGGCGTCGAGCGAGGGGATGCGCCCGTACGGGACGAACATCGCGCCCAGCTCGAAGCCGATGAACTCGTCGAGCTCGGCACCGAGCGCCTGGAGGGAGGCGACCCAGCCGTCGTCGCCGTGCTCGTTGAGCCCGTGGGACGGGAAGACGACGGGCGTGCCGCCCCGGGACGCGATGGCGTGGGCGGCAGCGGCGTGGGCCGCGAGGTCGAACGGGTCGCCGGTCTGGTCGGGCACGAAGGCCCCGGCGACGAACGACCCGCCGGCGATGGCCGCCGTCAAATCGAGCACGCGGGTCTTGTCGGCGTCGTCGAGGAGCTGGACGTAGCCGGTGTCCATGTTCACGGCTGGTGCGAGGCCGGCGGCGACGGTGCGCGCCACGTGGGCCTCGACGGCCGGCCAGTCGATCGCGCCGTCCCCCGTGTGCGGCAGCAGGACCGCCGACATGCCGGTGATGGTGCGGCCGGGTCGCTCGGGCGGAGCGGAGGGCACGGTGCGGTCGGTGGTCACGGGGTCAGGGGTCACGGCGTCAGGGGTCACAGAGTCAGCGATCACGGGGTCCGGGTCACGGCGTCAGGGGTCACGGCGTCAGGGGTCACGGCGACGTCGCCGATGCGGGCGTCGGCAACTGCGGCGAAGGGCGCATCGGGGCGGGTGTAGGTCTTGAACTCGAGCACGTTGCCCGAGGGGTCCCGGGACTGGACGGAGTGGTGCTCGATCGCCTCGCCGGGGAACCGGAGGGCCCGATGGGTGCGGTCCGGTGCGACGCGGCGCAGATCGCGCTCGATGCGGTCGAGCACCTCGAGGTCCACCATGACCCCGAAGTGACGGGGGTAGATGCCCTGCTGCGGCTCCATCTCGGCCACGCGGTGGGCGACGATCTGGTGTCCGAAGAACCCGATGATCCCGGCGTGCTCGTTCACCCGCCCGGCGGTGGCGCCGAGCTCCTCGTAGAACGCCACCGCGGCGGCCACGTCCAGGCACGGGAAGGCCAGGTGGAACGGTGGTCGGTCATCGCTGGGCATCAGTCGGTCCTCCCCGGTGGGCGCCGCCCCAGCATGGCAGCGTCGACGTCCGGCGGCGACCGCCCGGTCAGAGGTCCGCGGGACCGCCTTCGTCCGGCGAGGAGTCCTCCAGGGCGTCGCCGCCCTCGTCGCCCGCGAATCCGACCGTCCCGGTCTCGTCGCCGGCACCCGGTGACCCTTCGTCGCCGGCGTTCGGCGCGTCGTCCGTCTCGTCGGCGTCGTCGGCCGGCTTGAAGAACCCCATCGTGCTTCCTCTCGTTCTGCGGCCGGGCGCTCCAGCCATCGTGATGGCGACTCTGCAGCAGCCTGACCCCACGGTCATGAGTACCCACTGCTCAATCGCTCCAGAACCCCGCACGTCGCCGGTTCGGCCGCAAGGCCAGGTCCGGGTACCGTGCCGATTCGTGGCACAGCTGACGAATCCCTGGCCGCTCACCCGGCGGGAAGGCGAGATCGAGGCGTTCGCGGCCGCGCTCGCCCAGGACGGGACCAACCTGGTGGTGCTGTACGGGCCCGCCGGCGTGGGCAAGTCCCGCCTCGCCGACGCCATGGTCGATTCGGCGGAGCGGCACGGCCGCCTCACCGCCCGCGTCACGGGCAGCGCCGCCGCCGCTCTCCTGCCGCTCGGCGCTCTGGCCCCCGTCCTCCCCCACGACCTCGATGCCACCGCCAGCGCCCGTGATCTGTTCGAGCGCACGCGGTCGGGCCTGCAGTCGTTGGGCGGCGAGGGCCGGCTGGTGCTCCTGGTGGACGACGCGCACCTGCTCGACACGTCGTCGGCCGTCCTGCTCACCCAGCTCATCGACGCCGGGGCCGTGTTCGTGGTCGCGACCATCCGCGAGGGCGAGGTGGTCCCCGACGCCGTCGCCGGGTGGTGGCGCAGCGAGCGCGCCGTGCGCGTCGACCTGAAGGACCTCGACCGGGCGACGACCGCCGACGTGCTGCGGCTCGCGCTCGGCGGCGAGGTCGGCGCCGACACGGTCCGACGGCTCCACGATGCGAGCGGCGGCAACCCGCTCCTGCTGCGGGAGCTGGTCATCCAGTCCCTCGGCGCCGACCGCCTCCGCGACGATTCGGGCACGTGGCGCCTGGTGGGCCCGATCCCGCCGAGCCAGCGGTTGAGCGAGCTGTTCGAGGTGCGCCTGGGCGGGATCCACGAGGACGCCCGCCACGTGCTCGAGCAGCTGGCCCTGTGCGCGCCGCTCGGGCCGGCCGAGCTCACCGGGACCAGCACCGACGCGGACCTCGAGGAGCTGGAGCGGGCCGGGCTCATCCACGTGGTCCTCGACGACCACCGCCAGCAGCTCACCGTCGCCCACCCCCTCTACGGCGAGGCCCTGCGGGCGAGCCTCCCCGTGCTGCGGCGCCGGGCCATCCTGCTGGCGGCGGCGGAGCGGGTCGAGGAGCTCGGTGCCCGTCGGCGCGAGGACCCGCGCCGCATCGCCACGTGGCGCCTCGACGCCGGCGGCTCGCCCGACCCGGCCCTCCTGCTCCAGGCCGCCACGGTCGCCCGGTACGCCCACGACTTCGCCGAGGTCCGGCGACTCGCCGAGGTCCTGCTGCGCACCACCCCGTCGGCCGAGGCCTCGCTGCTGCTGGGCGAGGCGCACTACGAGCTCGGCCACTTCGACGAGTCCGAGGCCGTGCTGGCCGCCCCGATGCCCGAGGGCACGCCGGTCGACGTCCTCACCCGGCAGGCCACGCTCCGCACCAAGAACCTCCAGTGGGGCCTGTGCGACTGGTCGGCGGCGATGCAGGTGGTCGACGACGCGTTCGAGGCCATCGGCCCCGAAGCCGGCATCGACATCGTCGCCGAGAAGGGATCGGTGCTGCTGTTCTCCGGGCAGCCACAGGCGGCGATCGACCTGTTCGCCACCATCGACCAGCGCACCGATCGCACCTCGGTCCTCATCGCGCTGGTCGAGGCCCCGGCGCTCGCCGCGGTGGGCCAGACGGCCAAGGCGATCGAGGTGGCGGTGGCCGGCTTCGCCGTGCACAGCGCGATGGAGGACCCGCAGGCCCTCGCCCACCCCGGCACCCACTTCGTGAACCAGGCGTTCGCCATGGTGGAGGCGGGCCGCCTCGACGAGGCCGACGAGCTGGCCGGCATCGGCTACGAGGTCGCCGTCGCCGACGCGGTCCCCATCGCCCAGATCTGGTTCGCCATGATGCTCGGCAAGTCCACCGGCCTCCGGGGCCGGATGGACGAGTCCCTCCGCTGGTACCAGGAGGGTGCCTCGACCGCCCGCCTGCACGGCTTCCGCGGACCGCTGTCGGGTGCGCTCGCCGGGCTGGCGATGGCCCAGGCCATGCTCGGCCGCTCGTCGGAGTCGGCGGCCTCCATCGAGGAGTACCGGACGCTGCCGCCGTTCTCGTTCTTCGGCCACGACCACGCCCTCGGCATCGCCTGGTCGCTGTGGGCAAACGGCGACCCGCAGGGCGCCCGGACCACGCTGCTGGCGGAGGCCGAGCTGGCGTTCGCGGACCACCACAACGGGTCGGCCAGCTGGCTGTGGCACGACGCGTCGCGCCTCGGCGCACGCGGCATCGCCGACAAGCTCGCGGGGGTGGCCGCCAGCGGCGACAGCGCGGTGGTGGCGGCACGCGCCGCCCACGTGGCGGCGATCGAGGCCGGCGACGCGGACCAGCTCATCGCCGCCGCCGATGCGTTCGAAGCGCTGGGTGCCATCTTGTTGGCGGCGGAGGCGGCGTCCGACGCGTCGAGCGAGCTGCGACGGGCGGGGGACCAGCGCCGGGGCGCGGCACTGGCCAACCGGTCGAGGCAGCTGATGGAGCGCTGCCCCGGGGTGCGGACGCCTGCGCTCGCCCCCGCCGACGTCGCCGTGCCGCTGAGCAACCGGGAGCGGGAGGTGGCCTCGCTCGCCGGGAGCGGGCTCACCAGCCAGGAGATCGCCGACCGGCTGTTCCTGTCGATCCGCACCGTCGACAACCACCTCCAGAAGGCCTACGCCAAGCTCGGCGTCAACAAGCGCGACCAGCTCGCCGCCGCCCTCGGCGAAGCCTGACGGGCGACGTTCAGGGGGTCCAGTTGACGGGGGTGTCGTCGGGGCGGAGCTGCGCGTCGGTGCCGCCGTCGACGACGAGGAACGACCCGCAGAACCAGCGAGCGTCGGGGCCGAGGAGGAACTCGACGAGCGCGGCGAGCTCGTCGGGGGTTCCCGTGCGCCCGATCGGGATCGGCAGGGCGTCGATGAACACTCCCACGGTGCGGTCGTCGCGGCTCTCCTGGAGCAGCGGCGTCTCCACCGCCCCCGGCGCCACCACGTTGAGCGTGATGCCGGCCCCCGCCCAGTCAGCGCCGGGTGCGTGGCGACGGACCCACCGGGCCAGTGCGGTCTTGGTGGCGGGGTAGGTGTCCAGCGAGCCCACCTCGTCGGCGGCGGCCCGAGCCGCGGCCTCGTCGCCGGACAGGCACGCCTCGGTCACGGCGCTCGGCACGTTCGGCTGGATCAGCGTCGAGTTCGAGCTGATGGCGATGGCGGCGGGCTGGTCGCCGCGGGCGAGCAGCGGGCGGAGCCCCTCGAGGATGGCGGTGGTGCCGAAGTAGTTGACCGAGGCGAGCAGGGAGCCGGGCCGGTCGGTGAGACCGGCGAGGCCGGCCCACGTGACCACCCCGTCCACGGCGCCCTCGTCGCCACCAGCGAGCTCGGTCACCTGGGCGACGGCCGAGGCCCGCCCCTCGGGGGTGCCGAGATCGGCGATCACGGTGGCGTCGCGCTGATCGATCCCGATGACGCGGTGGCCCGCGGCGACGAGACGGCGGGCCGTGGCCGCACCCATGCCGGACGCGGCCCCGGTGACGACGGTGGTGCGGATCACGGGGCACGCTCCGGGGCGGGCACCAGCACGCAGCGGGTGCCCGAGTAGATGGTGGGCAGGCACTTGTTGCAGTGGATGCAGATGCCCGAGGTGGTGGTGCCCGCCGCCAGCCGGTTGACGAGGTCCGGCTCGCGCAGGAGGGCCCGGGCCATGGCGACGAACTCGAAGCCCTCGGCCATGGCGCCGTCGATGGTGGCCCGCTCGTTGATGCCCCCGAGCAGGACCAGCGGCATCGACAGCTCCTCGCGGAACCGACGGGCGAACGGCAGGAAGAAGCCTTCCTCGAAGGGCAGGTGCGGGAACAGCCGGCGACCCACGACCCGCAGCCCGAGGCCGACGACGGGACCCTGCGCCGCCGCGAACTCCTTCATGGGCACGTCGCCGCGGAAGAAGTACATGCCGTTGAGCAGCGAGCTCCCGCCCGTGAGCTCCATGGCATCGAGGTGGCCGTCGTCCTGGAGGAGGCGGCCGAACTGGAGGCTCTCCTCCAGCCAGAGGCCGCGCTTCACGCCGTCGGCCATGTTGAACTTGGCCAGCACGGCGACGCGGCCGTCGGCGACGCGCCGCACCGCCTCCAGGACCCGTCGGGGGAAGGTCGAGCGGTTGGCGATGCTGCCGCCGAGCTCGTCGCGCCGCTTGTTGAGGTTCGGGCTGAGGAACGAGCTGAGCAGGTAGTTGTGGCCGACGTGGACCTCGACCGCGTCGAACCCGGCCTCGACCGCCACCCGGGTGGCCCGCTCGAACTGGGTGACCACCTCGTCGAGCTGCTCAGGGGTGGCGCCGTGCACCCGGCCCATCGCCGGCAACGAGAACCGGGTCGACGGTCCCAGGCTCGGGTTGTGCTTCGACTGGTTCTGGGCGACGTAGCCGGCGTGGCCGAGCTGGGCGGAGACGGCGGCGCCCTCGGCGTGGACCGCGGCGGTCAGGCGCTGGAGATCGGGGATGAGGTCCTCGGTGAACACCATCGTGTCCCGGCTCACCCGGCCGCCCTTCGACACCGCGCAGTAGGCGACGGTCGTCATCGCCGCCCCGCCGCGGGCGACGGCGACGTGGAAGTCGATCAGATCCTGGGTGACCGCCCCTCGGGGCATCACGCCCTCGAACGTCGCCGCCTTGATCACGCGGTTGCGCAGCCGGAGCGGACCGAGCGACGCCGGCGCGAACGCCGAGGGTCCGGGGCCGACCCCGGGGATCGGCGCTGCTGGCACGGGCACCGCCAGAGCATGGCCCAAGAATTGACGCCCCGTCAGAAGTGCCGGGCGCCGTGCACCCGATCGGGGTAGGTTCCGTTCGTCGCCGTGGAGACGGCGTCGTGATGTCAGGGGTTGCGGTGGTGGTGGATCTCGGTCTGTCGGCACTGCGAAGACACGAACAGATGGGGAAAACATGAAGAAGGTCCTCGGCCTGCTGGCCGTGCTCTCGCTCACCGTCGCCGCGTCCAGCTGTGGAGACCGCGGCTCGGACTCCTCCGGAGGGACCGGTGGCGACGACAGCGCCACCACCGCACCTGCAGACAGCGGTGGAGGCAAGGGTGACTGGGGCGACCTCAAGGGCGTCTGCGGCCCCAAGGAGAAGGGCGGCGAGGTGCCCAGCGGCGACGACTCGCAGGGCGTCTCGGCCGACAGCATCACGCTCGGCACCGTGGCCGACCCCGGGTTCTCCGCCCGGCCCGGCCTCAACCAGGAGATCTTCGATGCCGGCGACGCCTTCGTCGCCTGGTGCAACGCTGCGGGCGGCATCAACGGCAAGGAGCTGAAGCTCAACAAGCACGACGCCAAGCTCACCGACTACAAGCCGGCGATCGACGAGGCGTGCGGCACCGACTTCGCCATGGTCGGCGGCGGCGCCGTGCAGGACAACCTGTGGGCCGACACCGGCGGCGCCTGCGACCTCATCGACGTCGCCGGCTTCGCCGTCACCCCGGAGAAGGCCGGCCTCGCCGGCCAGACCCCGGAGGAGACCCGGACCGTCCAGCCGATCCCGAACCCGGGCGACCGCTACATCGTCGCCGGCCTCAAGCTGGTGAACGACAAGTACCCGGACGCCCTCGCCAAGACCGGCTTCCTCACGGCCGACTTCCAGACGCTCGCAGCGCAGTACAGCAAGGAGTCGCAGGGCTTCGAGGCCGAAGACGCCGAGATCGTCTACAAGGGCACCTACGGCATCAACGGCGAGGCCAACTGGACCCCGTTCGTCACCGCCATGGAGAAGGATGGCGTCAAGTTCCAGAAGTTCATCGGCGAGGGCGCCAATGGCGCCGCGCTCGAGAAGGCCCGGGCACAGGCCGGCTTCGAGCCCGAGGTCCGCTACTACGAGACGAACTTCTACGACCAGGCCTTCCTCGACGCCGGCGGTTCCGCCGTCGACGGGGCGTTGATCAGCAGCCTGTTCATCCCCATGGAGGAGGCCGCCGACCACCCGGCCACCCAGCAGTACCTCGACGTCATGGACGAGCAGGGCGGCAAGAAGGCGCTCCTCGGCATGCAGAGCACCTCGGCCTGGCTGCTGTTCGCCACCCTGGCCCGTGACTGCGACCAGGCCGGCACCCTCACCCGGAGCTGCATCCTCGAGGGCGCCGCCAAGGTGACCGAGTGGACCGGTGGCGGCCTCCACGCCGCCACCAACCCCGCCGAGAACGACCCGGCCGCGTGCCAGATGGTCATGGAGATCAAGGACGGGAAGTTCACCCGCTGGGGCCCGGACGACGAGGACTACTCCTGCCCCGACGGCGCCGTCGTCGAAGTCGAACCGGCCTGAGGCTGAGCCGTCGCCTTGGACGACTTCCTCACGTTCACCATCATCGGGCTGGTCACCGGCTCGCTCTACGCCATCGCGGCGAGCGGGCTGGTGGTCACCTACACCACGTCGGGCATCTTCAACTTCGCCCACGGTGCCACCGGCATGTTCGCTGCGTTCGTGTACTGGAAGCTGCGCTACGACCTGGGGTGGCCGGCTCCGATCGCGCTCGTCGTGGTCCTGCTGGTCCTGGCCCCGCTGTTCGGCGCGGTGGTGGAGCGGGTGATCATCCGAGGCCTGTGGAACGTGTCCGAGGTGACGAAGCTGATCGTGTCGGTCAGCCTCCTGTTCGGCGTCTACTCGGCGGCCACGATCCTGTTCCCGCCGGACGTGGGCCGGGAGTTCCCGGGCTTCTTCGACACCAACCGGATCGACCTCGGCGTCTACGACATGCCGTGGCACGAGGCGATCACGATCGTGGCGGCCATCATCACGGCGGGCGTGCTGCGGTTCGTCCTGTTCGGGACCCGCAGCGGCATCGCCATGCGGGCCGTGGTCGATGATCGGGATCTGTCCCGCCTCAACGGCGGGCGCCCGGACCGCTCGGCGATGATCTCGTGGGCGATCGGCTCCTCGCTCGCCGCCCTCGCCGGCATCCTCTTCGCCGGCAAGCAGGGGTCGCTCGCCCACCTGCCCCTGACGCTGCTGGTGGTCAACGCCTACGGGGCGGCGATGTTCGGGCGGCTGCGGAGCCTGCCGCTCACGTTCCTCGGCGCCGGGCTGATCGGCCTGGCCGAGTCGTACGCGATCGGCTACCTGAAGCTCGACACCCCGCTGAGCTCGTTCTTCGGGCGCCAGCTGGTGACCCCGTTGTCGCTCAACGGCTTCCGAGCGGCGATCCCGGTCCTGATCCTGTTCGGGGTCCTGTTGTTCCTGCCGCCCCTCAAGGTCCGCGCCGGGGCCCAGCTGAAGTCGCGGGAGATCATCCCGGCCCCCGGGCCGGCCCGCTGGCTCATCGGCACCGTGGTCCTCGCCGTCGCCGCCTTCGCCTTCGCCACCATCTACGAGCCGATCCGGACCTTCCAGATGGGGCAGGGCCTGGCGCTCGGGATCGTGATGCTCTCGCTGGTCCCGCTCATCGGGTACGCCGGTCAGATCTCCCTGGCCCCGATGGCCTTCGCGGGGATCGGCGCACTGGTCATGGGCGGTTGGGGCGGCGACGGTTCGATCTTCGGCCTGGTCGCGGCGGTGATCGTGACCGCGGCGGTCGGGGCACTGGTGGCCCTGCCCGCCATCCGGCTCCGGGGCCTCTACCTGGCGCTCGCCACCGCCGCGTTCGCCGTGTTGATGGACACGCTCGTGTTCAACCAGAACGCGGTGATGCCCAACGGCAGCCTCGCCGTCGGCCGCCTCGACCTGTTCGGCTTCTCGTTCGACGACGACCGGGCGCACCTCGTGTTGATCAGCGTGGTGTTCGGCCTCGTCGCCACGCTCATCGTGTGGATGCGCTGCCGTCCGTTCGGGCGCCGGCTCCTCGCCATGAAGTCCAGCGACGCGGCGTGCGTGACCCTCGGCGTGAACCTGGCCACCACCAAGCTCCAGGTGTTCACGCTGTCGGCCGGCATCGCCGGGCTCGGCGGGGCCCTCTACGGCGCCCAGCTCAACTCGGTGAGCCCGCCCACGTTCCAGTTCCTGAACGGCCTGCCCATCGTGCTGTTCGCCGTGATCGGCGGGATCGCGGCGGTCGGCGGCGCCCTGTTCGGCGGCATCGTCTACGCGCTCAGCTTCCTGATCCTCCCCGAGGTGTGGCCCGCCCTCACCAACCTGCTGGTGCTGGGCCCCGCCCTCGCCGGCATCAGCTTGGGCCGCAACCCGAACGGTGCCGTCAACGAGACCGCCCGGAGCATCCGGGAGTGGCGGGCGCAGCGGGCGGCGGCCCGGGCCACCCCCGAGGGCACGGTGGCGCCCGACGACCTGGAGCTGCTCGGGCTGGACGGCTTCTCCGACGCTGACCGGGTGGAGCTCGACCGGGCGACCGGCCTCGACGCCGAGCCGCTCTACGGGCCGTTGCGCCCGGTCAGCCGCCCCACCGGCGCGGTGCTCGCCAATGGCTGACACCCCGCTGCTCGCCGCCCAGGAGCTGACCGTCCGCTTCGGCGGGCACGTCGCCGTCGCCGAGGTCGACCTCCAGGTCCGCGCCGGGTCGGTCACCGGGCTCATCGGGCCCAACGGCGCCGGCAAGACCACCACGTTCAACGCCCTCTGCGGTCTCCAGTCCGTGAGCCGGGGGCGGGTGCTGCTCGACGGGCGCGACATCTCGTCGCTGTCGCCGCACAAGCGGGCCCGCCTGGGCCTGGGCCGAACCTTCCAGCGGCTGGAGACCTTCTCGCTCCTGACCGTACGGGAGAACGTGCTCGCCGGCGCCGAGTTCCGCCAGGCGAAGGGCACCGGCGATGCGTCCCCGAGCGCCGTGACGGACCGGCTGTTGGGCCAGCTCGGCCTCGACGACGTGGCCCACGAGCGCGTCGACGGCCTGCCCACCGGTCGGGCCCGCCTCGTCGAGGTGGCGCGGGCCCTGGCCAACGGCCCCCGCGTCCTGCTCCTCGATGAGCCCTCGTCGGGTCTGAACGAGGCCGAGACCAGCGAGTTCGCCACCGTCCTCCACCAGCTCACCGACGGCGGGCTGGCGGTCCTGCTCGTCGAGCACGACATGAGCCTGGTGATGAGCGCGTGCGAGGACATCTACGTCCTCGACTTCGGCCGCATCATCGCCACCGGGGACCCCGCCGCGGTCCAGGCCGACCAGAAGGTCCGCGCCGCCTACCTGGGCGACGACGACGCCGCCGGCAGCGCCGCAACCGCGCCCAGCGCCGTCACCGGTGTCCGCGAGCTCACCGAGGACGAGCACGAGCAGCTGGTCGAGGCCCGCGTGCCGGTGCTCGAGGTGCGCGACCTTGCTGCCGGCTACGGCGACTTCGACGTGATCGACGGCATCAGCTTCGAGGTGGCCGAGGGCGAGGTGTTCGCCCTGCTCGGCCCGAACGGCGCCGGCAAGACCACCACGCTCCAGGTCGTCTCCGGGCTCCTGCCCGCCAGCAGCGGCAGCGTCGCGGTGTGCGGCCGGGGCGTGCTCGGCGCCGACGCCGACGCCCTCGCCCGCGCCGGCGTGTGCATGGTCCCCGAGGGCCGGGGGATCTTCCCGAACCTGAGCGTCGCCGAGAACCTGTGGATGGCCACCCACACCGGCACCAGCCGCAAGCAGATCGAAGAGGTGGCCTACGCCCGCTTCCCCCGGCTCGGCGAGCGGCGCGGCCAGACGGCCGGGACGATGTCGGGCGGTGAGCAGCAGATGCTCGCCATGGCGCGGGCGATGGCCACCGACCCGGCGCTGCTGATCCTCGACGAGCTGTCGATGGGCCTGGCCCCGCTCGTCGTGCACGAGCTCTACGAGCAGGTGGCCGCCATCGCCGGCACCGGCATCTCGATCCTCGTGGTCGAGCAGTTCGCCCACGAGGTCCTCGGCGTCGCCGACACCGCGGCGATCATGCTGCACGGCCGCATCGCCACCATCGGCGCACCCACCGCGGTCGCCGCCGAGCTCGAGACCGCCTACCTGTCCGGCGCCATGGCCGAGGGCCAGGCCTCGCAGCCCGGCCCGTGAACCCGACCGACCGACCCGATCCCCAGCCAACGCCGACCCAGGAGTCACGCATCGTGGACGACCCCAAGACCACCCGAGGGATGGCCCCCGAGCGCCGCCAGCAGTTCGAGGCCGACATCGCCCAGGTGCGCGTCAAGACCGGTGGAGCGGCAGGCGAGCCGCGCCTCATCGCGCTCGGCGCCGCCCTCATGGCCATCGGCGCCGCCGTCGCCCTCATCGCCTTCATCGCGTCCGGGTCGCAGGCCGACTCCCGCGATGTGCTGAGCAGCGTCATCATCGCCGTGTTCGGCCTCAGCCTCACGGTGGCGGGTGCGGCGGTGTTCCTCCGGTACTCGATCGGGCGCTTCCTGCGCTTCTGGCTGCTGCGCCTGATCTACGAGCAGCAGGGCTCCTCCGACCGCTGACCTCCACGTCACGGCTGTCTCCGGCCGGACACAGGCTCTGACCTGCTGTGGTAGGCCTTGGCTGCCCAGGTCGCCGCCGAACCCGCTGCTGTGACCTACAAGGAGATCTCCCCATGGCCCTGCACGACCGCGATTCGATCCGCCATCAGCTCGATGACACCGTCTTCGCCGGACAGGACCTGTCGTCCGCGCTCCCGAAGTACAAGTTCCCCAACGACGAGTCGAACCCCGACCACGCGTTCCAGGTGGTCGCCGATGAGATCCTCCTCGACGGCAACGCCCGCCAGAACCTGGCCACCTTCTGCCAGACGTGGGAGGAGCCCCAGGTCATGCAGCTCATGGCGCTCTCGGTCAACAAGAACATGATCGACCGCGACGAGTACCCGCAGACCGCAGAGATCGAGCGCCGGGCCACGCACATGATGGCGGACCTGTGGAACGCGCCGGACGCGGCGAACACCGTGGGCACCTCGGCCATCGGCTCCTCCGAGGCCTGCATGCTCGGCGGCATGGCGGCCAAGTGGCGGTGGCGGGCGCGCCAGGAGGCGGCCGGCAAGCCCACCGACAAGCCGAACATGGTGTGCGGCGCCGTGCAGGTGGTGTGGCACAAGTTCGCCAAGTACTGGGACATCGAGATCCGCGAGGTCCCGATGACCCATGGCGAGTTCCAGATGACCCCCCAGGACGTGCTCGACCGGGTCGACGAGAACACGATCATGGTCGTCCCCACGCTCGGGCTCACCTACACCGGCGTGTACGAGGATGTGAAGGGGATCTCCGACGCGCTCGACGAGCTCGAGGCCGACACCGGGCTCAGCATCGACATCCACGTCGACGCGGCCAGCGGCGGCTTCCTCGCCCCGTTCTGCGCCCCGAACCTCGAGTGGGACTTCCGGCTCCCCCGCGTGAAGTCCATCAGCGCCTCCGGCCACAAGTTCGGGCTGGCGCCGCTGGGCGTCGGCTGGGTCGTGTGGCGCGATGTGGCCGAGCTGCCCGACGACCTCATCTTCCACGTCAACTACCTCGGCGGCGACATGCCGGTGTTCCAGATCAACTTCTCGCGGCCTGCGGGCCAGATCGTCGCCCAGTACTACGACTTCCTCCGCCTCGGGCGCGACGGGTACCGCCGGGTGCACGCCGCCGCCTACGCCACCGGCCGCTGGCTCGCCCAGGAGATCGGCAACCTCGGCCTGTTCGAACTGCTCCACGACAGCGGCGAGGCCACGGGCATCCCGTGCGTGACCTGGCGCGTCCCCGAGGGTGTCGACCTCGGCTTCACGCTCTACGACCTCGCCGACCGGCTGCGCATCAAGGGCTGGCAGGTGCCGGCTTACACCCTCACCGGCGAGGCGTCGGACATCCCGGTGCAGCGGATCCTGGTCCGCCAAGACGTCAGCCGGGACCTGGCCAGCCTGCTCATGGACGACTTCCGCGACGCCCTGGCCCATCTCGAGCGGCACCCGATCACGGTCCCCATGACCAAAGAAGAGTCCGCCGGCTTCAACCACCTCTGAGGCGGGCGTGGCCCGCATCGACCCCAAGACCGGGACCAGCATCTGGTGGGACCCGCGAGAGGCGGACGGGTGGGTCGCGGCCGCCTTCGCCATCGGGTCCACCTGCTTCATCCTGGGCTCGACGCCCGGCTACGCCCAGCTGGTCGGCACCGGGGCCGACGACACCACCTACTTCATCGGGTCGCTCTTCTTCACCACGGCGGCCTGGCTCCAGGTGCTGGTGTCGGCCGGCACCATCGGTCGCGGGGTCCGCACCCGGAGGGCGGCGCGGTGGCGCGCCGTCGCCCGGGCCCCCCACCGGGCGGCGTGGTGGGCCGGCATCGTGCAGTTCGCCGGCACGCTCTGCTTCAACGTGAGCACCTTCCTCGCCCTCCAGGACGGGCTCAGCGCCAAGCAGGCCGACCACCAGGTCTGGGCACCGGACTTCTTCGGGTCCATCGCGTTCCTCGTGGCCAGCGCCCTCGCCTACGCGGTCGTCACCAAGCCGTGGATCACGTGGCGGCCCCGCGACCTCGACTGGTCGGTCGCCACGCTGAACATGGTCGGCTCCATCGCCTTCATGGCATCCGCGGTGGCCGCGTTCGTCATCGAGGACGGCTCGCTGCGCAACGCCCAGTTGGCCAACGCCGGCACCTGGGTGGGCGGCGTCTGCTTCCTCCTCGGCGCCGTCTTCCTCATCCCGGAGGAGATCCGGTCAACCGACGGGTAGGCCCTCGGCATCGCAGGGGATCTCGTCCACCGGCGCCACACGCTGCTCCTGGTCCAGGACGCGCAGGGTGCGCTCCATCGCCACCGGCTTCAGGCCGCCGACACCGCGGTGGAACGGCTGGTCGAGGACGTTGATGAGCAGGAGGCTCGACACCACCACCGCGACCACCGAGCCCATCAGCGTCGCCTGCACGAAACGGGCCTCGCCGCTGTCGGCGAACAGCAGCATGAACCACAAGATGACACCGGCGCTGAACAGCAGCACCAGCCACAGCGACGTGGGGATGACACCGACCGCGCCGTGGATCCGGTCGTTGCGGGCCGACTCGCGGTCCGACGTCTGATCCAGCCACTTGCCGTACGCCGCCTGCTCCGCGTTCGACTCGGGCTCCACCGCCTTGGTGGTCCGGAACAGCTTCACCGCCCACGGGTTCACCGAGTCGCCCAGCGTCCCGTCCTGCATCTCCGGCCACGCCTGGTGCACCACGTGGCGGGCGTAGCAGACGAGCTCGCCGCTGAGCTCGTCGCGCTGCGCCGCCGGCAGGAACTGGGCGGTCTCGTACTGCTGGGTGACGATGAGCGCCTCGGACTCGGCGCCGCTGCGGGACTCGTCGAAGCTGGTGAACGCCAGCACCACCACCAGCCCGAGCAGCACGGCGAACCCGGTGGCCAGCACGCCGAACACCCCCGACGCCCGATCGCCGTCGTGGAACCAGCTGCCGTCGGGAGCGCGGCGGCGGGCGAACAGCATCAGTGCGATGCCGACGACCACGGCCGCCACCACGATGAGGACGCACGTCGACAGGCTCACGGTCGGAACATCCCGGCGCCGAGATCGACCAGCACGGCATCGACCGGTCCGCCGCTCACGATGAACCCCCCGGCGAACGGCGAGCTGATCGCGATCAGCAGCGCGAGCGTCACGGCGACCACGATCACGAGACCGCTGGTGAGCAGCGCGACGCGACCCCGGTGGCCGATCGCCAGCGCCGCCGAGTTCACCACGAGCGCAAGCCCCGACAGCAGCACGACGAGGAGGTACCCGTCGGGCATCTCGTTGGCCGCGTGGGCCAGGCGGTCCCGGCGCAGCGACGCCACGGCGTCGACCGCCCCCAGCAGCTCACCCGACTCGGCGCTCCCCAGCTCCTTCGAGGCCGCCTCGGCCCGGACCGTCCGCTCGAGGTCCGAGAGCGCCGCCATCGTCGCCCTCGAGCCGCCGGCACCGCCCGGACGCCACTCGGCCTTCCGGGTCGACACGAGGTAGGCGGTCAGATCGCCTTGGATGGCCTCGGTGTCCACGCCCGGGCTGGTGGCCGCCCAGGCCAGCCGCGACGAGGCCGCCGCCTCGGCGCTCACGTCATCGCTGGCGCTGCGGTACTGCGCCGCCTCGGCCCCGATCGTGGTGGCGGCCAGCAGGGCGAACACCGCACCGAGCGCCGGCATCAGGGGCGACGCGACCGGGTGGGCGGACGCCAGGTCCTCACCCAGGTGCCGGCGCAGCACGTACCGCGACCCCACGGCGAGCGCGCCGCACAAGACGACGGTGGCCAGCAGGACGAGCCACGGGGATCCGTCGACCAGGAAGGTCATCCCTCCTCGTCCCAGTCGATCCGGTAGTCCTCGGGATGGTCCACGAGCGCGGTCGGCCGCTTCTTGCTCACGTAGTCCTGACCCCATGACGCCAGCGCCCCGACCTTGCCCCGCACCCCCGAGAGCAGCGAGGCGTGCACCCCCAGCCACGCCGCGAACGCCAGCGGCCCCGTGAGCTCGTGGCGGTCGGACCCCAGCTCGGCCACCGCGGCGTTGCGCCCGACCATCGCCATGATCCCCTTGTCGTGGTACTCGAAGACCGTGGTGGGGTGACCGGACATGGTGGCGATGACGTTGCGGGCCGCCCACGTCCCGGCCTGCTGCGCCACCGACCCGAGCTGCGGGAGCGGGTTGCCGTCCCGGTCGGTGTGGTTGGCCGCGTCGCCGATCACGAAGACGTCGTCGTACCCCGGCGCGGTGAGGTCGGGCTCGACGTCGATCCGCCCGCCGCGGCCCTGCGCCAGCCCCGCCGCACCGACCACGCTCGACGCCTCCAGCCCGCCGGCCCAGATGACGAGGTGGGTGATGATCTCGCTGTCGTCGGACAGCACGACCCGGTCGGGGTGGATCTCCTTCACGCCGGTGCCGAAGCGGAACTCGACCCCGTCCTCCTCCAGCGCCCTGGTCGCGAAGGCCTGCGACTTCTCGGAGAAGCCGTTCAGCACGTGGGGGGCGCGGTCCACCACGATCACGTTCAGCAGCAGCGTCGGCAGGTCCGGGTAGAAGTGCGGCAGCACGTCCCTCACCATCTCGGCGAGCGCCCCCGAGGTCTCAACCCCCGTGGCGCCGGCCCCGACGATCACGAAGTTGAACGCGCCCTGCTGGAGGTACTTCTGGTCGCGGTCCACCGCGTCCATGATCCCCAGGATCCGCGACCGCAGGCGCTCGGCATCGTCCACGCAGTACAGCGGGTAGGCGTGCGCCTCGGCCCCCGGCGTCCCGAAGAAGTTGGCCTTGGCGCCGGCGGCCAGCACGAGGACGTCGCCGCTGAGCGTGCCGCCGTCGGCGAGGGTGACCGTCTTCGAGTCGGCATCGATGGCCACGACCTCGCCGGTGGTGACCCGGACCGTGCCGTGCTTGGTGAAGATGTCGCGCAGCGGTCGGGCGATGTCCGGCACGCCGAGCTGGGCGGTGGCCACCTGGTAGAGCAGCGGCTGGAACTGGTGGTAGTTGTTCCGGTCGACCAGGTGGACGTCCACCCCGTGCTTCGCGAGGCCCTTGGCGCAGGCCACGCCCGCGAACCCACCACCGACCACCACGACCGATCGCTTCACCCCGCGCCCCTCTCGACGTCTCGGCACCCATGCCGGGACGGGCCGACCCTACTGGCGGGCCCGGTGCCACTCAGGGCCGGTGTCGGGGGCCAGGTAGCGTGCCCCACATGGGGAGCAGCACCAGCAAGCCGCGCAAGGGCCACAAGAACCCGCAGCACCTGCCGAAGGTGGGCACCCCGGAGAACCTCGAGTGGCGCCACAAGGGCGAGCGCGACGACGCCTTCAAGGTGTTCGGCGGCAGGACCGGGGCGATCATCGTGGCCGTCCTGGTGGCGTGCGCCCTGGTCGGCCTCATCCTCATCAACCTTCCCTGACGGGGTCTCCTCACCCGGGGAGGGTGGCGACCCACAGGTCCTCGGCGGGCCAGTTCCTGGCCCAGTCGGCGGTGACGATGTCGTACCACTCGTGGGTGGCGGCGTGGTGGGGCGGGTAGAGCTCGTGGAGGGCGTCGACCACGAAGCCGGCGTCGACGAGCAGGCGGATCCAGTCGCCGTGGCCGGGGTGGTGCTCGGTGCCGCCCTCGGGCCAGGTGATGGGGTACAGGTCGCGCTGCGGGCGCAGCAGCTGCTCGCCGGCGAAGCCCTCGTCCGCCGGGACGCACAGCCCGGCCAGGACGCTGTTGGTGAGGAACACGAGGCGGCCGCCCGGCCGCAGGATCCGTGCTGCCTCGGGCAGCCACCGGGCGGGGTCGCACCACGGCGCGGCGCCGTACTCGCTGACCACCAGGTCGAACGCACCGGTGGCGAGCGGGAGGACGGCGCCGTCGGCCTCCACGAGCGGGAAGTGGATGCCGGTCTGCTCCTGGCAGCGTCGGGCGGAGCCGAGCTGGGCGGCGCTCAGGTCCAGGGCGACGGGTCGGGCGCCGGCCCGGGCGAGCCACGCCGAGAAGTAGGCCGTGCCGGCGCCCAGCTCCGCGACCCGGAGGCCGTCGAGGTCGCCGAGCAGGCCGAGGTCGGCGTCGGGGATGCGGAACAGCCCCCAGCTGATGTCGAGCTCGCTCCAGCGGGCGGCGGCGTCGGCGTCGGTGAACCGCTCGTTGACCAGGCTCCAGAGCTGGCGGTTGTGCGCCCGGTCGTGGGCCTGCCCCGTGCCGTCCATCGACGTCATCCAACCACAGTGACCTACCCTCGCGGCCATGACGAGCCCCACCACGCCCCCGCCGCCCGGGTCGCCGGGGCCACCCGTGCCCCCTGGTGGCGACGCTCCCTTCGACTACCGGCCGTGGCTTCCCGCCATCGGCCTCGGCGTGGTGCTGATCCTGCTCGTCGCGTTCCTGGTGCTCCGGTCCGACGGCGACGACGACACCGCGCAGACCACCACCTCGACCACGTCGTCCACCACCTCGACGTCCACCTCGACCACCACCAGCAGCACCACCACCACGAGCAGCACCACGACGCCGCCCACCACCGCACCGCCCACCACCGCCCCGCCCACGACGGCACCGGCCACCACCGCGCCGCCCACCACCGCCCCGCCCACCACGGCGCCCTCGAACCCGGAACAGGCCGCGCTCATCTCGCGCTGCGCCGACGGCGACCAGTTCGCCTGCTACGAGGTGGGGCGCCTGGGCCTGACCCCTCCGGCGTCGGTCAAGAACCCGCAGCGCTGGCGCGGCCGGTCCGATGACGAGGTGGCCACGGCGTGCCAGACCGACCTCGACCTGACCGCCTGCTACGTCGCGGGTACCCGCGGCCTCACCCTCGGCGATTGAGCCGTGGCCGCCGGGCTACGCTCCGGGCATGACCATCGGGGCTCCCCACTTCAGCGTCCAGATCGACCCGGGGTCCGAGCCGCTTCGGGTGATCGCCGATGGCGAGCTCGATGCGGCCTCGGCTGCCACGCTCGCGGAGGCGCTCGCCGAAGCGCCGGTTCCCGCTTCGGGCGTCGCGCTCGACCTGTCGGGCGTGTCGTTCATCGACTCGTCCGGCCTGCGGGTGATCGCGGCCGAGGTGCAGCGGGCCGAGACCGCCGATCGGCCCTTCACCGTGTCGGCGGCCAGTGACGCCGTCCGTCGCATCTTCGAGATGACGGGGCTCACCAGCCTCCTCTCCTAGGCTGGCGGAGCGGGCATGGGTGAAGCTGAATCCACCCGCTCGGGGGGTGTGCTCGTGGCCTCGCTCAGCCAGCATGCACGATCGACATGACCGAGCCGCTCTCGTCCCCCTGGGCACCGCCTGTGCACGTGTCGCCGCGCGACGCGCCCCACCTCGTGGTGCTGGTCGAGGACGACCCCGGTGACACCATCCTCTTCGAGGAGGCCATCGCCGACGCGGACCCGGAGCTGCAGGTCCGCTGCGTCGCCCGGACCGCCGACCTGCTCGGGATGACCGGGCCCGAGGAGGTCTCCTGCGTCGTGCTCGACCTCGGCCTCCCCGGCGTCACCGGCTTCGAGGCGCTCGATGAGATCGTCGCCGCCGTCCCCACCGTCGCCATCGTCGTGCTCACAGGGTGGGGCGATGCGCAGGCGGGCACCGAGGCGCTCGCCCGCGGCGCGCAGGACTACCTCGTCAAGGGCGACGCCGACGGTCGCACGATCGCCCGCTCGATCCGCTTCGCGGTGGAGCGCAAGCGCTCCCAGCTGGCGGCCACCGCCCTCGCCGAGGCCCACATGCGCCAGGCCGAGCAGCACCGGCTGGAGCGGGCCCTGCTCGTCGACCCGGCGGTGGTCCGCCCGGACGTCACGTGGGAGGCCCGTTACATCGCCGCCCGGTCGGGCGTGGTCAGCGGCGACTTCTTCGACGGTCTCGAGCTGGCCGACGGCACCTTGCGCCTCGTGATCGGCGACGTGGCCGGCCACGGCACCGACGAGGCGGCGCTGGGGGTGAGCCTGCGGGCGGGGTGGCGCTCCTTGGTCCTGGCCGGCCTCGATGCGGGCGAGGTGCTCGTCGCGCTCGAGGACCTGCTGGTGAGCGAGCGCCCGAGCGGCGACGAGTTCGCCACGGTGTGCGATCTCACGATCTCGGCCGACCTGCGGACCGTCTGCGTGCGCAACGCCGGCCACCCGGCGCCGATCATCACCGGCCGGGGACCGCTGGCCGACACCGCCGGCCGGTCGCCGCTCGGGATCCGCCTCGACGACGCGGACCTGCCGGGGACCGAACACCACCTCGACGGGGCGTGGAGCCTGGTGACCTACACCGACGGCTTGTTCGAGGTGCGCGCCGAGGACGGGTCGATCCTCGCAGTGGAGGAGGTGCCCGCTGCGGTCGACGCCGCCACGACCGACGGCGTGATCGACGCCGACGCCCTGATCGACGTGTTCGCCCGCCGAGCCGTCGACGGGTGGCGCGACGACGTCGCGCTCCTCGTGGTGAGCTGCCGTCCCCCGCACGCGGCCGGCCCAGCGTGAGCCTGGGCCGCACCAGCAGCCGTTCGCTCCGCCAGCTGTCGACGGCCGCGTGGATCACGGCCATCGTGGCGCTCACCGTCGGCTCGGTCATCGTGTGGTTCGGGTTCGCCAGCCTCCTCGATGCCCGGGCCCGCGTGTTCGAGACGGTGGGGCCCGCCCGGATCTCGGTCCAGCAGCTGCGGGCGAGCGTGCTCGACCAGGAGACCGGCATCCGCGGCTACGTGATCACGCGCGACGACCGCCTGCTCCAGCCCTACACCGCCGGCCGGGCGTCGCAGAAGAAGATCGACCGAGAGATCCGCAGGGTGATCGACGGCGACCCCTCGGAGGCCACCGTCGTCGCCGCCCTCGACCAGGTCCAACAGGCGATGGACGACTGGCGGGACAGCGTCGCGGACCCCCTGCTCGACAGCGCGGACCAGCCCGACCTCGACGGCACGCTCATCCGCAGCACCGCGGTCTTCGACGACGTCCGGGCCGAGCTCGACGACCTCGAGGCCATCCTCCAGCGGGAGCGGGTGGTCGCCCGCACCAACCTGGAGGACACCACCTCGCGCCTGGTGGTGTCGGTGGGCGCCACGATCGCCCTCTTCGGTGCCCTCGCCTCCGGGGGCAGCTGGCTCCTCCGGCGGCGGGTCGTCGCTCCCATGGACCGGGTGATGCTGGCCGCCGACGCCGTCGCCGGCGGCAACCTCGACGTCCCCATCGAGGTCCAGGGACCGGCCGAGATCGAGCGGCTCGCCCAGCGCGTCTCGGACATGCGCGACCGCATCGTGGAGGAGCTCGCCGCCGTCGAGGCGCAGCGCATCGAGCTGGCCCGACGGGCGGACGACCTGGCCCGCTCCAACGCCGATCTGGAGCAGTTCGCCTACGTGGCGTCGCACGACCTCCAGGAGCCGCTCCGCAAGGTCGCCTCGTTCTGCCAGCTCCTCGAGCAGCGCTACGGCGACCAGCTCGACGAGCGGGGCCGGTCCTACATCGACTTCGCCGTCGACGGCGCCAAGCGGATGCAGGCGCTCATCGCCGACCTGCTCGAGTTCTCCCGCATGGGCCGCTCCACCCGCGCCTTCGTCGAGTGCGACCTCGGCGCGATGGCCGAGGAGGTGCTCGACTCCTTCGCCGATGACCTCACCGACGCCTCCGTCTCCGTCGGCGAGCTCCCCACCGTGCCCGGCGACCCGACCCTCTACCGGGCGCTGCTCCAGAACCTCGTCGGCAACGCGATCAAGTACCGCGTGCACGGCGCGCCGCCCACGATCTCGCTGAGCGCCGCCCGCGACGGTGACGTGTGGTCGTTCGCCTGCTCGGACCGGGGCATCGGCATCGAGCCCCAGTACCGTGAGCAGGTCTTCGCCGTGTTCCAGCGCCTCCACGGCCGCGGCGAGTTCGAGGGCACCGGCATCGGCCTGGCCCTCTGCAAGCGGATCGTCGAGTTCAGCGGCGGTCGGATCTGGATCGACGAGCCTGAACACGGCGCCGGCACCACCGTGCGCTGGACCCTGCCGGTCACCCCCACCCCTGCACCCACCACCCCGACGGGACTCCGATGAACCAGAACGCCATCCGCCAGCCGCTGGCGCAGGCTCGCATCCTGCTCGTCGACGACGACCCCGGTGATGTGTTGATGACCCGGGAGTCGCTGGCCGGCTCCTCCAGCCGCTGCGATGTCGCCGTGGTCGAGGACGGCGCGATGGCGCTCGACTACCTGCACAAGCGGGGGGCGTACACCGAGGCCCCGACGCCGCACCTGGTGCTGCTCGATCTCAACCTGCCCAAGGTCAGCGGCCACCAGGTCCTCGCCGAGGTGAAGGGCGACCCCGGGCTGGCGACGATCCCGGTGGTGGTGCTCAGCACGAGCGCGGCCGCGCACGACGTCGTGGCCACCTATGCGCTGCACGGCAACGCGCACGTCGCCAAGCCGGTGGACTTCCTCGAGTTCCAGGCGGTCATCCGCGGGATCGACGAGTTCTTCCTCTCCGTCGCCCAGGTCCCCGACCTCTGACCTCGGAACCGCACCCCGACGCGACGAGGCCCCCGTGACCGTCGAACGGTCCGGGGGCCTCGTCGCCTGGTGCGGAAGGTGATCAGTCGGTGAGCTTGTCCTTGACCGAGTCGACGGCGCCGGACACCTTGTCCTTGGCGTTCTCGGCGGCCTCCTTCACGCTGGCACCGGCCTGATCGGCCTTGCCCTCGTTCTTGAGATCCCGGTCGTTGGTCAGATCGCCGGCGGCCTCTTTGATCCGGCCCTTGGCGTCATCGGCGTTGCTGCCCATGGTGTGCTCCTCTGTTGCGGACGACGTGTTCGTCAGATGGTCGAGCAGAACTCGCTCGTGGATGATCGGTACCCCCACCGCTGCGGTCTGATACCTGGGCAGCCCGGGTAGGTGACTGTCATGTACCCCTCTCGTCCCGGCAACCCCAGGTGAGCGCGCTGCGGCGCGAGGATGGTGTCATGGACGCCACCGACGCCCCTCTGATGACCCTGACCGTGCCCGCCGACGTGCGCTACTTCCGGTCGGTCCGCCTGGCCATCGGCGGCTTGGCCACCATGGTCGGCTTCGACATCGAATCGATCGACGATCTCCGGATCGGCGTCGACGAGGTGTGCGCCGCGCTGGCCGAGGCCGGCAACGGCGACGACCTCCGCATCGAGGTGCTGGCCGTGCCGGGCGAGCGCGTCCGGGTGGAGGGGACGGTCCCGCACGGCGACGATCAGCCCGACGCGGACCGGTTCGCGTTCTCGCGCCAGATCCTCTCCGTGGTGGCCGATGATCACGGCTACGCGGTCGAGGGGGGCCAGGTGTCGTGCTGGCTGGAACGCCGCCTCGCCGTCGGTGTCGCGTGAGCTCGGCCGACCGCACGCACGGCGACGCTGCTGACCTCACCGCCCGCTTCGAGGAGTACCGGCGGACCGGCAACCGGCGTCTGCGCAACGACCTGGTCACCGAGACGCTGTCCATCGCTCAGGCCTGCGCCCGGCGCTTCGCGAACCGGGGCGAGCCGCTCGCCGACCTCGAGCAGGTGGCGATGCTGGGCCTGGTGAAGGCCGTCGAGCGCTTCGACCCCAAGTTCGGCGTGCCGTTCGCCGGGTTCGCGGTGCCCACCATCACCGGCGAGCTGCGCCGGCACTTCCGAGATGCGACGTGGGCGGTGAAGGTCCCACGCCGGGCCAAGGACCTGCACGTCCGCATCCCCGCCGTGGTGGCCGAGCTCAACGCCCAGACCGGCCGCACCCCGACCCCCGCCGAGATCGCGGAGCAGCTCGGGATCAGCATCGACGACCTGCTCGATGCGCTCGATGCGGGCGCGGCCTATCGCACCACCTCCACCGACACGACCGAAGGCGCCCTCGCCGCGAGCCACTCCACGGGCCGCAGCGAGATCAGCGACGGGCTCCCACCCGACGAGCGGGTCCTCTTGACCCAGCTGCTCGAGACGCTCGACGAGCGCGAGCGGACCATCGTGTACCTCCGCTTCTTCGAGGACCTCAGCCAGTCCGAGATCGCCGAGCGGGTCGGGATGAGCCAGGTCCACGTGTCGCGCCTGCTGCGCCGGGCGCTGCGCGACCTGAAGGAGCTCGCCCTCCCCGACGGCGGGCTCGACGACGACGTCGACGACATCTGACCACCGGGCAGACGCGCACCGGGGACGGTTCCGGGGGCGCAGTCCGGAACCGTCCCCGGCGATCGGGGGGAAGGGTCGTCAGGGCCCCATCGGGGGCCCGGCCTACTCGGTGAGGCCCTCGCGCCAGGCCTTGGCCACGGCCCCGGCCCGGTCGTTCACGCCCAGCTTCCGGTAGATCTGCTGGAGGTGGGTGCGGATCGTCTCCCGCCCGACGCCCAGCTCGGCGGCGGCCTCATCGACCGAACGGCCGTGGGCGACGCAGCGCAGCACCTCGGCCTCGCGGCGAGACAGGCCCAGATGGGCGCCGACCCAGCGCTGGCGCGACGTGGTGCGGGCGGCCATCACCGCCGCCTCGGTGGCCAGGCCCGGGTCGATGACGACCTCGCCGCTGGCGATGCGCTCGAGCGTGGTGACCAGCTCCGAGGTCGGGATCGACTTCAGGAGGTAGCCGCGAACGCCGGCGCGGAGGGCGGAGAAGAGGTGGCGCAGGTCGTCGGCCTCGGTGAACACGACGACGGCGAACTGCGGCTCCTGCGAGAGGACCCGGGTGACGGCATCGATGCCGGCGCCGGTGCGGCCGAAGGCGTCGATCAACATGATGTCGGCGTCGGCGCTGATCGCCGCCTCTCGCTCGACCTCGGGATCACCGGTCGCAGAGGCCACGATCTCGATGCGGTCCGCGTACGGCGCGAGCAGCCCCTTGAGGCCTTCGATGATCAGTTCCGCATCGTTGGCGATGATCACCCGGATGGGGTCGGTCATGGTGCTGGTTCCTTCAAGACGTCGAGTATTCCGGTGATGCCGAGGATGTTCTCCGCCATGGCCGAGGCCGTGGTGAGGCGAAGGCTCCCGCCGGCTTCGCGGAGGTCCCACATGGACTGGACCAGGACCCGGATGCCGGCCGAATCGATGAACGTCGTCCCGTCCAGGTCGAGGAGCACGTCGCGGTGCTCGACCGCATCGTCCGCCAGCGCCGTCGCCAGGCGGGGCGCGCTGGCGGCGTCGAGCTCGCCACACACCTGCACGACCGCCTGGCGGTCCGTGGCCGTGCGGTCGATCGCGAACGGCGCCCGGAAGGATCCCGAGGACCCCGCGGTGTCGAAGGAAGATCTCGGATGGTGCTGCGTCGAGCGCATCGCAAATCCATCGGGGGAGCGGACAGAGGCAACGTCTCGTACCCCTCGCCGTTGGCGCCCATACCCTGGGAGGCGGCGGGTGGCGCGTGCTCAGCGGTCAGACGGGGATGGCGTTCGGTGCCAGGCCGGAGGGTCCGACCGCTGGCTGATCCAGGTAGGCGAAGAACGCCGGCGCGTCGCGGCGGACGCCATCTTCGAGCAGGTGCAGATCGCCGCCGATGGCGAGCAGCTCGCGGCCCAGCAGCACCAGCGGCGGGCCGAGGACGTGGAACGGCACGCCGTACTGCTCGGTCAGCACGTCGAAGACCCAAGGGTCGACGCCGACCACGGCGCTCTGCGCGCCCGACCGCTTGGCCTGCCGGTAGAAGGACCGGTAGAGCGCCTCGGTCACGCCGGTCGTGTCGCGCTCGACGTCGCTGTCGACCGACAGCGAGACCAGCTCGCACGCGTTGTCGGGCAGATCGACCTCGGCGGCCAGATCGACGCCGGCGGCCTGGAGCGCGAGGCCCAGCGGCAGGTCGGCGAGGGGCCCGACGGTGGACGCAGCCATCCCGAGCGGACCATCCAGGCCGAGCGCCAGGTGGAAGGTGGTGGGTGACACCCGCCCGCTCGAGGGCGGCTCGGTGACGTCGAGGTCTGCCTCGGCCAGGATCTCCGCCTCCAAGCGCTCCGTGGCGGCGAAAGACGGGAACCCGCTGAGGGTGTACAGGGTGAACTGGGGTTCGACAGACTCGAGGAACATCGACCGCGCCTTCCGGATTGGGTTTCCTGCCCGTTACCCGGCCGGGTGCTCGGCGAACCACGACAGGGCCAGGTTCGTGGCGTCGATGGTCTGGGTGGTGCCGCCGTGGCCCGAGATGTCGATGTCCGCGCCGGGCCAGGTGTGGTCGCCACCTTCGATCGTGTAGAGCTCGACGTCGATGCCCGGGTCGCAGCCGGAGAAGCGGCGGAGCACGACGTCGTCGCCGATCTCGGAGATCTCGGGCTCAGGGCCGCAGCCGCCGTTCTCGGCCCAGGCCTCGACGTTGTCGACCGCGCCGGGGAGGCCCGCGTTGAAACCGGTGACGGTGACGCCGCGATCGGCCCCGTCGCCGTAGGGCACGACGTGATCACCCGTTCCGTGGAAGGCCATCACCGCCAGCGGCTCGCAGTCGCCGGGGAAGACCTCGACGGTGACGAGCACGGCGGACGCGAAGCGGCCCGGGTGCGCGCACGCGGTGGACGCCGCCTTCCACGCACCGAGGGACATGCCCATGATGTGCGTCAGAGCCTGGTCCACGCAGTAGCGGGCCTCGACGTCGTCGAGGAGGCCGATCAGGAAGTCCCCGTCCGCCCCCGTCCCGCCCAGCTCCCACGTGCCGTCGATGGCCTCCGGGGTCACCACGATGATCCCGTCCTCGGCCGCCCGCTGGGGGACGCCGCCGTACACGCTGGCCTGCACGGCGTTGGACCCGCTGCCGTGCAGGTTGAAGATGAGGGGCGCAGCCACGTCGGGGTCGTACGAGGCCGGGACCGACAGCCGGTAGACCCGCTCCACGCCGCCGCTCTGGAAGGTGGCCGCCACATCGCCGGGGACCTCGTCGGCGAGGCGGGCCACATCGGGCTCCCTCCCGCAACCGGCGGTGCCGACGGCCTCGGCCCCCGTGGACGTCGTCGTGGATCTCACGGTCGCCGGGGTGGTGGACGCGGCGGCGGGCGGACCCGCGTCGCTGCTGCCCGAGCATGCGGCGAGGCCGAGTGCCAGCAGGGCCGTCGACGCCAGCCGCGCCCGCCACCGGGCGTTCACTCCGCGGCTGCGTCCTTCTCGATCGCGGCGGCGTCGGCCGTGAGCTGCTTGGACTCGATCTTCTCGGCCTTCGCCATGGCCGCCTCGATCTTGGCCTCCATGTCGGACACCCCCACGACGATGAGCCCGGCGGTGCCGGCGTCGAGCGCCTCGCCCACCTCCTTCAGGTCGCTGCGGCTCATGCCCGCCGCGGCGTGACCGGCGAGCGCGCCGACCAGCGCGCCCCCGGCCGTGGTGCCGGCGAGCAGTCCGGTGCCGATGGCCGCCGCAGGGAACAGGGCGATGACGAGGCCCGTGGCGAGGCCGACACCGCCACCCAGCACCCCGCCCACGCGGGTGGGCGTCTCGTGCTTCTTCACGATCTTGACCTTGCCGTCCTCTCGGCGCTCGACGATGGCGGCGTCGTAGGCGTCGATCAGTCCCAGCTCCGTGTGGAGGTCCTTCACCGTCTCGTAGTCGGACGTCGCGTCCTCGATGTCCGCGTACACGCCGATGTAGGCGAAGAAGGTGTCGATGGCCATGGTGCTGCTCCTCGGATGGTGTGAACGCGGGAGCCTAGGCTCGCCCCCGTGACGCCTGCCGCTGCGATGGTCCCCATCCCGGGCGGGGAGCTGCAGATGGGTTCGGCGGCCTTCTACCCCGAGGAGCGGCCGGTCCACTCGGTGGCGGTGGCGCCGTTCTCGATCGACCGCCACCAGGTCAGCCACGACCGGTTCGCCGAGTTCGTCGACGCCACCGGATACGTCACGGTGGCGGAGCGGCCGCTCGATCCCGCCGACTTCCCCGGCGCGCCACCCGAGGCCCTCGTGCCCGGCGGGCTGGTCTTCGTCCCACCGTCCCGGCCGGTGCGACTCGACGACTGGACGCAGTGGTGGGCCTACGTGCCGGGCGCGTCCTGGCGCGCCCCGTACGGGCCCGACGCCGAGCTCGGGCCCATCGGCGACCACCCCGTCACCCAGGTCGCGTTCGAGGACGCCGAGGCCTACGCCGCGTGGCGGGGCGTTCGGCTGCCCACCGAAGCCGAGTGGGAGCTGGCCGCCCGCGGCGGGCTGGTCGGCGCCGAGTTCACCTGGGGCGACGAGCCGTACCCCGACGGGCAGCAGCTGGCCAACACCTGGCAGGGGTCGTTCCCGTGGGAGAACACCGCCCTCGACGGGTTCGTGGCCACCGCGCCGGTCGGGTCGTTCCCGCCCAACGGGCACGGTCTCCACGACATGGCCGGCAACGTGTGGGAGTGGACCACGGACTGGTGGGCCGCGCAGCACGAAGCGCCGGAGCCGAGCCCCTGCTGCGCCCCCACCGTGGACCGCCGAGCGGCGTCGGTCGCCCCCGGCGAGGTGCACCCCCGGCGGGTCATCAAGGGCGGCTCGCACCTGTGCGCACCCAGCTACTGCCTGCGCTTCCGCCCGGCAGCCCGGTCCCCCGAGGCCGTCGACACCGCCACCTGCCACCTCGGCTTCCGCTGCGCGGCCTGAGCGCGTCCCACCCGGTTTGAGCGGTCGGGACCGGGGGCAATGGGCGCCATGGTCGCCACCTCCCACCCGGCCGAGGCCGCACGCGCCGCCGGACTCACCTACGTCAGCGACGTGGAGCCAGGGATCCGGCGGCTCCGGGCGGGCAAGGGCTTCCGCTACGTCGGCCCCAACGGCACCCCGACCTCGGTCCGGAACAAGGCTCGCATCGCCGCGCTGGTCATCCCGCCCGCTTGGCAGGACGTGTGGATCTGCCCGTCGCCGAAGGGGCACATCCAGGCCGTCGGGCGCGACGACGCCGGCCGCAAGCAGTACCTGTACCACCCGGGCTGGACCGAGGCCCGGGACGCGGAGAAGTTCGAGAACCTCGCCGCCTTCGGGCGCCGGCTCCCCCGGGTGCGCGACCAGGTGGCGAAGGACCTGGCGCTGCGGGGGCTCCCCCGGGAGCGGGTGCTGGCCCTCGTCGCCCGGCTCCTCGACGAGACGCTCATCCGCGTCGGCAACGACGCGTCCACCGCCCGCGACTCGTTCGGGCTGACGACCATCGAGTCCCGCCACGTCGAGGTCCGCGGCAGCGCCGTCGCCTTCGAGTTCACCGGCAAGTCCTCGGTCGAGCACCAGATCGAGCTCCGAGACCAGCAGCTCGCCAAGCTCATCTCGGCCTGCGACGAGGCCGACGGGCCCCAGCTGTTCTGCTACCTCGACGGCGACGATGTCGTGGATGTGACGGCGGACGACGTGAACGCCTACCTCCGCGCGGCGGGAGGCAGGGACGTCAGCGCCCGTGACTTCCGCACCTGGGGCGGGACGGTCACGGCGGTGCAGGACCTCGGCCCGCTGCTCCCGGAGGACCGGACCCCGTCGGCGTTCCTCGCTGCGGTCGACGTGGCGGCCGAACGGCTCGGCAACACCCGCACCGTGTGCCGGGCGAGCTACATCCACCCGGCGATCGAGCCCGCGTTCCATTCCGGCGAGCTCTCCGCGGCGTGGTCGGTCTCGCGACGGTCGAACCGCTACACCCGGGCCGAGCGGACGACCATGCGCCTCCTCGACCGCTGATCCGCTCGGGTGTGCTGGCCAAGGTGGCAGCCCGCCGCTGAACCCGGTCGTCGTGTCGCCTCGTGGGGTTGGCCGCTGGGCCCTGGGGGCACCAGGTCGCATGAGCGATCCCCAGCCCGTCCAGCCCGAGGTTCCCCCGACCCCGCCGGCGCCGCCCGCACCAGCACCCACGCCCGGCGAGCCCCCGACACCCGACCCGATCGCCACCACCCTGACCTGAGGCCGCGTCCGTTCCCGTCGTCGGACGGCACCCGTAGGAGCCGCCCGGCGACGAGAATCGGGTCAGCCGACGTCAGCCAGAGGTCTTGGGGTTGGCCTTGACCGGCTGCTCGTCGTCGCTCGGCTCGACCTCGGGCGCGAGGTCACCGTGATCGGCGCGCACGTGGAGGCTGGCCTCGTCGAGGACGTGATCGACCTCGGCGTCGGTGGCGTCCGGGTCGGGCTCCTCCAACTGGTCGAGCTTTCCCTTGGCCTCCACCCGGCGATCGGCCGTCGCCCAGCCGAGCGCTTCCTCGGCCTTGGCCACCGCCTGCTTGAAGGCGCCAGGCTTGGAGTCGTCGGGTTCGTTCTCGGCGGTCATCGGAGCTGCTCCTGGGTGGTGGTGGGGTGTTCTCGGGTACCCGGCACCGCCGGAGCTCAGCCGTCGAGGGGAGCGCCAGAGGCGGGCTCGCCCGGGTCATGGAGTGCGACGACGAGGTCGGAGTCCTCGGGGCTGGCCTCGGGTCCGTAGCCGAGGGCGATCGTGCCGCGGGCCCCGCACGCCGGGCAGGAGGCCGCCACCACGAGCACCATGTCGTCGGGATCCGAGGCGCCCTCGAGCCGACGCTCCTCCAGGACCTGCAGGTCCGCCGCCGGCGCAGCGCGACCGCAGGCCCCGCACACCACCGCGGCCTGTCCCTCGACCGGTTCACGCGTGGGTCGGAAGCTGGCGTCGAACCCGTCGGCGGCCAACCTCCGCAGCACGCCGGTGAGCGACTCGTCCGCGCTCACCTGCTCGTCGTGGGGGAGGCGGGTCGGATCGTCGGCGTCGGTCTCGGTCTGCACGGCAGACCTCCTTGTCGTGGGGCGGGTCCTGCTTCCCGCTGCGCCCCGTCGGCAGACGCGGGGCTGGATCACCCGCCACCGGGGGTATCGGGGCGCATCGCCGCTCCCGACCGCTCCCCCTTCGCCATCTTCGACGACCCAGCCGGAGAAGACTTCTCCATCGGCGTCGAGGAGGAGTTCTTCCTCGTCGACGCCGACACCTCCGCGCTGCGCGGCGATGCCGATGTGGTGCTGGCCGACGCTCGCGTCCCGGACGGGTGCGACCTGGCCGCCGAGCTGAAGCGCTCGCAGATCGAATCCGGGTCGGCGGTCTGCCGCGACCTCCCGGAGCTGCGCGCCTCGCTCGTCTCGCTGCGCCGCACCCTGCACGAGGCGTCGGAGGCGCACGGGGCGCGCATCGTCGCCGTCGGCACCCACCCGTTCGCCCGGCTGGGGGACGACGCCGGGACCACGCCGGAGCCCGAGTACCTGGAGCTCGACGAGACCTACGGGCACCTCGCCGCGGAGCAGGCGGTGTGCGGTGGCCACGTGCACGTGGGGGTGCGCGACCCGGAGCTGGCGATCGAGGTCATGAACCGGTGCCGGGCCTGGATCCCCACGCTCGTGGCGCTCACCGCCAACTCCCCGTACTGGATGGGCCACGACACCAGCTACGCCAGCTACCGCACGCAGGTCTTCCACCGCTGGCCGACCGCCGGCATCCCCGAGCACCTCGACGGGCGCGCCGGGTACGACCGGGTGATCGAGCAGCTCACATCCACGGAGTCGATCGACAGTCCGGCCCGGCTGTACTGGGATGTCCGTCCGTCGGCGCGCTACCCGACCCTGGAGTTCCGCGCCGACGACGTGCCCACCACCGTGGACGAGAGCGTCGCGGTGGCCGCCCTCGTGCGGGCCCTCGTGCAGACGGCCCACGCCGACGCCGAAGCGGAGCGGCCCTACGAGCCGCCCCGATCCGAGCTCCTCCGCTCGGCCCTGTGGCGCGCGTCGCGCTTCGGGCTGACCGAGCAGCTCGTCGACGTGCCCGCAGTGAAGCTCGGCCCGGGCCCCGTCGTCCTCGGCACCCTGCTCGAACACGTGCGCCCGGTCCTCGAGGAGCGCGACGAGTGGCAGGACGTGTTGACCACGGCCGGGTTCGTCGTGCGCGAGGGCACGGGCGCCGAGCGCCAGCGCCGGTCGCGCGCCGGCTTCGGCGCCGACGGGCTGGCGGCCGTCGTCGAC